>JASJHI010000462.1:0-8035 GCA_033791105.1 Acidimicrobiia bacterium | reverse complement strand
TGCGGCCTCGGCTTCAACCCGGCGGCGGTCATGGTCGTCGCCGACCGCCTGGCACAACCCGATCGCGAATGGCAGCGATTCAAGGCGCCGCTGTTGGCCCGCGTGTTGTTCCCCCGGCCCGCCAACCGCCGAGCGGGCACCTGACACCACCTCGCAAATCTGCCACCCGCCCAGAGTCGGATTTCGTCTCGGCGTCACAGCCGGCGGATCTCGCCGCATCTGACGCCGAGAGTGTGGAGTCAGCGCCGTTCGATCGACGGTGCCGGAAGCGCAGACCAACGGTCGACCGCGCGGCGGATCCGACGTGCCGTGTCGGAGGGACGCGACACGATTGCCCGGTAGGTCAAGCGCATGACGATCCAACCAGCGGCGCGAAGATCGTCGTCGCGGCGGCGATCCCGCTCGAACTGCTGCCGGTCGAGGCCGTGGGTGGTCCACCCGTCGCACTCGACGAGGATCGCCGTGTCGGCGATGCGGAAGTCGACCTCCCATCCACAGATCATCGGATGGAACTCGACTGCGGGCAGCCGGTGGTGCTCGATGAACCGCACCATCGCCGTCTCCAACATCGAGTCGCTCGGCTTGGCGTCGATCGACCACTCATCGATCGCCGCACGCAGCGCGCGAACGCCCGCCCGACCAGGTCGTGCATGCTTCGCGAGCGACGATTCGAGCGCGCCGAGGTCAGCCAATCCGGACGACAGTGTGTGACCCACCGCCCGCGACACTGCGTCGGGATCGACAGCACCGAGGTCGCACAACGTTCGCAAGATGTTGCTGCACGGGATGTTCGAGCGACGCTGTGGGACGAGTTCGGCGTGGTCGGTCGGCCGGTGGATGTGGACGCCGGTGATGCGGCTGCAGCGATGTCGGGCGACGAGCGTCACATCGATCTCGTCGTCGAACGGTCGGTCGATCCCCCACAACATCGCCGCGCTTCGATGGGAAGCCAGGGCGCCGGGTCCGGCGGCGAGCACCGCTGCGGCGATGCGTTGCGCGACAGTCCTCGTCGTGCCGGGAAGCCGGGCAACGCCGGGGTGCAACTCTTCGAGATGGCCCGCTCGTAGGGCTCGCCGCCACGCGTCCACCGACAATCCGGACACGACACGGGTGATGAGCCCGTGATGGTTGGTCGCCCAGCTGTCGAATCGCGATGTGTACATGTCGTGTAGTGGGCGCGCGGGACGCGCGATCGGTAGTACGTACGAAGTCTCGGCGTCGAAGACAGCGGATTCCGCCGTCTGTGACGCCGAGAGTTCGACGGGGTCGGCGACGGAGAGGGGTCAGCGGAAGTCACGGCTGGTCGTCTTGCCGGGGAGCGGCAGCGGCGCGAGGTGGTCGGCGACGATGTTGACGACCCCCTCGCTGCGTTCGAGACGACCCCTGATCAGCATCGCCGGCGCTCCCCTGGCAACCTTGCGGAACCGCGCCCAGCAACCCTTCGAGACAACGACGTTGACCAGGCCGGTTTCATCCTCGAGGTTGAGGAACGTCGTACCCTGCGCGGTCATCGGCCGCTGACGGTGGGTGACGACCCCGGCGACCTGCACCACCGACCCGGGCTCGGGATCCCACAATTCGACGGAGGTGAGTACACCCATCTCACTCAGTTGATCGCGCACAAAGGTCGTCGGGTGACCGTTGGGTGCCACACCGGTCGCCCACAGGTCGGCGATCGCCTCTTCGACCGGCGCCATACCGGGCAGGTGCGGAGCCGTTGCCCCGGTGACGATTCCCTCCAGCCGACCGGGACGGGACTGAACGGTTGCGCCGACAGTCCACAGCGCCATCCGCCGCTCGAGTTCGAAGCACTCGCCGAACGCTCCCCCAGTCGCCAACGCTTCGAGCTGCGGAAGCTGCAGGTCGGGGACGCGGCGCACGAGATCCTCGGTGTCGACGAACGGGCCGTCGCTGTCGCGGCTGGTGTCGATCGCCTCCGCGAGATCGCTCCCGATGTTGCGGATCGAGCCGAGACCGAGACGGACGGCGACCGCACCCTCGGATCCTTCACACGGCTCGAGGGTGGCCATCGCACGGGAGGCATTGAGGTCAGGGGTGTGTACGACGACACCATGTCGGCGGGCGTCGCGCACCAACGTATGCGGCGACCAGAACCCCATCGGCTGGGCGTTGAGCAAGGCGGCACAGAACGCGGCGGGCTCGTGGTACTTGATCCACGACGACGCGTAGACGAGGTAGGCGAAGCTCACCGAGTGCGACTCGGGGAACCCATAGTTGGCGAACGCCTTCATCTTGACGAACAGTTCGTCGGCGACCTCACCGGTGATCCCCCGCTCGGCCATCCCTGCGTAGAGCCGTTCGCGCAACCGCTCCATCCGAGCCGCTGACCGCTTGGAACCCATCGCCTGGCGTAACTCGTCCGACTCGGCCGGGGTGAACCCGGCGATGTCGATCGCCATCTGCATCAGCTGCTCCTGGAACAGCGGCACACCGAGCGTCTTGCCGAGCGAATTCTCGAGCAAGGGGTGGAGGTAGGTCACCTGCTCCTGACCGTTGCGGCGGCGGATGTAGGGGTGTACCGAACCGCCCTGGATCGGTCCAGGGCGGATGAGGGCGACCTCGACGACGAGGTCGTAGAAGCGGCGCGGTTTGAGGCGTGGCAGGGTCGCCATCTGTGCCCGCGACTCGATCTGGAACACGCCGATCGTGTCGGCGCGGCACAACATTGCATAGACGTCGTCGTCCTGGGGGATCGTGGCGAGATCGATCTCGTAGCCGTGGTGCTCGTGCACGAGATCGACCGCGTAGTGCAACGCGGACAGCATCCCGAGCCCGAGCAGATCGAACTTGACGAGGCCGGTCGCCGCGCAGTCGTCCTTGTCCCACTGGAGCACCGACCGCTTGTCCATCCGCCCCCACTCGACCGGGCACACCTCGATCACCGGGCGGTCGCAGATGACCATGCCACCCGAGTGGATGCCGAGGTGGCGTGGTGCGTTCTCGATCTGGCCGGCAAGGTCGAGCACCGGCTGGGGAATCGTGCAGTCGTCCTGGGCGGCCGTGACCGCGACACCGCCCCAGGCATCGACCTGCTTCGACCAGGCGTCCTGCTGGCCGGGCTGGTATCCGAGCGCCTTGGCCATGTCGCGGATCGCCGACCGCGAGCGGTAGGTGATGACGTTTGCGACCTGTGCGGTGTGGTGGCGGCCATAACGCTCGTAGACGTACTGAATCACCTCCTCGCGACGGTCGCTCTCGATGTCGATGTCGATGTCGGGTGGACCGTCACGTTCGGGCGACAGGAAACGCTCGAACAAGAGACCGAGCGACACGGCGTCGGCTGCGGTGACGCCGAGTGCGTAGCAGACCGCCGAGTTGGCGGCGCTGCCTCGACCCTGGCAGAAGATGTCGGACCGGCGACAGAACTCGACGATGTCCCACACGATGAGGAAGTAACCGGCGAACCCAAGTTGTTCGATCAACGCCAGTTCGTGGTCGATGGTGGCCCACGCCCGAGCGCGCAGGGAGAGGTCCTCGTTGCGTGATGGCCTTGGGCCATAACGGTGGACGGCGCCCGCTGCAGTGATGCGCCGGAGGTGGTCCATCTCACTCGTGTCCGGTGGGCACGGGAACGGTGGAAGTTGCGGGGCGACGAGGGCCAAATCGAACGCGGCGGCTCGGCCGATCTCCGCTGCTCGTTCGACGACACCGGGGAAGCGCTCGAACCACCGACGTTGCTCGGCGCCCGAGCGGAGGTGCGCGCCCGACGTCCCCGGCAGCCAGGCGTCGATCTCGTCGAGGCTGCGACGCGCGCGCACCGCAGCCAGCGCCGTCGCCAGCGGCCGTTGAGCCGGTGTGGCGTAGTGAACGTTGTTGGTGGCGACGCAACCGACCCCGAGATCGGCGGCGAGCGCGGCGAGTCCGTCGTTGCGGGCCGAGTCGCGGGGGTCTCCGTGATCCCACAGTTCGACGAGGACGCGATCGCGGCCCAACGCTTCGACCAGTGCGCCGAGCTCGCGTCGAGCGGTGGCGGTGTCACCCTGGGCGATCGCCGCAGGGACAGCACCCTTGCGACAACCTGTGAGCACCCATCCGTGACCGGCGACCGCGTGGGCGACGTCGTCGAAGGCGAACTGCGGCGCCCCCTTCTCGCCGGCGAGGTGGCCTGCACTCAGGGCGCGCGAGAGCCTGGCGTAGCCGGCAGGTCCGTCGGCGAGCACGACGAGATGGGTGCCCGACGGATCGGGCGCCGTGGCGTCGGGCAAGAGCCCGGTGGAAATTTGTGCATCGGTGTCGGATTCGCTGCGGGCGACCGAGCCCGCGAGTCGCCCACCATCGCTGGTGGCGGTGAGGGTGATCTCGGTACCGAACACGGTCGGGAGACCCACGGCCTTGGCGGCCTCGGCAAAGCGCACCACGCCGTAGAACCCGTTGTGGTCGGTGACGGCCAGTGCTTCGAGCCCGAGCCGGGATGCCTCGGTCGCCAGCTCCTCGGGGTGGGAGGCGCCGTCGAGGAACGAGAAGTTGGAGTGGCAGTGGAGTTCGGCGTACGGGACGGTGCTCGACGGGGCCGGTCGATGGGCGTCGACGGGCGGTTCGAACGGCTGGCGTTTGCGGCTCCACGCCGGTCCGTCACCGCCGGCGTTCCACGACGGGCTGCCGGGCCGACGACCATCGCGCGCGGGACCAGTGCGCGCGGACGGACGATCGGACAGTGCTGCTTCGAGTTCGCTCCATGACCAGGACGGGTTGTTGAATCCCATCCACCACATCATCGAACATATGTGCTACGAACACAAATCGAAGAACATATTTGTTCCCACCAGATCGAGTCGCTCGATCTGGCTCGGATCGGCTCAGCTCCGATCGCCGGCTGCCGTCAGGTCGACGACCTCGATCTCGCCTCGTCGAGGCGTTGGTGGAGACGGTCGCGGAGCTGTTCGTCCTCGTAGTCGACGTACTCGCGGTTCCTCCGGCTGACGAGCACACCGGCGCCGACAGCGGCCGCACCGATCACCCCGGCGAGGCCGACCCACTTCCACACGCTCATCGATCCCACCCGCTCGTCGGCACCCGCCCTACGGTACTGCGGTGGCCAAGAAGACGACAGCGCCTGCACTCAGCCTCGCCGAGGCTGCGCGTCAGGCGCGCAGCGGCGACATCTGGATCTTCACCGGACACAAACTTGCTGATCGAGCAATCCGCGCGGCCACCAACAGCCCGGTCAACCACGTCGCGATGGTGCTCGCCCTCGACGGCCTTCCACCCTTGCTCTGGCACGCCGAACTCGGACGCTCGGTCACCGACGTCTGGACGGCGACCCGACAGCGCGGCGCGCAACTGCATCGGTTGGAGGACTCCGCGACAATGTGGGTGCATCGCTACGGACAAGTGCCGTACTTCCGCCAACTCGAGCCGACTGCCACGACCGCGATGGAAGATGCCGCGCTCGAGGTGGTCGACGAGATGGATGGCCGACGCTTCCCGTCGACTCCCGGACTCGCCGCCCACTGGTTGAAAGGCCGGATCCGCAGGAAGAGTTCGCTCGAGGCTGTCTACTGCGCCGAGGTCGTCGCCGTCACGTACGAACGGATGGGGCTGCTCGCGGGGAACCGACCGGTCAACTGGTACGACCCCGGACGTTTCTGGAGTGGTGATCGCCTCGAACTGCTCGATGGCGCCCGCCTCGGCCTGGAGATCCCCGTCGACGTCCCGCCATCCCCCGACTGATCACGGCCCCCTCACCCCGTCTGACCGCGTGCTGCAGGTGCGCCGGCGGTGCGCAACATCCTCACGATTCGAGTTCGTCGGTGGGGCGGAGGGCGAGGAGGGCGCCGCGGAGGCCGAGATCGGTGATCTCGATCGCAGCGGGCCAGTCGAACCAGTCGATCGCCTGGCTCTCACCTTCTGGCGGATCGGGATCGGCGTCGCCGCCGTCGATCAGATAGCGCAGGTCGAGGTGGGTGTGGCCGCGACCGCCCGCATGCACGTCGAGGTGGACGAGCACCGGTGTGCCGTCATCACAGAACGGCCCGGCAAATGCACCACGGAGGCCGGTCTCCTCGTGCGTCTCGCGCAGCGCGCCCTCCCAGGGCGTCTCGCCGGGGTCGACGTGGCCCCCTGGCTGGATCCAGATCCCGAGCCGTTTGTGTTCGTGGAGCAACACACCCCGGGGACCGACGACGATCCCCGATGCGGTCACGTGGACTGGATCCGCGTCGATGTCGAACGGCGAGTCGAGTGCGTCGTACAACTCGAGGAACTTCGAGACCGAGGCAGCCTCTCGCTCATCGACCGGCTCTCTCGCCGCCACGTCGGCCCGAACGCGGTGCCGGAGCTGATCGGTGGAAACGTCGGGCGAGGGCACCGCGACATGATCCACTGTGGAGGGCAGCGGCGGAAAATCGTCAGTCGTAGATCGCGCTGACCCACCAGCGACGTTGTTCGGCGACGACGAGGTAACCCCGGCCATCATCGGTGACCATCTGAAATCGAGCCTGCCGACGATGACGGGCAGGCTCCCACCAGTGCTCGTCGATCGGCCAAGGTCCCGCCCACCCGGCGATGGAGCGCGACCGGCCGGGGAGCCAACCCGACGCCTCGTCACCATGTAACAACCGGAACGATGTGGGTGCCCCACTGAGGATGCCACGGCCGCTGACCGTGACCTTCCCGCCATCGGTGTCGAGGACATCGATCGCCTGCGGCTCGACGAGCACGGTCGCGGGCGACGGCGACGGAAGACAACCTGGCCACGGACCGTCAGGGCTGCTCCCGGTCGCCGCCGGCGACACAGCCCGGCGCGGCTGGTCGAGATCGACCGTGGAGGCGGGAATCCACCGGTAGCGGTCGGCTGGAAGTCGCCCCCCGTGCCAGGACGGGACGGTGACCGCACCGTCGGACACCATCGTGCCGAGCCGGGCGATCGCCCTCACCGCCCGGCGATCGGAGTCGGTCTGCCCACCCCACAACCCGAGCTGCACCCCTTCATCGGCGCGAACTTCTTCGGGCGTCAGGCGGATCAGTGCAATCCCACCGGTGATCTCTTCCCCGCTCCCTCGCGGGAGAGCAACCCAAGCGTCGAGCTGCCAGCGCACACGTTCGACCATCGCTGCCGCCGACATGCCCGCCGACCGATACCACGATCGCTCGGAGCGTTCGCCGTGCTCGGTCTCGAGCAGTACGACGAGTCGGGTGCAGACCCGGCCGTCGTCCCCGAGCGATCCGGCGAGTTCGTCGGCGAGCTGCTTGGCGGCGAAGACGACGGCGCTCGACTGGGCGATCGGATCGTCGAGCACCTGATCGAGCCGGCGCTCCGGTGCAGGGTCGGTGGAACTCGGAGGGCGCAGGTCGTTCGCCGATGCGAGCCGGTGCGCGTGAGCGCCAGGATGCCCGAACCGACCGAGTACATCACTCGCCGGGAGCGCCGCGAGATCACCGAGGCGGCGCAACCCGAGACGGACGAACAGCTCAACGAGTTCTGGATCTGCCTCGCCGAGAATCTGCAGCCATCCGATCGGCAGCCCAGCGCAGAAGTCAGTGGACCCGCCGGGTTCGACGACGAACGGCTCTCCGCGGCGTCGCGCGAGACGCGCTGCGATGCCCGCTGCGAACCTGCCGTCGGCGACACCGATCGACGATGTGTACCCCACGGCGCGGACACGTTCGACGAGCAGGTCGGCGAGTGTGCGATCACCACCGAAGTACCGCGACGGTCCCCGCGCCGACAAGCTGATCCAGCCGGGCTCGACCACGTCGAGGCGCGGGGAGAGTTCGGCGATCCCCGCCACGACCGGCTCGAACTCGCGGGCATCGCGCGCAGCGTCGTGGTCGACGAGGACGATCTCAGGGCACCGCCGTTGCGCCTGGCGTTGGCGTTGACCGACGATCACCCCCTCTTCCCCGGCTGCGGCCGTACGCGACACCACGCGGTTGGCCGACATCACCGCGGCTGGTTCGTCGGCGCTGAATCCCGCAGCGGTGACCGACCAGTCGGGACACCAGACGGTGACCATTCGCCTCGGAGTCACCGGAGTCGTCGGGGCCACCGGATTCGTCGGGGTCAGCGGAGTCG
>JASJHI010000461.1:0-3524 GCA_033791105.1 Acidimicrobiia bacterium | reverse complement strand
GCCGAGACCGGACGCCGATGTACTCAGCTTTTTCGCCTGAGAACATTGCGCCACACCGACCGCGATAACCCCACGACCAGGGCTTCCCTGAGGTCAGCCCAATTTGGAGTAGCGATATCGCCCCGATTTCACAAGCGGTCTAGGCACGAGCAAGGCACGGCACCGGATGACCACACAGCGGAAATGGACTCTGACGAGGGATTTCGCGAGAGCGGATGACGGGAATCGAACCCGCGTTCTCAGCTTGGGAAGCTGATGTTCTACCATTGAACTACATCCGCGAAGACCGCCAACCATAGCGGCCGAGGGTGAGGGGACGCTCAGTCCGTGCGCGGCGGTGGGTGCTCGCTGTCGAACTCCTTGACGAGCTTCTTCGGCGCCCGCAGGCGCCAGGAATCGGTGACCAACTCGCGCGCCTCGTCTGCTTCGAGTGCGTCCAGGTTCACCAGGATCGCCGCGTACCCGTCGTAGTGGGGCGTGGTGAAGAACGTGTCCGGATCGGACGCGAGCAGCATCTCCTTATCCTCCAGCGAATCGAGGAACACCATCAGTGCCTCTGGATCCTCACGGATCCAACAGAACATGCGGGGCTTGGTGCGGAACGAGGGGCGACCCCCGAACGAGGCCTGCTCGTACGCGCCCGGAAGTGAGAGGGCAATCTCGCGGATGTCGTCGTGATCGAGCACCCCTCTATCGTGGTCCATCCGGTGGCGCCGGTGTGACGCTCTACACCGACATCCCCTCGATGCGCGAGCCGGCGAAGCGTCGGTGACCGTTCCAACGCCCGAGGCACGTTCGCCGGCGTTGTCACGTGGGTAGTGTCGCCGTCGGTGATCCTCTCCGACCGCACCCTCCGTGAACAGTTGTCGGCAGGGCGGGTCGTCGTCGACCCACTCGACGAGTCGCTCATCCAGCCGTCGTCGATCGACGTGCGTATCTCCAACCTGTTCCGCGTGTTCCGCAACCACACCCGCGCGGTCATCGACGTCAAGCAGGACATGGAGGATCTCACCGAGCTCATCGAGATCGTCGACGACGAAGCGTTCATGCTGCACCCCGGTGAGTTCGTTCTCGGCTCGACGTTGGAGCGCATCGGGGTACCCGACGACCTCGTCGGTCGCGTCGAGGGCAAGTCGAGTCTCGGGCGTCTCGGCCTTCTCATCCACTCGACCGCCGGCTTCATCGACGCCGGCTTCGATGGTCACATCACGCTCGAGCTGGCCAACGTGGCGAGCCTGCCGATCACGCTCTACCCCGGCATGAAGATCGGCCAGATCAGCTTCATGCAGATGACGACACCGGCGGACAACCCGTACGGCTCCGGTGCCAAGGGCTCGAAATACCAGGGCCAGCGCGGCCCGACTCCGAGCCGTTACTTCGAGAACTTCCGCTGACCCGCGAGTCTGACCGCCTGGGTGGGTCAGCTGAACGATGTGTTGACCGGGGAGTCCGCGCTGTGGCGCTGTGACTCGCCCTGCTCGATCGCCTCGAGGAGGTGGATCGAGATGTCGGCGACGCGGACTTCCTCTTCCTCGACGCCCGCTGCCTTCACACCGTCGTCGAGCATGATGTAGCAGAACGGACAAGCGGTGGCGACGCGCCCGGCACCGGTCGACAGTGCCTCCCGGGCGCGTTCGTCGTTCACCTTGTCGCCGACCGTCTCCTCCATCCACATGCGCGCGCCGCCGGCGCCACAGCACATGCCCTTGGTGCCGTTGCGCGGCATCTCGACGACCTCGATGCCCTTGATCGCAGCGACCACCTTGCGCGGCGCGAGGTACACATCGTTGTGGCGACCGAGGTAACACGAGTCGTGGTACGTGATGCGGTCCTCGAGGCGGGCCTCGCTCACGTCGAGCTCGCCCGACTCGATGAGCTGTTCGAGCAGTTGGGTGTGGTGGATGACCTCGTAGTTGCCACCGACCTGGGGGTACTCGTTGAGGAGTGTGTTGAAGCAGTGCGGGCACTGCGTGATGATCTTCTTCACGCCCATGCCGTTGAGCATCTCGACGTTGGGCTGGGCGAGCATCTGGAACAGGTACTCGTTGCCCGAACGACGGGCGGAGTCGCCGGTGCACATCTCCGAGGGCCCGAGGATCGCCACATCGATGCCGGCCCGGCGCAGCAGCTGGGCCATCGCCTGGGTGACCTTCTTGTTCTTGTCGTCGAACGATCCGGCGCAGCCGACCCAGTAGAGGTACTCGGCCTCGAGCGTCTCGCCCGGCTCGACGATCGTGACGCCGTCGATACCGTCGGCCCAATCACCGCGCTCACCCTGGTTCATGCCCCAGGGGTTCATCTGGTTCTCCATCGCCCGGTAGGCGTTGCCCAACTCGGCGGGGAAGTTCGACTCCATCAGCGACAAGTACCGCCGCATGTCGAAGATCTTGTCGGTGATCTCGATGTTGACTGGGCACACCTCGTCGCACGCTTTGCAGGTGGTGCACGCCCAGATCTCGTCGGGAGTGATGCGGTCGAACAGTGCGTCGGCCGAGACTGTGACCTCTTTGTCGACACCGAGGGGAGCCGACACAGCGGGTGAACCGGTCGCGGCCATGACCTGTCCGGCCTTGAGCACGATCTCGCGCGGATCGAGCGACTTGCCGGTGGCGTGCGCGGGACAGACGCTGGTGCAGCGGCCGCACATCGTGCAGGCGTCGAGGTCGAGCAGTTGCTTCCAGGTGAAGTCCTCGACGACCGAGGCGCCGAAGCTCTCGAGCTCGGTCTCCATCAGGTTCGGCATCGGCCGCATTGCACCCTTCGGACGGTCCTTGTCCTTGAGGTACATGTTGAGCGGTGACGTGAACATGTGACGCAGCATCGTGATCGGCAAGATCGTGAGGAACACGATGAAGCTGACGACATGGGCGATCCACCAACTCTGATGCCAGGTCTCGAGGTCGCCCACCGACATCCCGTCGACGAGTTGTGCCAGGGGGTAACCGATGAAGCTCCACTGCTCGTAGTCGGGTGTGCCCTCGACGGCGATGCGGAACATCTCGGCACCGAATCCGGTGACGCCGATCGCGAGGAACGTGAAGAGGATGATGACGTGCTCGGCCCGCGACTTGATCCGGATGCGGTACGGCCGCTGCACGTAGCGGCGGAAGATGGCCCAGACGATGCCGGCGAGGAAGATCAGCCCGGCGAGGTCACCGACGAACGAGTACGCCTGGTAGGTGCGTCCGTGCAGGAACTTGAGGTCCTCGGGCATCTGGTGGTCGATCTCGAGCACGGTGGTGACGCCGAGCAACACGAGAAACCCGAAGTAGATCATCGAGTGCATCAGCCCGGCCGCCGGATCGCGCAGCAGCGTCCGCATGTAGGCACCCGCCCGGAAGTCGCTCAGGCGCCGCTTCGCATTCTTTGGTGTGGTCCGACGCTGCGAGGGAGTACCGCGCTCCCAGTTCTTCATCCGGTCGGCGAAGGCGATCGCACCCCAGACGATCATGACCGGGATGACGGTGTAGAAGGCGACCTGCAGCGGACCGGGAATGTTGACGAACACGACCCGGTGGACCGCG
>JASJHI010000460.1:0-4006 GCA_033791105.1 Acidimicrobiia bacterium | reverse complement strand
CCTCGACCTTGCCGCTGTCAGCCTCGCCGCCGAGCAGGTCGGTGGGGCGCAGTGTGTGCTCGAGATGGCGGTCGAGTACGCCAAGGTGCGCGTGCAGTTCGGTCGTCCGATCGGTTCGTTCCAGGCGATCAAGCACAAGTGTGCCGACATGCTGCTCGAGGTCGAGTCGGCCAAGTCGGCCGCCTACTACGGCATGTGGTGCGCCGCCGAGATGAACGACGAGCTGCCCTCGACTGCCTCGCTGGCCAAGGCCTACTGCTCCGAGGCGTACTTCCACGCCGCCGCCGAGAACATCCAGATCCACGGTGGCATCGGCTTCACCTGGGAGCACCCGGCGCACCTGTACTTCAAGCGTGCCAAGAGCTCCGAGCTCCTCTTCGGTGATCCCACGTATCACCGCGAGCAGCTCGCCCAGCGCATCGGCATCTGAGCCGAAGCGTTCACATCTCACGCCCGGAACTTGTGTAAGCGATTACCGCGTTCTACGCGGTTTTCGCTCACACAGAATCCGGATCCCTACGCTGGCCGTTGATGGACGGCATCACGATCGTGTTCGCGGTGATCGCCGCGCTGGCGGTGTTCGCCATCGCGGCAGTTGCGGTCGGCCGTGAGGCGCATCGCCTGGATGCGATCTCGCCACGCGTGGTCTACGAGGTCGACGAGGCGGTCGACTTCGTGTGCGATCGGCTACCCGACGAGAGCCAAGCGCGCCTGACGCCGGCCGAGGTCGAGCAGCTGCTCGTGTTCCACATGCAATGGCTGCACGCGCAGGGCCTCCAGCCCGACGCGGTGCTCGACCGGTCGCAGGACATCGACGACACGGTCGTCATCACCGAGGACACGTTGACCGCGTACCTGCTCGGCGAGAGTGACCGCAACGACATCGACCTGCTCGACGACGTCGACGCCGTCAACGTCGTCAATGCACACCTCGAGTACCTCGACGTGATCGGTGCCGTCGGCCCCCAGGCGGGCCTCGACGACGTGCTTTAGCCGGTCGTGCGCCGGGCGGTACGCCGGCGTTGCTGACGGTTCTCCCAGGTCATGATCGGATGGCGGACGAGCCGCCACAGCCGGTGCGATGGCCGGTTCATCGATGCCATCGCGGCGAGATGTTCTTCGTCGAGATTGGCTGCGACATCCTTGGCGTACAGCGTGCCGAACACCGGTCGACCCGACTTGCGGTGATACGGCGGCTCGCGGTCGACTCGATCGAGTACGACGATGCTGTCGTAGAAGTGGAGTCCCCCGAGGGTGCGCGTCCAGTCGGTCGGTTCGAACCCGGGCGTCTGTGAGTGGAATGCGTGCAGGTCGTCGGCGAGGCGCTTGGCGTATTCGATGAATGTCGACGCATCACCGGGAGCGCCCTCGTACTCGGCCCAGTAGTTCGCGTGGGTGTCCTCGACGAGATAGACGCTCGGTGGGGCCATCGTGGGCCACAGCGTCTCGAGCGAGGCGATCTGGTGCCGGGGGCGGTGGCTGCCGTCGTCGATCACGATGTCGAACGGGCCGTGCCGCTCCACAACCCCGGCGAGAAAGTCGACGTCGCCCTGGTCGCCCACCTCGAGATGCACGTTACGGCGCCGCAGATCGACGATTCGCGGGTCGATGTCGACGCCGACGATCGAGGTGCCCCGCCCAAACCACTCGCGCAACATGTCGAGTGAACCGCCGTGCGACACGCCGATCTCGAGCACGCGCGGTGCCTCGCCGCGGAAGGGTGCGAAATGGCGCTCATAGATCTCGAAGTAGTGCATCCACTTGTGGATCAGGCGACCCTCGTTGCGCTCGAAGATCTCGAGCATTGTCGGCTTGGCGGGCATCGTGTCAGTGGTCCTTCGGATACTCGCGTGCAGCGGCGGTTCGAGCGTCTGGCAGCATACTGATATGGCGTCGAGCATCCCGAGGGAACGGACCATCGAGGCGTTGCGCGAGGAGTGGGCGAGCATCGCCGACCTCCTCGACCGCATCTCCGACGATGAATGGTCGAAGCCGACGCCATTGCCGGGCTGGGATGTGCACGACAACGTTGCCCACATCATCGGCACCGAGTCGATGCTGGCGGGGGAGCCCGCGCCAGAGCAGGAGGCCGACCGTGAGGCATCACCACACGTGCGCAACGACATCGGGGTGTTCAACGAGGGGTGGATCGACTCGCTGCGCGGCAAGACTCCGGACGAGATGCGGTCGCTGTTCGCGGAGTTGACGACGACGCGGCTCGCGGCCCTCGACGCGATCACGCAGGAGGCGTGGGACGAAGTGACGTTCACTCCGGCCGGCCAGGACACGCACGGGCGGTTCATGCAGATCAGGGTGATGGACTGCTGGATGCACGAACAGGACATCCGCGATGCGGTCGGTCGACCGGGCAATGCGGTCGGATTGCCGTGCGAGGTGATGCTCGACGAGGTCGAGACAGCGCTCGGTTTCGTGGTGGGGAAGAAGGCGGGCGTCGCACCCGGACAGAGCGTCACGTTCGCACTCACCGACGACGGCGCGGTGGTGCGCGAGATCCACGTTGCGGTTGCTGAGCGAGCGGCGGTCGTCGAGTCACTGCCCGGACCCGCGACGACGACGCTGACGATGCCGATCGGAGTGATGACCCGTCGTTGTGCCGGCCGTGTCGCGCCGGAGGATCTGCGCGAAGAGATCTCGATCGCCGGCGATGCTGACATCGCCGAGCGGGTGCTGTCGAACCAGGCGTACACCCTCTGAAGATCGAGCGGTCGCCCGGAGTACCGTTGACGGCGATGGACCACAACTCGAAGTTCGAAGAGAGTCGCTACCTCGGCGACAAGCGGACACAACTCGTCTACGACCTCGACAGCTGGGACGACGAGACGATCATCGATGAGTTCGTGGGGCTCGGCGTGGCACAGAGTTTCCGTCCGGACGAGCTGCCAGAGGCAAGGAACCGGGGCTACACCCTGGCGACGCCGGGCAAGCGGCGGATCAAGCGCAAGCCGCGGGCCTGACGCGGGCGATACGGATCGCTCGCGGGACCAACCGATGCCAGGGATGGACGAGACGTTCGAGTCGGATGGGCTCACGCTCGCCTGCCACGTCGCCCGGCCACCGGTCGAGATCGAGCCCGGCCCGGCGGTCATCATGTGTCACGGGTTCCCGATCGGCCCGCTCGACGCGCAGCGGTCGGGTGGGACCTATCCGCAGTTGATGGACCGGATCGCGCGCGAGATCGGCTGTGTCGCGATGACCTTCAATTTTCGCGGCTGCGGCGGCAGCAAGGGCGACTTTTCACTGCAGGGCTGGGTCGACGATCTGCGCAACGCGATCTCGCATCTCCTCACGCTCACCGATCCCACCGCCGTCAACTTGATCGGCACGAATACGGGCGGTTCGATCGCGATCTGCGTCGCAGCGGACGACCCGCGCGTCACATCGGCGGCGCTGCTCAGCCCGCGTGCGGACTTCGACGACTGGGGGCGTCATCCGCGGCGATTCCTCGAGCACGCCCGCGAGATCGGGGCGATCAAGAACCGCCAGTTCCCTGCTTCGATGGACGAGTGGGCCCGCGACTTCCAGCGCTTCCGCCCCGTGACGTCGGCGGATCGGTTTGCGCCACGACCGATGATAGTGATGCACGGCGACGACGATCCGGACGTGCCGGCGTCCGACGCCCGCCAGCTCGCCAACGCACACGGTGAGGCCGAACTCAGCCTGTTCGTCGGTGCCGGCCACCGGCTGCGTCACGACCCGCGAGCGATCGCAGTGCTCCTCGGCTGGCTCGACCGGATGCGTTCAGCCCAGGTGCACCCGTCGGCCGAGACGGTCTGACGCGCCGGACCGCTGGTCAGCGCTCGCCGTCGAGCTGCGCTACGTGCCAGTCGTAGGCGGTGCGGACGATCTCGTCGAGTCGCTGCTCGGCGCGCCAGCCCAGCGTCCGCTCAGCGAAGGCAGGATCGGCGAACGTCGAGACCGGATCGCCGGCCCGCCGGGGGGCGAGGTCGTACGGCACGTCTCGACCGGCGACCTTCGCCGCTGCCTC
>JASJHI010000459.1:0-7143 GCA_033791105.1 Acidimicrobiia bacterium | reverse complement strand
GCTCTACATCGGAGGCCGATGGGGCCGGACGGGCATCGCCCGCCTCGCCAACGCCGCACTCTGGACCGGCGCCGCCACCGGCGCGTACAACGCGGTCGTCGCCTCGATCGGACGTGCCAACGAGAAGGTCGAACCTGCCTACGCGACACCGCCCGAATCGCCGCTCATGTCAGGTTCGGCCGAGAGTTTGTCGAACTTCTCCGAACTCGGCCAACAAGGCCGCCGATACGTCACCGATGTGGTGTCGCCGGAGATGATCGAGGACGTCCTCGGTGAGCCCGCCGTCGCCCACCCAATCCGCACGTATGTCGGATTCAACTCGATCCCGCTCTATGGCTCGGGCCGAGCCGAACTCGCACTGGACGAGCTCGAGCGCACCGGCGCGTTCGACCGCTCCTACCTCCTGCTCGTGTCGCCGACCGGCACCGGCTGGGTCGACCAGACCGTGGTTGAGGCCGCTGAATTCCTCGCCCGCGGAGACATCGCCACCTGCTCGGTGCAGTACGGACGGTTCCCCTCATTCCTCGCCGTCCAGAAGGTCGGACTCGGGCGCGTCCAGTTCCGGCTGCTGCTGTGGGGCATCCGTCAACGGCTGCGGGGACGGCCACCGCAGGACCGCCCGAAGGTGCTCGTGTTCGGTGAGAGCCTCGGTGCGTGGACCTCGAGTGACGTCGTGATGTCCCAGGGCATCACCGGGTTCGACCACTACGGCGTCGACCGGGCGCTCTGGCTCGGGCTGCCGGCACTGGCGAAGTGGTCACGGAATGGCATGGCGACAGGCTCGAACGAATTGGTGCCCGACGGCACGGTGGGGGTCTTCGACCGCCACGAACAACTTGCCGCGCTCACCGACGAGGAACGTGACCGCCTGCGGGCGGTCGTCCTGTCGCACGACAACGATCCGATCGCGGCGCTACGCCCCGAGGTGATGATCCGCGAACCTGTCTGGCTGGGCGCCGAACGGGGCCGCAACGTGCCCGACGACATGCACTGGGGCCCCGTCAACACCTTCTGGCAGGTGATGGTCGATGCCGCGAACGCAATGGTCACCGTGCCCGGAAACTTCGGATCCTTCGGTCACGACTACCGCGGCGACACGGCCCGCTTTGTTCGCGACGCCTTCCATCTGCCGGGCACAACCGACGCTCAGACCGCATGCCTGGAGGAGGCACTCGTGGCGCTCGACCTCGAACGGCGCGAACGCCTGAAGATGAAATGGGGCGACGACGTCGAAGCCGAAACGTCTGGCCGGTTTGCGCAAGAGCGTTTCTCCAGCGGTGTACCGCTCGACATCGGCCGCACAAGCGGCCCGCGCTGGTTCAAGTAGGGATGACCCGAGCGATACGACCGCAGAGGTACGGTTTCGAGCGGTGAGCGACGCTGACGGGCCGACGACACTCCCGACGAGCCGCAAGGATCGCGCCATCGCCAAGATCGTGTCGTTCCTCGCGCGGGCCGTCTTCCGCGAAATCGAGATCTACATTCCCGAGCCCGTTCCGCCCGGCGCTCCGCTCATCACCGTCTCCAATCACTTCGGTGGCTTCTCGGACGCGCTCGTTCTGCTCGCGGTCCTCCCCCGGCGGCCAGGCATCGTCGCCCGCGACGTCATCTGGAAGATCCTGCCGGCCGCGTGGTTGATGAACTGGATCGGCGGGATCCCTGTGCACAAGCCAGCGGACAAGGGATCGGCAACCAGCAACGACGAGATGTTCGCCTCGTGCTACGAGGCGCTCGAGGAGAACGGCCACATTCTGATCTTTCCCGAGGGTGTCACGCGCAACGAGCCCTCGATCGCAGAGGTGAAGACGGGGACGGCCCGGATCGCCATCGGAGCACGGGCGCACGGTGCCGACGACGTGCAGATCCTTCCCGTCGGCATCCACTACGAGAACAAGGCGGCGCTGCGCAGCAGAGTGTTCGTCAACGCGGCACGTCCCCTCGATGTCGACAACGCAGTCGCCGACCACGAGACGGAATCGGGCATCGTCACGGCCAACGACCGCGAGGCGGTGCGCGAACTGACCGACGCAATCGACGTCCGTCTGCGGCGCGCCGCTCCCGATTTCGACAACTGGGGCGAGGCACGCTCACTGGCCGCGGCTGCCGACATCGCGCTCCGCAGCCAGCTCGACGATCCATCGGCAGCAGTGCCACTCGGACTACGCGATCGGCTGGCCAACACGCTCGCAGACCGGCCGGCCGACGACCGCGAGCGGATCTCTGCGGCCGTCTCCGAGTACCGCGACGACCTCGAGGGCATCGGGTTCACCGACGCGGAGCTGCACGGACAGCTGTCGACCGGCCGATTCCTGCGCTCGCTCGTCCAGCAGGTTGTGATCGCCGTCATCCTGTTTCCGTTCGCGATCATCGGTGCTGCGATCAACTGGATCCCGTTCCTGCTCGTCAAGGCCGTCGGCCTCCGACGCGTCGCCCCATCGGTGAACGCGACGATCAAGCCGATCGTCGCATTCGTCGTCTACGGCATCACGTGGGGGTTGGTGATCTGGTGGGCCATCTCGAAGTTCGGCTGGCAGGCCGGCATCGCCGCGTTCGTTCTCCTGCCGGTGTATCTCGCCGCCGTCGTCTCCTTCATCGATCGGTTCGTGCTCCTGTGGAGGGCCTTCAGACGCTGGCGTGCGCGCACGGGTTCCGACGGGCTCGAAGGCCACATCGCTGCCCACCGGACCGCGGTGGTCGAGGCGGTGCTGGCATCGTGAGCGGCGAGGTCTGGCTGCTGCTCCTCGCCGGTTTGCCGCTGCTCGGGCTGCAACTCTGGGCCATCGCCGACGCCGTTCGGCGCCGCGATCTCGCGTTGGCGCACCAGATCGGCTGGCTTCTCGCGCTCGCGGTCATACCGATCATCGCGCTCGGCATCTACATCGTCGTCCGTCCGCCGCGCGCGGTCCAGGTCAGCGGCGGACACGCTGACATGGCGCGCGCCGAGGCGATCGTCCTGCTCGCCGAACGTCGCCAGCGCGGCGAGATCCCCGCCGACGAGTACGGCGTCGAGGTCGCCGCGATCGCTTCGTACGACTGACGCTGGGACGCGCCGCACGCCGGGCGGGCGAACCGTCCAGGCCACGATCTGCAGTTCGGTACGATCGGTCACATGCAGGAGTACACCGAGCCGAACGCCGTAGAGATCGCGCCGGACGACAACGTCGTCACCGCGCTGCTCGCCAACCAGAAGTCCTCGCCCGACCACGCCGCGTTGGCAGTCCGCAAGGGCGACGAGTTCGTCGACGTGTCGACAACGGAGATGGTTCGGCGGATCCGCGAACTCGCCGCGGGACTCGTCGGGCTCGGCATCGAGCGGGGCGACCGGGTCTGCATCTTCATGAAGAGCCGCATCGAGTTCACGTTGCTCGACTACGCGATCTGGTTCGCGGGCGCAACGACGGTCACGATCTACGAGACCTCGTCAGCCGACCAGGTCGAGTGGATCGTCGGCAACAGCGAGGCGGTCGCGGTGATCTGCGGCAACGTCGAACTGAAGGGCCGCTACGACGAGGTGGCCGAACGCCTCCCGAACTGTAAATACGTCTTCGTCGCCAAGGAAGGCGGGCTGGACGATCTCATAGCGGCCGGCACCGACATCGGCCAGGGGCCGGTCGACGAACGCATCGCGGCACTCGACCACGCGGACGCGGCAACACTCGTCTACACGTCGGGCACCACCGGCCGACCGAAGGGCTGCGTCCTCTCCCATGGCAGCCTCATCTGGGAGGTGCGCCAGGTCGTCTCGAAGATGGAGCACCTGTTCACGCCAGACGGCTCGACGTTGATGTTCTTGCCGCTCGCGCACATTCTCGCCCGCGTTGTGCAGGTCGGCTGTGTCACCCGCGGTGTCAAGATCGGCTATTCCACGGGCATCGCCAACCTCGTACCCGAACTGGAGATGCTCGAACCGTCGTGGGTGTTCGCTGTGCCACGTGTCTTCGAGAAGGTCTTCAACACCGCGCAGGGCAAGGCCGGGAGCGGTTTGCAGCGCAAGATCTTCGACCGCTCCGTCGACGTCGCCGTCGACTTCTCCAAGCAGTCCATCGCCGGAGATGTCCACTGGCGCACCAAGCTCGAGCACGGCCTCTACGACAAGCTCGTCTACGGGAAGTTGAAGGCAGCGTTCGGTGGCGATCTGGCCTTTGCCATCTCGGGCGGTGCCCCGCTCGGCGAACGTCTCGGCCACTTCTTCAACGGAGCAGGCGTGCTGGTGCTCGAAGGGTATGGCCTGACCGAGACCACTGCGGCGGCGACGCTCAACACACCCGATGGTTTCAAGATCGGCACCGTCGGACGCCCGATCCCGGGTGCGGGCGTGAAGATCGCCCAGGACGGCGAGATCCTCCTCAAGGGCGGGATGATCTTCGATGGCTACTGGCGCAACGAGGAGGCGACCGCTGACGTCATGGTCGGCGACGGCTGGTTCGCCACCGGCGACATCGGCGAGATCGACGATGACGGCTACGTCAGCATCACCGGCCGCAAGAAGGAACTGATCGTCACCGCGGCCGGGAAGAACGTTGCCCCGGCCGTGCTCGAGGACGCAGTCCGGGCCCATCCGCTCGTGAGCCAGGTGATGGTCGTCGGCGACCAACAGCCGTTCATCGCCGCCGTTGTCACACTCGACGTCGAGGAGCTGGCCAAGTGGGCCGAGGCGAACGGCGCTCATGCGTCGTCGCCGAGTGAGCTCGTGCGTGAGATCCTCGACGACGATCTCGAGACACTCCGCGCCGAAATCTCCAAAGCGATCGAGCAAGCCAACGCTCAGGTCAGCCGGGCCGAGAGCATCCGCGAGTTCCGCATCCTGTCGAGCGACTTCACGATCGAGAGCGGCGAGCTGACACCGACGTTGAAGATGAAGCGCAACGTGATCGCCGAGCAGCGCGCGACCGTGATCACGTCGATCTACGGCGACTGACGCACGCGTCTCACGGCGCCGACGACGCGTCGATCATCACGAGATCGTGCGAGCAGAGGCGCTCGGGCATTCCGACGGTGACGCCCTCGAGTCACGAGGGAAGGATCGACGACTCAGAAATCTGCGGTCTCCTGTCGTCT
This sequence comes from Acidimicrobiia bacterium, assembly GCA_033791105.1. Taxonomy (GTDB): domain Bacteria; phylum Actinomycetota; class Acidimicrobiia; order Acidimicrobiales; family Ilumatobacteraceae; genus JASJHI01. Next base: position 2,085 of record JASJHI010000459.1, on the reverse strand, counting down.
GACGGTGCGGAAGCCGACGTGGCTCATCCCCGTGTCGATCATCTGCGGGCTGCGTGCCGCCGGGCGGTAGCGCTGGCAGTACTCGTCGGCGCACAGGAACGAGCCGCCCTTCACCACTTTGCGCGGGATCTCGAACTGCGGCATCGCCGGGTCGTAACTGTCGTGCACGCTGCCACCGCGGGGATTGCTCGGCACGCAGCAGGGCGACTCGACGAGGTCGGGTGAGTCGGTTGGAAGGTTCCTCGCGTACCAGTCGTCGGTCCATTCCCAGACATTGCCCGCCATGTCGTACAGCCCGAAGTCGTTAGCCGGATACGACCCGACGGGCGCGGTGCGGACGAAGCCGTCGGCCTCGCTGTTGTCGTAAGGGAAACGGCCTTGCCAGAAGTTGGCGAGGAATCGACCGGCCGGCGTCGCCTCGTCACCCCACACGAATGCTCTGCCGTCGTGGCCGCCGCGGGCCGCGAGTTCCCACTCGGCCTCGGTCGGCAATGATTCGCCCGCCCAGGCGGCGTACGCCTCGACGTCCTCGTGGGCGACCTGCACTACAGGGTGGTCGAGTCGGTCCTCGATCGAACTGCCGGCACCCTCGGGTCGGCGCCAGTGCGCGCCGGGCGTCCAGGTCCACCAATGCATGAGGTTGGCGAGGTCGACCGGGCCCCGTGTCATGGTGAACACGAGCGCTCCCGGGTGGAGATCGTTCGGGTCTGCGCCGGGGTAGTCGGCGGGGTCGAGCGGGCGCTCCGCGACGGTGACGTATCCGGTGTCGTCGATGAACGCCGCGTACTCACGGTTGGTGACGGTTGTCGAGCGGATCGAGAAGCCGTCGACAGCCACCGTGTGCACCGGCGCCTCCTCCGGATAATGGTCATCGGAGCCCATGCGGAAACGTCCGCCCTCGACCCGGACGAACTCGGCGGTGGTGCTCACCTGCTGCCGATCCCTGCTTCAATCTTGGCCGGCACCTTGTCGATCGTGAAGCTCGTTTTGTAGTCGCGCCGGTCGAGAATGGCCTCGAATCTGAGCTGCTCGGAGATGTCGTTCACTCCCGCTTCCGCGACCGACGTGGCGAATCGGTCGATGTGGGACACGATGCCGTCGCCCCACGGGATGAGACTGTTCGGCTGTCCATTCGGCACGGTGTTTCTCAGGTTCTCTCGGCAGGGATTCGGCCGGGGCTGTCGGCCCGGTGTGGTTCGGCAAGCCGAACGGCGAGATCGTAGGTCACCGCGGTACCGCCCGCCACCGGGTCGAAATTGGTTTCGTGTTCGGAGTGGACTGTGACACCCCGATGTCATGGTGGTCGGTACCGACTCCTCCCTGATCGGAAGTTGATCGAGGAGGTACCAGCAAGATGAAACCGATGGAAGTGGAGGCACTGCTCAGCCGGTTGGCTGCGGCAGTGCCCGAAGAGTTGGATCGCGACGGCTGCAACGCCCGGCTGCGTGACCTGTCCAGACTGCGATCATGGCTGGCAGCTGATGAGATCCGCACAGTCCGCCGGTTGAAGGCGTTGGCCGCGCAAGGACGTGCCGAGCCCGTGGAGGCTGCCTTGTCGAACAACTCTGGTCGTTCCGCGTCCGAGGCCCGAGACACGAGCGACCGTGAAACGATCGCCGACGAGCTGCCGCGGTTCGAGGATGCGTTGGCCGACGGTGCGGTGACCGCCGGTCATCTCGACGCGTTGGCAATGGCCACCAAGCTGCTCGCCGCACACGTCGAGTTGGTCGCCGAGTTCAAGTCGCGCGAGGACGAGTTGTTGGGGTTCGCCCTGCACGAGAGTGTCGACCGTTTCCGTCAGCGGTGTCGCCGGTTGGCTCGTTCATTGATCGCAGCCTCCGACGCCGGCGCAGACGACGAACTCGAGCGCCAACGCGCACGGTCCACGGTCGCAACCCGGATCGATTCCCAGACCGGGATGTGGCACCTGCACGCCGAACTCGATCCGCTACGCGGAGCGATCGTCGACCGTCACCTCCACACCATGCTCGCCAAGCTGAAGGCCCAAGACCAACAGACCGGCACCAAGCCGTTGCCGTACATGCAACTGAAAGTCGACGCCCTCGTCACCGCCATGTTCACGAC
>JASJHI010000458.1:0-7948 GCA_033791105.1 Acidimicrobiia bacterium | reverse complement strand
ACGACCCCGGAGCACACGATTCGGCGATGTCACCCGCCTCGAATCGGACCGAACCGGTGGTCATCGCGGCAGCATCGGCCAGCATCGCCGGAGACGAATCGAGACCGATCACGTCGCGCGCACCACTGTCTTCGGCGAATGCGACCGTGAGCGACCCGCCACCACATCCGAGGTCAGCAACCCGTTCGAGTACCGGTTCGGTCTCGACGAGATCGACGAGGTCCCAGAACGGCTCGGCGCGCTGCGCGGCGAAACGAGCGTATTGATCAGGATCCCAGTCGGCAGTGGAGCTCACCGCGCCGACCGTACCCGGCCGGTCTCCCGACGATCAGCCTGCGGAGAGGGGTGAGGGCGTGTCGGCCCCGAGCTCGAACTTGATGTACTCCTCGCCGGTGTCCTCCCAGTCCTCGAACTGGATGACGGCCATCTCCTCGAAGCGGCGGCGCAGCCACGAGTCGTTGCGGTCGAGCAGGCCGAGCTTCTTGCAGTTGGGGACGATCTTGGAGAACAGCATCTGCTGGAACATGTCGCGGGTGGGGTCGCGGAGCACGACGGGCAACACGTCCTTGGGCGCGACGCCCATCTGCTCCCATACCTCCTGGGCGAGGAACCGGTCGCGCATCCGCACGGCGGCTTCGTAGGCGAATTCTTGACGATCCTTCAGCTCGGCGTCGGTCATCTCCGCGTAGACCTCCTTGAGCGACAGCACACCGAAGGCGACATGGCGCGCCTCGTCGCTCATGACGTAGCGCAGCAGTTTCTTGAGCAACGGTTCCTCGGTCATCTGGTGCATGAATCCGAACGCGGCGAGCGCGAGGCCCTCGACCATCACCTGCATCCCGAGGTACGTCATGTCCCAGCGAGAGTCACTGATGATGTCGTCGAGCAGCATCCGCAGATGTGCGTTGACCTGGTAGCCGCCGTCGAGCTTCTCGTCGAGGTAACGGGCGAAGACCTCGACATGACGGGCTTCGTCGACCACCTGCGTCGATGCGTAGAGCTTCGCGTCGTACCAGGGCACGGTCTCGGTGATCTTCGCTGTGCAGAGCAGTGCCCCCTGCTCCCCGTGGAGGAACTGTGACAGCGTCCACTTGCGATTCTGGATGCCGTAGTCGAGCCACTCCTTGTCGCCCCAGTGGCCGACGACCGTGTCCGCGTACAGGTCGGGTTCGAGGCCGGCCGACATCGCGACCTGATCGGCGTTGACGACCTTCTCGAGGTCGACCTCGGTCGTCCAGTCGAGATCGGTGGTGGCGTTCCACTGGCCGACCTTGGCCTTCTCGTACAGCTTGCGCAGCGCGGGGCGGGCGAGGCTGTAGTCCCACGTGAAGATCGCGTCGGCGTTGTCCTTGACGACGTGTTCGACCTCGTCGACGTCGGTGTTGGAGACCGCCAGGATGGCCTCGAGATCGTTGAGCTCGGCACGATCGATGATCGTCTCGTTGTCGCCGTGTGTGGTGGGCTCTTCGGTGGTCGTCATGGGGGGCTCCTGTGCTCAGGTCTGGATCAGATGGGGATCGAAATCGGTCGGTTGCGGGTCGGGCGTCGGGATGAAGGGGGCGAGGAACGCGCGGGTCTCGTCGCGGTCGGTGAGGTCGACGAGGTCGGAAGGGGCCAGGAAATACGACACGACAAGGCGCACGAGTAGATCGACGAGGGCTCGGCTCTGGTCGCGCGGCATGAACGGATCGAGCAGCGGGACGAGGTAGGCGGAGGCCACGCGAATGATCCGCGGTAGCCCGTCGACGGTGAGATCGCTGACGACGGCACCCGGCTCGGAGGCGAGCATGATCGCGATGTGCTCATCCGCGCGCAGCTCGCGAATCGAGCCGGTGACGGCGCGCACGAGGAGTTCCTCGAGGGTGTCGGCGCCGTCGACGTGGGCCAACAGCACATCGAAGAACTGGTCGAGTTCGTAGACGCGGTGCGCGTCGAACACGACCTCCTTGCCGCCGGGGAACAGGCGGTAGAGCGTGGCCCGGGAGACCCCGGCCTGCCGGGCGATGTCGTCGACGGTGACCTTCTCGACTCCCCACCGCTCGCAGCAGGTCTTGACGGCTTCGAGCACGGCGACCTCGGCGTCGGACCAGTTGGCGCGCGCGTCAGGCATCAAGATCGGGTCGATCGCCGTCATCGCTGAGACACTAAGACAGAATATGTCTCACTGTCAACGTCGCGGTCGAACGGAAGGCCCACGAACGGCCTCGAGATCACCGAGGTGTGGTGCAGCATCCGATTGACATGCGATCGAACGTGCCGATAGACCTCAAGGATCCGCCGGGCGCGACGCCGACCACACCGGCTGACGGAACGACACATGACGACACGCCTGGAACCGCTCTTCGACCTCCTCACAGCCGTACGCGATCGGCTTCGGGCAGCGGGCGTGATCGGGCCACTGGCGCGGGTCCGACTCGCCCGACTCCTCATCCGGTCGAGTCCCGACCGCCTCGCGACCGCCCACGAGGTCGCCGCCGCCGGGGCATCGTTCGTGCCACCCACGCCCGCCGACATCATCGGCCAGTTCTACTGCGGCAACATCCTGTTCGGAACCGAGGAGGGAACGAGGTGGAAGTTCTACGGGCGACGGTTCGTGATCACCCCGGAGACAAGCCGGCTACCGAGGCGCATCCGGCGCGACATCCGCAACGCCGGCTACGACGTCGCGTTCGACCGCGACTTCGGTGAGATCGTGCGAGCCTGCGCTGACCGTCACGACAACTGGCTCACCCCGTCGGTCATCGCCAGCTATGAGCAGCTCCACGAGATGGGCGGCGCGACGTGCATCGGCTGCTACCGCGACGGCGAGCTGGTCGGCGGACTGTGGGGTCTCGACATCGGTCGTGTCCTCGGCGGAATGAGTATGTTCCACAGCGCTGACTCCGGCGGCACCACCGCGATCGGCGCGGCCGTCGAGCAGATCGGCCCCGACCGCCGCTGGGACATGATCGACGTGGGCACGACCAGTCCGCTCTGGGAGCGATTCGGCACGGTCGAAGCGCCGCTCGCCGTACTCCAGGATCAACTCGCCGGGGCGCTGGGGCGAAACACGCCGCCGCCGGATCAGGACGGCGACTCGTCGACTGACGCGGCCGTCGCCTCGCCCGCCTCGCCGTAGGCGACGATGGACACCAGAGCGTGGTGGGACACCATCTGGACGTCGCGGAAGCAGCGTTCGAGCTTGCTCGTGGCGTAGATCGCAGTGGAGCCGGCGAGTTCGTAGATCTCGTCGACGGTCGCGAGCATCCGGTCGATGACCCATCGGCAGGAGGCTCGCGCCTGGAGGCTGACGTCCGGGTCACCCGGCCCCAACTCGGCGAGCTCATGCGCGTTTTCGTAGAGGAACAGACGCGCCGCCTGAACCGTCATGGTGGCCGATCCGAGCGCGGCGTAGGCCAGAGGCAGCTTCGCCGACCAGTGAGGGTCGGGTTTGGCCGCCTTGCGGGCGACGAGCTCGCGAAACTCGTCGAGTGCACGCTGGCCGATGCCGAGTGCCACGGCGGCCATCAGCGGCGGGCCATACTCACCGAACGGCCGCCCGAACTCGACGCCGTCCCCGTCGAGGACCCGCCACACGTCGTTGGCCGGGAACGTGAAGGCCTCGGGCACGAACAAGTCGTCGACAACGAAGTCATGGCTGCCGGTGCCGGCCAGGCCTGTGGTGTGCCAGGTGTCGAGTAACTCGACGTCGTCGGGGCGTACGAGCAGGGCGACCTGTGGCGGCCGATCCTTGGGCGTGCCCTCGACCTTGGCCGCGGTGACGAGATAGTCGGCCATCGCGAAGCCGCTGGCGAAGGCCCAGCGTCCACTGAGGCGGTAGCCACCGTCGACGGGTTTCGCCATGCCCGTCGGCTGGACGCTTCCCGCCACGACACCCGACCCCCCTTCGAAGACGTCCGTGGCGGCCTCAGCGGTCATGCAGTCGGCGAGTCGGCCGTGTCCGGAGGTGACTTGCGCGATCCACCCGACCGATCCCTCGAGACGGCCGAGCTCCTCGCACACACGCGTTCCCGCCACGAGGCTCGCGCCCGCACCGCCGGCGGTCGTCGGCACCATGATCCTCGCGAATCCAGCGTCGCGCATCGCCTCGGCTACTGGCCCAGCGATGGAGCGTGTCGACTCGATCTCATCGCGGTGTTGCTCGATGAGCGGCGCGATCGCACGTACCCGTTCGATCCACACCTCGTCCTCCTCGGACCACACGGCTCGGGTCGGAAGACGATCCACCTCGCGCAGTGCGGGAGCCGCCTGCGCGTCGCGCGGAGTCTTCCGGGTGAATTTCCGGGCCATGTCCTGCGCGGGGCCAGGGAGTCCGTCGAAAGCCCGCCGCAACGATGATGGGTTCACCCGGCCGAGCCTACGGCGGCCGCCACCCAGGGGAACCTTCCGAGGATTCGGGGACGCGCCACGAGTATTGTCCAACACGCGTGAACAACGACTGAAGGAGATCAATCATGCGACACTCCACGACCCGCCGGGTGCTCCCGGTACTCGCCGCCGGCGCGCTGCTGTTCGCGGCATGCGGTGACGACGACAGCTCGAGCGATTCCGAGGACACGGCGGCGCCCGCCGATACCGAGGCGCCCGCGGAGACCGACGCACCAGCCGAGGAGACGACCGGTGATTGCGCCGCCACGATCGACGATGGCGTCCTCACCATCGCCACCGGCGAGCCAGCGTTCCCACCGTGGGTCGAGAACGACGCTCCCGAGTCCGGTGAGGGGTTCGAGGCGGCAGTCGCGTATGCCGTCGCGGAGGAGATGGGCTACACAGGCGATTCGGTCGTCTGGGTGCGCACGACCTTCGACCAGGCGATCCAGCCCGGTGCCAAGAGCTTCGACCTCAACCTTCAGCAGTACTCGATCACCGACGAGCGCAAGGAAAGCATCGACTTCTCACTACCGTACTTCACCAGCAACCAGGCGATCGTCGCCCTGGGCGGCTCCGCGGCTGAGGGCGCGGCGAGCGTCGACGACCTGAAGGGACTCAAGTTCGGCGCCCAGGCGGGCACGACGAGCCTCGACTTCATCACCGAGGTGATCCAGCCCGATCAGGAGCCGTTCGTGTACGACGACAATGTCGGCGCGAAGGCGGCACTCGAAGCCAACCAGATCGACGCCGCTGTGTTCGATCTCCTGACGGCGCTTTACGTGTCGGCGGTCGAAATCGAGGGCAGCGCAGTCATCGGTCAGTTCCCGGTCGAGGCCGGCGCCACCGCCGATGAGCTCGGCATCGTGCTCGAAAAGGACAGCGCCCTCACCGGTTGCGTCGACGCCGCTATCACGGCGATCACAGACTCTGGCGAGCTCGACGAGATCCGCACCACGTGGCTGGCCGACAACGCCGGCACGCCGGTGATCAGCACCGAGTGACTTGAGCGAACAACCCACGCGCCGCGAGCGCTACGAGCAGTCGCAGCGGCGGCGCGGCGCGATCATCGCCACCGGGAGCACGATCATCGTCCTGGTGGCGGTGATCGTACTCATTCCGCTCACCCCGGGCTGGGAGAAGGTCGAGCGTTCGTTCTTCGACTGGGACATCTTCGTCGACTCGTTCCCGAGGCTGCTCGAGGCATTCTGGCTCGACATCAAGATCCTGCTCTGGTCGACGCCGCTCATCCTGATCGTCGCGCTGATGGTCGCCCTCGCCCGCAATGTCCGCAGCCCGGCGCTGTTTCCGCTGCGCGCGTTCGCCATCGTGTACACCGATGTGCTGCGCGGCATCCCGGTGATCCTGCTCGTCTTCCTGATCGGGTTCGGCGTGCCGGCACTCGGACTGTCACGCGAGTGGGCGAACCCGGTCATCTGGGGCACGGTCACCCTCGTTCTGTCGTACTCGGCGTATGTGTCCGAGGTGATCCGGGCCGGGATCGAGAGTGTGCACGAGAGCCAGCGCGCGGCGGCCAGATCGCTCGGCATGTCGAACCGACAGACCATGTCGACCGTCGTGCTCCCCCAAGCGTTCCGACGCATCGTGCCGCCGCTGATGAACAGTTTCGTCAGCCTGCAGAAGGACGTGGCCCTCGTCAGTCTCATCGGACCGGTCGAGATCCTCCGCCAAGCAGGCATCGACAAGGCCAAGACCGCCAACTTCACGCCGTACGTCGCGGCGGCGGCGATCTTTCTGTTGCTGACGATTCCGTGCACCCGCCTCGCCGACCATCTCATGGCACGGCAGCGCAAGCGAACCGGCGCGACCACGATCGCATGACCGTCCCAGCCGATCGCCCGGAGGACCTCGTCAAGATCTCATTGCGCGGCGTGCGCAAGGCGTTCGGTGAGACCGTCGTGCTCGACGGCATCGACCTCGAGGTGGGCGCCGGAGACGTGATCACGTTGATCGGCGCCTCGGGCTCGGGCAAGTCGACCCTGCTGCGGTGTGTGAACCTCCTCGAACCGCTCGACGACGGTGAGATCGTCCTCGACGGGGTCGACATCGCCGAGCCCGGTCTCGACCCCGACCCGATCCGACGCCGGATCGGCATGGTGTTCCAGAGCTTCAACCTGTTCCCGCACATGAGTGTGGTCGACAACGTGGCGATCGGGCCGCGCAAGGTACTGCACACGTCGCGGGCGACAGCCCGCGACGATGCTCGGACGATGCTCGACCGACTCGGGCTCTCGGAGCGGGCCGAGGCGTACCCGGATCAGCTGTCCGGCGGGCAGCAACAACGCGTGGCGATCGCGCGCTCCCTGGCGATGCGCCCCGAGGTCATGTTGCTCGACGAGATCACCTCAGCGCTCGATCCCGAACTCGTCGGGGAGGTGCTCGACGTCGTGCGCGGCCTCCGCGACGATGGCATGACGATGTTGATCGCGACACACGAGATGGCGTTCGCCCGCGAGATCAGCGACCGGGTCTGTTTCCTCCACCAGGGTCAGATCCTCGAGTCCGGATCGCCCGAGCAGATGTTCGGGTCGCCGACCGAGACACGGACTCGCGAATTTCTCCAACGCGTCATCGACGCGGGGCGGATGTAGCACCGGCTGTCCGCCGGACTACTCGGCGACGCCGCACACGAGGTCGCGGTTGATGCAGAACCGCACCTCGTCCTCGAGTTTCTGCTGGTCCCACACGTTCCAGAAGTCGGCGTGTGCGGTCCGTGTTTCGCCCGACGCCAGGGACAAGCCCTCGGGATTGGCGGCCGGGAAGTCGATCGCCATCTGGAGTTGGGCGATGGCGACCGGATGCGAGTCGGGACAGGCTCCACCCTCGCTGTACCGCACATGCGCGCCCGAGCCGTAGCTCGTCAACCGGTTGCCGTCCCAACAGTCGGGGAAGGTGATCCAGAGACGGAGGCTCCTCGACGATGGGGTCTCCGTACCGCTCACCGACTGCCGGGCGAGTTCATTGCGGCAGTCCGGCGGGCTCGGTTCACGCACGAAGTTGCTGCCACAACCCCACGCGATGACCTCGAGCGGCTGCTCTTCGTCAGACCCCGCGTCGCCGGCGACCATCATCAAACCGGCCGGATAGGGCTCCACCGTCGTCGGGTCGATGCCCGGCCCTGGGCGATAGTAAGCGGTCAATTTCGACGGCTCGATGGCGTCGCCGGTCTCGTCGAGCAGCGCCGGCGCCCAGTACGAGGCTGTGTCGCTCGATCGCTCACACGATGTCTCACCATCGATGACCTTCGAATAGTCCGGGTCGGACGTGACGTCGACGTTGCCGAAGAACTGGTGGAGATGACTCTCGCCCGGAAGGTCGGGAAACACGATCGGATCGTCGTACGCGAAATGGCTCAACTCGCACTCGACGACGAACTGCGCAACATTCCCCTGCGGTCCGTTCCGCAACGGATCGCGTGCCTCCACAGCGTCGCCACCACCGTCGTCGCCCCCGCATCCCGCGACCAGGGCAATCGCCATGAGCGCGGGCAAGACGAGTCGGCGCGCCGAACGGGGGGTCGTCACGGGGTAGGAGTATGGTGCCGGCCGGCGCCGTTCGT
>JASJHI010000457.1:0-4463 GCA_033791105.1 Acidimicrobiia bacterium | reverse complement strand
GGTGGGTGCAACGCTTCACGCCGTTGGTGATCTAGGCGGCGCGGCCATGCCGACACAGTGTCGGTGATCGCTGGTTCGTCGATGAGACCTATGTGAAGGTCGCCGGGGTGTGGCGGTACGTGTACCGGTCCGTCGACCAGCACGGGCAGGTGATCGACGTCTACGTCTCGCGACGTCGCAACATCGCCGCTGCCAGGAGGTTCTTCGAGATGATGCTGGCCGGCCGTGACCGGCCGCGGGAAGTGACCACGGATCTCGCGGCACCGCTGCTGCACGTCGTCGACGATCTTCTCCCAGACGTGCTGCACGACACGACGCAGTACGCGAACAACCGGATCGAGTGGGACCACGGCCGGTTGAAGGCGAGGCTGCGGCCGATGCGCGGCCTGCGGACGGACCGGACTGCGTCGACGGTGATCCGCGGTCATGCGTTCGTCCAGAACCTGCGACGCGGGTACTACGAACTCGGCGTCGAAGCCCGCCATCCTCGTCTGCGCGTTGCCGCCGCGTTCGATGAACTCGCCTGCTCGATCTGATCGAAGACATGACCGGCCGACGGTCGGGCGCGCCACCCGATCGGTCAACGCAACAGTGCCGTCTCGGGCGCGTGTTCTTGTGCCTTCCAGCGGGCTCGGGACGTGACGTCGTGTTTCTGTTCGGTCGGCGTCTCACCGAAGTGGACCCGCACCGCTGCCACGCCGGGGAGGGTGCCCACCCTGGTGATCACGTCGTTCATGAGTTGGGCTCGAAGCGGGCACCCGGTGGTGGTCAGCGCGACGGTGATGGCGACGTTGTTTTCCGTGTCGATATCGATGCGTTGGACCATGCCGAGGTCGACGACGTTGTCGCGGGGTTCGGGGTCGATCACTCCTCGTAGCGCGTTGCGGATGGCTTCTTCGGCTGGAGCTTCAACGGTCATGGTCATGGTCGAGGGGTTGAATGGTCGTGTCCGGTCGCACTGAGTTGGACGCGGTGCAGCGGGCTGGTGTCGTCGTTGCTGGCGGAGGGCTGCACGTAGAAGGGAGCGGCACCGGCGGCGTGGTTGGTGGTGTCAACGATCTGGGTGAGTTCGGGCGCGACGCGGCGAGCCATCGTTTCGAAGCCGTCGCGAAGCGTGGCGGTGGAGGAGGCACACCCTTGGCACCCCCCGCTCATCGCGATGGACAACACACCGTTGGTCAGCTCGACGATGGAAATCTTGCCGCCGTGGGCAGCGATCGATGGGTTGACTTCACGTTCGAGGAGGTGTTCGAGCGCGGCGCGAACCTGATGGTCAGCGCGCCCGGTGTGTGACGGTTCGGCGATTGCCGGTCTTCCGGTTTGGAGGTGGGCACGGATCTCGGCGCCGATCTGTGCCCGCAGACCGTCCCACGACGCCGAGCGGACTTTGGTGACTGAGACGGTCGTGTCGGCAACGACAACGGCCGAGACGTCGTCGAACACGAAGAGGCGAGCGGGAAGTGTCGAGGAGTCTGTGGCTCCGAGGCGGTCGAACGCGACCGGCGCGCCGGGATGCACGCTCCGATCCACGATGAACTTGCAGGTGTCGGGATCTGCGACCGACGTTTCGGCCCGGATGCGAATAGGGGCGTCGAGGGGTGGTTCAGACATCTTGGACCGTCTTGGCGTCGTCTTGTTCGGCGAGGGCACGCAGGTAGTCGTAGGCGTAGATTCCGGTGCTGTGGCCGTCGCTCCACGTGATGTTGATGGCATAGTTGCCGATGCCGGTGATCGAACGGGGTGCGACGTCGGCGACGATGGTGGCCGGGTCGAGCAGCGGGCGGCCGCTCATCTCCTCGACGCATGCCGCGCATCGGCAGGCGAGGCGGAGGTCGCGGACATCGACGTCGTCCTGGCAGCCGTCCTCCCACAGCACCGACAGTGATGTTAGGTCACGTTGGGCGAACCCAATGGGTGTTGTGGGTGACCCATCGGGTCGGGCCGCAGCGTCGAACCAGGCGGGTGCGCCGTGGTTGGTGTCCCAGGTCCAGGAGAACGAGCCCAGCACCGCGGCGGTGAGGCCCTGGAGGTGGGTGTCGATAGTGTCGGCAAGGTGGCGGTAGGTCGCTGTAGCAACGGACCGGGGTCGTTCGATGACGATGGGTTGGCCGCCGTCACCGCCGGTGACGATGTCGGCGTCGAGTGGGATCGCGCCCAGGAACGTGACGTCGAGTTCGGCACTCATGTGTTCGCCACCACCCTGGCCGAACACGTCGGTGTCGGTGCCACAATGGGGGCAGGTGAAGGTACTCATGTTCTCGACGATGCCGAGGATGGGGACGTTGACCGTTTCGAACATTCGCAGACCGCGTCGAGCGATCTTCAGACTGACGTCTTGGGGTGTGGTGACGATCACGACGCCGGACAGTCGCAGACTCTGAGCGAGCGTGAGTTGGGTGTCGCCGGTTCCCGGTGGCAGGTCGAGGATCAGGTAGTCGAGCTGTCCCCAGTCGACCTGGGCGACCAGCATTTGGAGGTACTTGGAGACCATCGGGCCGCGCAAGATGGCGGGGTTGTCGTCGTTTCGTAGGAGGCCCATCGAGGCTGCCTTGACGCCGTAACGTTCAGGGGGAATCATTCGGCCATCGGCAGTGGCTAAGGGCAACTCGTCGAGAGGCAGGCCGAGCATGCCCGGAATGCTGGGGCCGAGGATGTCGGCGTCGACGAGGCCGACCCGGCTCCCGCTCTGGGACAGCGCGATCGCGAGGTTGACGGCGACGGTCGATTTTCCGACCCCGCCTTTGCCGCTCGCGACAGCGACGATGTCGCGAATTCCTGGAAGCTTGTTTCCCGACGGTTCGGGCGCTGACCCTGTGGGTTTCTCGGTCAACGAGATCGACTGTGGCGCGACATCTGACGTCGACGATGCTGGTGCAGCGCCGTCGGGGCCGGGGAGTTCTGAGGATGTAGATGTCGGCGAGGCCGCTCCGCTCGGGGCCTTGCTCGACTTACGTACAGTTCGACGTCGATGAAGATGCATTCGCTTGGTCACTCCTCTGCCGATTCGATGACCCGTTCGAGGGCGCCGTCGGGGATCCTGGCAAATCCGTCTGATCCGGCTGGGTTGGCGGTGCCGGCGAGCGTCTTCTGGGCACCGAAGTTCTCGGCCGGTTTCTTGACGTAGTAGCGGTCGTCGGCCGGGCCGAAAGAGACGTCGTGGGCGATCTCTTCGCGGAGGCGAGAGCCGTGGTCTTGGCCGATCCAGACTTTCATGGGGTTGGTCCTTTCTGTAGCAACCAGGGTGTGCAGTTCGGAGCGGTCACATCATTCCAAGTTCGAGCCGGGCGACATCGGAGAGGCGTGTGGCGTCCCATGGGGGATCGAAGACGAGTTTCACTTCGACTTCGTCGACGCCGTGTAGAGCGGCCACGGCGTCGTGGAGGTCTTGGCGCAAGATGTCTCCCATCCCGCAGAACGGGGCGGTGACCGACATGTCGATGTCGACGTGCCAGGCACCGTTGGCTTGTTCGCTGGTGTCGACGCGGTAGACGAGGCCGAGTTCGACGATGTCGACCGGTATTTCGGGGTCGTACACGGTGGCTGCTGCTTCCCACACCCAATCCACGCTGAACGGCGTGTCATCCGCGACGTCGGGCTTGGCGGCGACGGCGACGAATCCGAAGTCGATTGAATCCGCTGCGCTGAGGCGTGCCATTTCGCCGTCGCCGGTGGTGATGGTTGCAGTCCCGCCGAGGGCTTGGAGCAGCGTGACTCGGTCGCCTGCGGTGAGCGTTGTGCGGTGTCCGGCTGGAATGATCGTCACCACGCAGTCGCGTGGCAACGTGAATCCTCTGGACGCGCCGACGGTGACCGGCTGATCAGTCATTGGTGTGTCGCAGACGGTCAAGGATCCATTCCCGGACGGTTTCAATGCCGACGTCATCGACGGCTTGGTCGGCGAATCCGTTGATGAGGAGTCGACGCGCCTCGTCGGCCGGGATGCCGCGGGAGCGCATGTAGTACATCGCCGTTTCGTCCAGTTGGCCGACGGTGGCGCCGTGCTTGCAGGCCACATCGTCGGCGAGGATCTCGAGTCGGGGTTGCGTGTTGATCTCGGCCCGGTTGGACAGCAGCAGGTTGTCGTTCGACTGCTCGGCGTCGGTGCCGTCGGCGCCCGGGCGAACGTCGATCCCGCCGTTGAACACGCCGGTGCTCTCGTCGTCGAGGACTCCGCGATAGGTCTGACGGCTCGTGCAGTCCTCGGCGCCGTGGGTGACGGTCACCTGTTGATCGAGCACCTGGTCGCCGAAGCCGAAGAAGAGCCCCGACATGTCGGTGTGGGCACCGGCACCCACGAGCTGGACGTCGTAGGCGATCCGTCCGTACGCGGCCCCGAGATTGAACGATCGGGCCTTGAACGTGCTGCCGGCGTGCTGTGTGACGTCGATACGGCTGAGATGGACCTGTGCCGGCGGCACGTCCTGCAGCAACACGTGCTCGAGTGTCGCATCGTCGGACAGTGT
>JASJHI010000456.1:0-4355 GCA_033791105.1 Acidimicrobiia bacterium | reverse complement strand
CGCCCCAAACACCCCGGCAGCGATGATTTTCGGGTCTCCTGCCATGAGTGTGGGTCCCGGTTCGGTGGGGGGCCTGGTGTGGCATGGGTTTGGTGGGGGTTGATGGCGTGCGTGTGACGCGCACGGGGTGGACCTAGGTTCAGCGGTTCCTACAACTACCGAACGAGGAGCCGTCGCCCGTGCGCGTCACTACTGCATTCAAGCGTCTGTTGGACCTGCCTGGTGTCACCGTCAGCGATGTCGAGTTCGCGGCGACGACGGTGGTAGTCACGGTCGGGTTGCGTCGACGTCGTCTGGAGTGTCCGGAGTGTGGCTATTCGACGCCGGCCCGGTATGACTCGCGGCCGGTCGATTCGCGGTGGCGGCACCTCGATCTGGGGGTCTGGCGGCTGGAGGTCCGGGCCCGGCTGCGGCGTCTGGTGTGCCCGGCCCACGGGGTGCGCACCGAAGGCGTCCCGTTCGCCCGGCCGGGGTCAGAGTTCAGCGGCGACTTCGAAGCGTTGGTGGCGTGGTTGGCGACGCGTACCGACAAGACAGCGATCACCAAGTTGGTGCGGATCAACTGGCGCACGGTCGGCCGCATCGTGGAACGGGTGGTCGCTGACGAACTCGACCCCGGCCGTCTCGACGGACTGTTCGAGATCGGTGTCGATGAGATCTCCTGGCGCAAGCATCACAACTACTTGACCCTCGTCGCCGACCACCACAGCGGCAAGGTCGTGTGGGGTGCCGAAGGCCGCGACGCCACCACCCTCGACGGGTTCTTCGACGAACTCGGAACAGATCGGTCGGCCCAGCTCACAGCGGTGTCGATGGACATGGGACCGGCGTTCGCGAAGTCCGTGCGAGCCGACGGTCACGCCCCCCAAGCAACGATCTGTCTGGACCCCTTCCACGTCGTCGCGCTGGGCACCAAAGCCCTCGACGAGGTCCGTCGCCCGTTGTGGCAACAGATGCGCCAGCTGCCCGACCCGGGCATCGCCAAAAGGTTCAAGGGCGCCCGCTGGGCGCTGTTGAAGAACCCCGACGACCTCACCGACACCCAAGCCGTCACGCTCACCGCGATCCGCCGCAACGGCGGCGCCATGTGGCGGGCCTACAAACTGAAAGAAGCGTTACGGGCGATCTTCGCCGGCGACCTCACCGAAACCGAAGCCAGCGACATGATCGACCGCTGGTGCTCCTGGGCGCAACGCAGCCGGCTGCAACCATTCATCAAGTTGGCCCGCACAATCCGCGCCCACCGCGACGGCATCTTGGCCGCCATCAGACTCGGCCTCACCAACGGACGCGTCGAAGGACTCAACAACCGGGTTCGGCTCATCGTCCGCCGCGGGTTCGGATTCCACACCGCCGGCGCCGCCCTCGCCCTCGTCATGCTCACCTGCGGCCCCATCGAACTCGAGCTACCCCACCAACACCGGCCCGCTCACCCACACCGATGACAGGAGAGCCGGATTCCGCACCGCTTCATGTTGCACCTGTTCAGAGTGCTTTTTGGCAGCCTGACATCCTTGATTGAGGGTAACGCCAAGCGGGCTTCGACCGTGTGCGTCGTATGCCGTTGGGGATAGTGCGCTCCGGCACTGGGGCCGCGATGTGGCGGGTCCAGCGAGACAACGCGGTCGGAATCAAGCGTCCAGCGACCGGGCGATCATGGCGGTGGCCGCCAGTGGTGCAAGGATCATGGGCAAACAACCGGAAAGGTTCCTGCCATGAGTGTGAGCAAGATCATCGAGGTCGTCGGTCGGTCGACAGAGAGTTCCGATGCTGCGGTCAAGAACGCGCTGGCCGAGGCCAGCAACAACCTGCGCGATGTGAAAGCGCTTGACGTCGTGTCGATCGGCCTGCGAGGCGACAACCTGGATGAGTGGGGCGCGCTGGTCCGAATCTCGTTCCTCGTCGACAACGTGACCGATTAGCCGCCCATTTCCGGTCCAACGGCCGTCCGCGGTGGGGTGTTGACGTGACGCTTGCCTGTCGCCGATGGACGACACCAGATTCCGGATCCTCTTCCTCCCGATCCCGGAACAGAAGGCGAGCACGAACCGACTCCATCTCGATCTGACAGCCACGTCCCTCGAAGACCAGAACGAAACGACCCGAACGTTGGTCGAGCGTCTTGGAGGTCGTGATTCTGCGCACGGGAAGAACATGTTCGCTGCGACTCCCTTTGATCGGACTATGTGAAAGATTGTGATGAACCCGAACCAAGGGCAGACCGAGGCATGGAACGGCGGTGAGTCGGTTCACTACGTCAGCCATGCCGACCGATACGACCGTCAATTGGCCTCGTTCACGACGGCCCTGCTGGAGCAAGCGGCCATCAGCGCTGACGATGTCGTTCTCGACATCGGTTGCGGGTGTGGCGTGACGACACTCTGGGCCGCCGAGCAGGGGCAGCGGGCGCTCGGGCTGGACATCTCTCATCCGCTGATCGAGATCGCCGCGCGTCGGGCTGAGGAGGCTGAGGTGGGCAATGCCGAGTTCGTTGTCGCCGATGCGCAGATGCACGGGTTCGGCGATGGCGAATTCACTGTCATCCTCAGCCAGTTCGGGCTGATGTTCTTCGACGATCCCGAAGGAGCATTCGCAAATCTGCGACGTTCGCTCGCGCCGAACGGTCGACTCACGTTCATCTGCTGGCAGGCGCTCGAGGCCAACGAGTGGTTGATGGTCGTCGGTCGTGCCGTTGCGAAGCACTGCGAGCTCCCAGATCTCGGAGGGCGATCAGGTGGACCCGGAATGTTCGCGCTCGAGCGGCCGGACGAGACGATTGCCCTACTGGAGACAGCGGGGTTCACACAGGTCGATGTCGCGCCGATCGCGACGAGTGTGCTGCTTGCCGGCGGCGACACCGTCGACGGGTCGCTCGAGTTTCTGCTCGGCATGGGAATGGTCCGTGGACTGCTCGGTCGTCTCGAGGGCGACGTACGTAGGCAGGCGATCGAGGAGATCAGGTCAGCGCTTGACGAGCGCTACGAGCCGGAGATTGGTGTCACGCTCGGTGCTGCTGGTTGGCTTGTCTCCGCAGCAGCCGGCGAGTAGACCCTCGGGATGCAGGAACTCGAGGGTCGAACCGCCGTGGCCACCGGCGCGGCGAGCGGTATCGGCCTGGAGTTGGCTCGCCAATTCGGGGCCGCTGGCATGAACGTCGTACTCGGCGACGTGGAACGGCCGGCGCTCGACGCTGCCGAAGCGAGCATGCGTGATGCCGGTTACGAGGTCCTCGCCGTCGAGCTCGACGTCCGTGAACTCGACGACATCAAGCGACTCGAGGCATCAGCGCGGGACCACTTCGGCAGCGTGCACGTGCTCTGCAACAACGCGGGTGTCGGTGCGGGAGGCCCCGTCGCCGACCTTGACAATCTCGAGGCGTGGCGATGGACCATCGACATCAATCTGTGGGGCGTCATCTACGGCTGCAAGGTGTTTCTCCCGGCGATGATCGAGCACGGTGAGCCGTGTCACATCGTCAATACGGCATCGATGGCCGGCCTCGGCTCGACACCGATGATGGGGCCCTACAACATTTCGAAGTACGGCGTCGTGGCGCTGTCGGAAACGTTGACGCGTGAGATGCAGATGGCGGGCACCTCGGTGGGTGTATCGGTGCTGTGTCCGGCGTTCGTGGCGACAGGTATCGCGTCCAGCGATCGGAACATGCCGGCGGACGTCGCCGTCACCCTGCCGGATCGCGATGGTGAAGATGGCGGCATGAAGTCGTTCATCAATTCGTTGGTGGCCAACGGCATCAGCACTGAGATCGTCGGTGATGCAGTGCTCGACGCCATCCTCAACGATCGATTCTGGATCCTGACACACGACGAAGTGAAGCCAGGCGTGTTGGCCCGTGCCGAGGAGATCGTCAACGGGATCAACCCGACGCTGCGCGACGGTTTCGCGTAGCGCCACACCGCACGAATCTCGGCCGTCGCTCAGGTCGTGAAGATTCGGTAGTCGCTGATCTGGGTGTCATCGACGCCTGCGTCGGCGTAGTTGTCGGCACCACGGGCGTTGATGAATTCGCGGAACACGAACGATCGGTAGATCGGGTCGGAACCGACCAGCTCATCGGCTGGGGCCACCACCGCGTCGACCGCAGGGTTGAAGAAGTAGGGGATGCTCATCCGGTCGGTTGTATCCATCGGCAACACTCGATGCATCGCCGCTCGGTATCGGTCGTTTGTCCACACCTGCATGCAATCGGCGAGGTTGACGACCACGGTTCCCGGACGCGGGTCGACGGCGAACCAACCCTCGTCGGGCGAGAACGCCTGCACGCCGCCGGGCGCGGCCGGGGTCCACAGCGGCAGAAGGCCGGGGTCCGTGTGCTCTCCGCGTGCGCCAACGGC
>JASJHI010000455.1:0-10558 GCA_033791105.1 Acidimicrobiia bacterium | reverse complement strand
CCTGCCGCGGTCGTTGCCGCTCCTGCCGGGTGATCGCTTCATTCTGCGCGAGTCGGGTCGTGACGAGACGGTCGGCGGGGGAGAGGTGCTCGACATCGCGCCCGTGCTGCGCGCGTCCCGGGCCAGTCCAGATCGCTCCGTCGATCGGCTCGTGCGCGAGCGCGGCGGATGGGTCGAGACGACGGAACTCGAGTCGCTCACCGGTGAGTCGGTCGAGTCGGTGCTCGGCTCGTGGGTCACGTCACCGGCGGCGATTGCCGCGGTCGCCGACGCGATCGGCGCCCGCATCGAGCAGGCCGGTCCGACCGGTGTCGATCTGGCTGCTTTCGACGATCGTGAGCGGACCGTGCTCGACACACTCGACGATGTCGTGGTCGACGGCGGGCTCGTGCGTCCCGCCGATGCGGTCGACCCGTTCGTCGACCATCCGTTCCTGGCCGAGCTACTCGCCGGCCGCTACACCCCGCCGCCGGCCGACGGCGTCGATCGCGGCGAACTGCGCGAACTCACCCGGCGCGGTCATGTGGTCCAGCGCGACGGCATCGTGTTCCACGCGACCACGATCGATCGGGCCGCGGAGGAGGCAGCCCGCCTCCTCGCTTCGTCACCGGACGGGTTCACGGTCTCCCAGTTTCGCGACGCCACCGGCGCCAGCCGCAAGTACGCGCTCCCCCTCGTGGCCGAACTCGACGCACGAGGCGTCACCCGCCGCCGCGACGACCTCCGCATCTCCGGCCCGAGACTCCCCGACCTCACATAGCGGTGCAGGCTCTTGAAGCTGTGTGAGCAGATGTCGGCGGATTCGCGGTAATCGCTTACACAGAATCCGGAGTCGAGGTGGTGGCCTGGTCCGGGTCGGGTGACTCGGCGCCGCGTTTGCCGCGCATCTCGCGGTAGTCGCGGGCGGCGCCCTCGAGCGGTTCGACTTCGAGCGTGATGCCGTCGATCGCCGCGACGCGTACGGTCTCACCCTCCATGACCGGCGTCGCCCGGTTGGTGCGCGCCCGCCAGCGGCCTTCGCCGACCTGCACGACACCCTCGGGGTCGACGTCATCGATCACCGTGCCCTGTTCACCGATCATCCACTCGCGTCCGATCGTGGGCGTGGCGAATCTCGTCCGCACCATCGACGGCATCCCGACGATGAAGGTCAACATCACGCCACCGATGCCGGTGATCAGCGCGATCCAGGACGGCCGCATGGTCGTGCCCGGAAGATTCTCGAAGAGGTACCAACTCCCGACGATCGTGAACACGATCCCGATACCGGTCCAGAACCGCGGGATGCCCACCTGCACGTCGATCGAGAAGGCGATCATCGCCAGCATGATGAGCACGACCGCCCATCCTCTCGCCGGAAGTACCGAGAGCCCCGAGAACGCGAGCAGTGTGCAGATCGCGCCGACCGCGCCGGCGATGCCGACGCCGGCGGTGAAGAACTCGAAGACGAGCAGGGCGAGACCGATCAGCAACAACAGGTAGGCGACCGGCGGACTGGCGACCGTGTGGAACAGCTGGTCGACGAGTGAGAGCTTCGCGAATCGCACGGTGGCGACCGTGTCGAAGCGGGTCGAGCCGTCGTCGAGCACCACGACCTCCGTGGTGACCAGGACAACACCGCCTTCCTCGAAACCGTCGAACGCCTGGACCATGTTGGCGACGGTCGGGATGCCCTCGTCGTTGATCCGCTGCTTGAAGATGTTGAGCGAGCGGGCGTCGGAGAGGCCGACCGAACCGTTGCGCAGGCGGTCCTCGGCGACACCGAAATCGATCGTCGCATTGTCCGGATCGAGCGGTGTGCCGATGTAGCCGACCCGCGCCCCGGGGGCCATGCCCGTGACATCGGCGACCGAAAGAATTTGCGCCGCGGTGCCGTAGAACCGGGCACCGCTCGGTCCGACCCACACACCGATCGGGACCGGGGCGTCGGCGATCGTCTCGATCAGTTCGGTGACGCGATCGTCGTCGACGACGGTGCCGCGGCTGTTGACCTGGAGGATGAGCGCTTGGGACCCGTCGTCGACTGCACGGACGATGGCGCTGTCGATCTCGCTGACGAGGATCTCGTCGATGAAGCCGCTGACCTGGAGAACGTCGATCGCCGCGATTTCGAGTCCGGCTTGCTCCGAATCGGCATCGGACTGGGCGTGCGCGGCCGGTCCGAGGATGGAGAGCCCGAGGAGCGCGGCGAGGAAGGCCAGCAAGCCGGTCGATAGTGTGCGCAAAGGTGCCTCCGCTGAGCGATGTTCCGCTGCGTTCGTTGACCGCCAGTCGAGTTCTCGTCGTGGCGGGAAAGGGCGGTGTGGGGAAGACAACGGTAACGGCTGTGATCGCCCGCGCGGCGGCCCGTGGTGGCCGGAAGGTGCTGGCGGTCGAACTCGACGGCAAGCCGATGTTGGCGAAGCTGCTGAAAGGGTCTGCCGTCGAGGTCATCTCGATCTCTGCGCCGGACGCACTCGACGAATACCTGCGTGAGCACGGCTTCGCCCGGCTCGCCAAGCGACTCAACAAGAGCGGTGTGATCGACCTCGTCGGAACCGCTACCCCAGGGATCGACGACGTGGTCGTACTCGGGAAGATCAAACAGCTCGAACGATCGGGTGACTACGACCTGATCGTCGTCGACGGTCCGGCGGCCGGGCACGCGATCACGTTCCTCACTTCGGCGTCGGGGCTGGCGTCCTCGGTTCGCGGCGGCCCTGTTCGCGCGCAGTCAGACGACGTACTCGAACTGCTGCACGATGCCGAACGCTGCCAGGTCGTGCTCGTCACGCTGCCCGAGACCACACCGGTCAACGAGGTGGTCGAGACGGCGTTCGCGCTCGAGGAGGACGTCGGAGTGCAGCTCGGTCCGCTGATCGTCAATGGGGTCGACAAGGGCGGCGCGGTACCCGATCCGGCCGACGCGGAGTCGGCGCTCGATGCTGTGGAGTCCTCCGATGAGACCGACGCGCTGCGCGCCGCGTACGAGTTCGTGTGCTCGCGGCGTGAGATGGAACGCGATGAGATCGCCCGCCTCGGCGATGAACTGCCCCTGCCGCGGATCGTGTTGCCGCTACTGCCCTCCGCCGGCCTGCTGCCCGGGGATCTCGATCGCCTGGTCGACGCGCTCGGAGCCGTCGATGTCTGAGTCGACGGCCACCCCCGCCGATGCGGGCAAGCGGTTCGGGATCGACGCCGTGATGTCGGACGCCGCAGTCGTCGTGTGTTGTGGATCCGGTGGTGTCGGGAAAACCACGTCGGCGGCGGTGCTCGGGCTCGAAGGTGCGCGGCGTGGCAGGCGCGTCGTCGTCGTGACGATTGATCCGGCCCGCCGGCTGGCCGATGCGCTCGGTCTCCCCGGAGGACTGTCCGGTGATCCCCAGCGGATCGACCTCGGCGATGCCACGCCGGGCGAAGGTGAGCTGTGGGCGATGATGCTCGACACGGCCGCCACGTTCGACGGTCTGGTTCAGCGGTACGCGGCCGACGATTCGCAGATCGAGCGGATCCTCGGCAACCCGTTCTACCGCAACATGGCGAGCGCGCTGAGCGGGACGCAGGAGTACATGGCGGCCGAGAAGCTGCACGAGCTGCACGGCGACGAGCGGTTCGATCTCGTCATCGTCGACACCCCACCGAGCCGGAGCGCGCTCGACTTCCTCGAGGCGCCGGGCGTGCTCGCGAGGTTTCTCGACCATCGGCTCTTCAGGTTGCTGATGCTCCCGACGCGCACCGGACTGAAGGCGCTCGGCAGTGCCGCTCAGCCCGTGCTGCGGGCGATCGGTCGAGTTGTCGGCTCCGACGTGTTGGCGGACACGGTTGCCTTCTTCCAGGCGTTTTCCGGGATGGAGTCGGGATTTCGCGAGCGAGCCAACGAAGTCGTTGCCTTGATCCGTTCGCCGGAAACCGCGTTCGTCATCATTGCCTCACCGCGCCACGACACGATCGAGGAAGCGGTGTGGTTCGGCGAGCAACTCGTCGAGCAGCAGGTCGATGTCGCTGCAGCGATCGTCAACAGGACGCACCCCGAGTTCGGCCAGGGCACCTCGCTCGACGCCCGCGACGCAGCCTGGCGCGCCTCCGAGTCAGGCGAGGACGCACTGGCCGCGCTGTGGGCGAACGTCGCCGAGTTGCGGACGTTGCGCGAGCGCGAGCTGGCGGTGCTGTCTCCCCTCGTCGACATTGCCGGCGCGGACCAGCTCGCGACGATGCCGCTGCTCGACCGTGATGTCCACGATCTCGAGGGGCTGCGCGTCATCGCGGACCATCTCTTCTCGAGTGACGTGCGCGGGTAGCGTCTGGCTCGTGCAGATTCTCGTCGCCACCGACGCCGATTGGATCGTCGACGACGTCGTCGCCGCGCTCAGCGGGGATGGTGTGTCGTTCATCGTCTGCCGCGAGGGCCGGGTCGTCTGCGATCAGGTCCTCGAGCACCGGCCCGATCTCGTCATCACCGATCTTCAGATCGGCTCGATGGGGGGGATGGCGGTGACGATGGACCTGCGGCTCGACGAGTCGTCCGGTGCGGTGCCGTATGTACCCGTGCTGATGCTCCTCGACCGGGCTGCCGACGTCCATCTCGCTCGCCGCAGTGGCGCGGAGGGTTGGCTCCAGAAACCGATCAACCCGCTCCAACTCAAGCGCGCGACCGCGGCGCTGATCGGCGGCGGAACCCATCCCGGTGGACCGGCGCCGGAGCCGGTCGTAGAGCCCGAGGGTGTGGGCAATGCCGACACCGAACCGGCCGATGATGGCGCGAAATCGCCCGAGGAAGAGCCCGCCACCGCCGGATAGCATGCGAGCCGCTACGGGGTGTAGCGCAGTTTGGCTAGCGCGCCACGTTCGGGACGTGGAGGCCGGGAGTTCAAATCTCCCCACCCCGACACCGGAAGGCCCCAGTGCAGGATCCGCATTCAGTCGGTTCGGTGCTGGGGCTTTCTCGCGTCCCTTCCAGCTGCGGCAGAGCTACCGTCGAGGTGTGGCCTGCATCATCCGTCCGATGCGGCTCGACGATGCGGACGACGTCGGCTGCGTGCACGTGCGGGCGTGGGAAGCGGCCTATCGCGGCGGGCTGATGCCCGACACGTTTCTCGATGCACTCTCCGTCGCCGAGCGCGCTGCGATGTGGAGCCGAATTCTGCGCGGTGAGCTGCCGCCGCGGACGACGCGGCTCGTTGCGGAGTCCGACGACGGATCGGTCGTCGGATTCGGTGTCGCGGGGCCTGCGGTCACGGCGGCAGCACCCGAAGCGTCCAACGTCGATGCGGGAGAACTCTTTGCCATCAACGTCGACCCGGACGACTGGGGCTCGATGGTGGGGACAGATCTGCTCACAGCGGCGGTCGACGCCCTCGGGAGGGCGGGCTTCACGGTGGCACACCTCTGGGTGCACCCGGACAACACCCGCGCGTGCTCGTTCTATGAGCGCCGGGGCTGGGCAGATGATGGGATCCGGCGCGAGGAGGATGTGCTCGGGGTCATGGTTCCCGCGGTCCGCTACTCGACGACACTGTGATGGGCGGCCGCATCGCACCGGCGCGCCGCAGCACTTTCGCGGCTGGGCCGTGGCGGAGGGTCGCGCGGACGGCCTACGGTGGCAGCAGAACTGTCGAGGGGTGATGACGATGAGTGAGAACAACCAGGACGGACCGCTCGGAGCGGCGAGGCAGCATCGGGTCAAGCTGCGGCAAGCGATGTCGGATGTCGAGGGGGCCGCTGCGGGTGCGTCGGGCGACCCGACGTGGCGTGCAGACCTCACCGCCGCGCTGACCGAGCTGCTCAGCGCGTTCGATGGACATGTCGAGGAAGTCGACGCGTCGGACGGCCTCCTGGCGGAGCTGGTGCAGCTCGCGCCCCGGCTCCAGGGCCGCGTGACGAAGCTCGACGCCGAACACCCTGAGCTGCGCACGATGATCGCGTCGGCGCTCGGAGTTGTCGCGTCCGGAGAGATCTCCGCGGTGCGGTCACAGACGATGTCCGTGCTCGGCGCGCTGGCGACACACCGGCAGTCCGGCGCCGACCTGGTGTACGACGTGTACAACGTCGACATCGGCGGCGAGTGACGCCGCGCGTCGAACTCGGCACCTGAGGAGACGGCGAGTACGGTCGCCGGCATGGACCTCGCCGACCTCCAGGCCTCGATCGAGCGAACCTACGGTGCACGCGATCGCGCACGAGGCGTGTCGGCGTCGGTGGCCTGGTTGGCCGAGGAGATCGGCGAACTCGCGCAGGCGGTGCGCAAAGGCACCCATGATCAGCAAGTGCATGAATTCGGCGACGTCGTGGCATGGGTGGCGACACTCGCCAACCAGCAGGGAGTCGATCTGTCCGCTGCGGTCGAACGCTACGCCGACGGTTGCCCGCGCTGCGGCACATCGCCGTGCACGTGTTCGTGACCGCCGACTGACGGCGTGGCGGGACGGCCTGTGATCAGACGAGCAGTTCGGCGATCTGGATCGCGTTGAGCGCGGCGCCCTTGCGGAGGTTGTCGTTGCTGACGAACAGCGCCAGGCCGCGGCCGTCGGGCACACCCTCGTCTTGGCGGATGCGGCCGACGTAGCTCGGGTCCTGCCCGGCCGCTTCGAGCGGTGTCGGGATCTCACTGAGCACGACTCCCGGTGCAGTCGCGAGTACCTCTGTGGCCCGCTCGACGGAGAGCGGCCGCTCGAATTCGACGTTGAGCGACAGCGAGTGGCCGGTGAACACGGGTACGCGCACGCAGGTGCCCGATACCGGTAGGTCGAGGATGCCGAGGATCTTGCGGCTCTCGTTGCGGAGCTTCTTCTCCTCGTCGGTCTCGAACGAGCCGTCGTCGACGAGCGCGCCGGCGTAGGGCAGTACGTTGAACGCGATCGGCCGGGCGAATTTGTCGGGTGGGGGGAAGACGACCGCGGATCCGTCGTGGGTGAGTTCGGCGGCGCGCCCGGCGACCTCACGTACCTGCTTGTCGAGTTCGTCGACGCCGGAGAGGCCGGCTCCGGAGACGGCCTGGTAGGTCGACGCGACGAGCCGGATGAGCCCTGCTTCGGCGTGAAGCGACTGGAGCACCGGCATGGCCGCCATGGTGGTGCAATTGGGATTGGCGATGATGCCCTTCGGGGGACTGGCCGCCAAGTGGCCGTTGACCTCGCTGACGACGAGTGGCACGTCGGGATCCATCCGGAATGCGGACGAGTTGTCGATCACCGTCGCGCCCGCGTCCGCGAACCGCTGGGCATACGCGCGCGAGGAGGTGGCACCGGCGGAGAACAGGGCGATGTCGAGCCCGGCCGGGTCGGCGAGTTCGGCGTCCTCGACGACGATGTCCGCGCCCTTCCACGGAAGTGTGGTGCCCGCGGATCGTGACGACGCGAAGTACCTGATCTCGGCGATCGGGAAGTTCCGCTCGTCGAGTAGGCGACGCATCACGGTGCCGACCTGACCGGTCGCGCCGACGACGCCCACGCGCAAGCCGTTGGAAGGGGATGGAGCGACCTCGGACATGGCGAAAACCCTAACGGTCTGGCGCGTACGACACCCCCGCGGTTTCGAGTCGCACACTGTGTCGCCCTGGCTCACCTCTGGCAGACTTGCCGCGATGCCCCGCCGCCCGCAACTGGTCCCATGGAAGGCTGCTGGTCGGCTCTCCGAGACCCAGGCCAGCGGTGACGACGTGGTTCGGACGACCGGTTGGGTGTTCAACAACGAGACCGGCAGCGACCTCACGCTCGAGGAATTTGTTGCCACCGGTGACGCGGAGGTGTCGGCCTACCTGACGGTGTTCGGTCTGCGAACGCCAGACATCGAGCAGCAGTCGCTGGTCGAGATCGGCTGTGGCATCGGGCGGATGACGTGCGGGTTCACGCGCGAGTACGGGTCGGTGGTGGCGTGTGACGTCGACCCGGGATTCCTCGAGCGGTGCTTCGAAACGGTCGGCCGGTTCGGCAAGGTCGACCGCCTGCGAACGAGCAGGGTGACCGACGGCAAGACGCTCGAGCTGGATCCGAACTCATGTGACGTCGCGTTCAGTTACATCACGCTCCAGCACTGCGACCCTGACGACGCGTTGGAGCTGACCGCCGAGGCGGTCCGCGTCGCCCGGCCGGGTGGGAAAGTGGTCCTCAACTACCGCTCCCGCGGCGGCGCCGACTGGCTGTTGCTTCCAGTCTCGTCGTGTGTGCGGGCGACGTTTCGACTACCGAGGGTCGGACCCTGGTTGTCGAAGCACCGCCTCATGGCCCGGCTCGGCTGGCAGGCGAATCGCCTCGACGCCGATGCGGTGGTGGGCCCGCTGTCGGCGCAGTTGGCCGACGTTCAGGTCTGGCGCAACCCGAAGTCGAGTGTGCACGCCCACGGCGCGGAGATCAAGACGTTCGAGGGCATCAACCCGCACCACTACTGGATCATCGCCACCGTCCGCTGATTCCCGCTGTTGGGAGCGGACAAGTCGGGGGTCCCGTTGATGGGCTCCTTGCTCGTCGATGCGGCCGGGCGAGCACGCTATGACTCGGGGTGTTCGCAGTCGATCATCCAGGGCGTGCCGAACCGGTCGACCACACTGCCGAACCGCGCCGCGAAGAACGTCTCGTCGAGCGGCATGTGCACCTCGCCACCGTCCGCGAACGCGGCGAAGATGCGTTCGGCGTCGTCGGTCGAGTCGAGGCGCAGACTGACGTACGAACCGCTGATCGCGCCCACCGGCGCGTCGGGTGGAGTATCCGACCCCATCAGGGTCGCTTCGCCGAGCGCGAGGGACGCATGGACGACGCGGCCCTCCCACTCCGGTCCGAGTTGGGCGTCGGGTGGCATGTCGTCGTTGGCCATGACGGACAACTCGCCGCCGATGATCGACTCGTAGAAGTTGAAGGCGTCGCGGCACGTTCCGTCGAAGTTGAGGTAGGGCGTGAACATGGTTGTCATGTCGCCATCTTCGTCCGGGGGTGTCACGGCGGGAAGGGGGGTGTCACACTTTCGAGGACTACTTCGTCAGAGTGGTATGAGCATGGACACGACCTCTCGTCCCGAACAGCCCGACGCCGGACACGACGATCCGGATCGGGCGACACACGACTCCGAGCCCCGACCGCGCGCCGATGTCCACGTCATCGGCGGTGGACTCGGCGGGCTGGCTGCCGCAGCCGTCGCCGCACGGTCCGGCCTCAGCGTCGTGGTGCACGAGCGCCGCGGACGCCTCGGCGGGCGGGCGACCACCGATGACCGCCGCGGCTACCGCTTCAACCAGGGACCTCACGCGTTCTACCGGGCGGGCGAAGGTGCCGCGGTCCTGGGTCGGCTCGGGATCACGCCGCGAGGTGTCGCGCCTGAGGTGAGCGTCGCCCGAATGGTTCGCGGCGATGAGTCGTTCATCGCGCCGGGTGGCTTGTCGAGCCTCGCCCGTACCCGGCTCCTCGGCGTACGCGACAAGGCGAGCCTGGCGATGATCCTCGCCCGACTCTCGAAGATCGATCCGTCCACCCTCGCTGCGACCACTGTCGGCGACTGGATCGACGGACTCACCGACCGCGTGCGTGTGCGCGAGGTCCTCCATGCCATCGTGCGCCTCACGTCGTATGCCAATGCACCCGCCGCGCTCAGCGCCGACGTCGGGGTGCTCCAGCTGCAGCTCGGTCTCGGCGAGGGTGTGCTCTATCTCGACGGTGGATGGCAGCAGCTCGTCGATGACCTGGCGGCGCAACCGAATGTGCACATCGACGTCGGCGATTCGATCACGAGCCTCGACGATCTCGTGGGCACAGACGGCGTGTCCGGGGCTCTCGGCGATGGTCCTGCGATCATTGTCACCACGGGCTCGCCCACCTCAGCAGCGGCCATCACCGGCCACCCGTACGAGGACGGTCTCGAGGCGACGGTCGGCGCGCTCGATCTCGGTCTGGCGAGGCCTCCTGAGCACTCGTTCGTCATCGGCATCGACGAGCCGATCTACCTCTCCGACCACGGCGTGCCCGCGGGCATGGTGCCGGCGGGTGCCGCGAGCGTGTCGCTGGCCGAGTACCACCGGGTCGGCGAGTCGCCGGGTGTATCGACGGATGGCGACGCCGACGCGGCGCGGACGCGACTGACTCGTTTCGCCGTCCACGCAGGCGTCACCGACGACGACATCGTCGAGCAGCGGTACCTTCACCGGATGGTCACCGTGTCCTCGATCCCGACCGCCGCGACCGGCGGTCTCGCTGGCCGGCCGGGCGTTGCAGTCCCCGACCGTCCGGGTGTGTTCGTCGCCGGCGACTGGGTCGGGGGTCGTGGCCACCTCGCAGACGCGGTGCTCGCCAGTGCGGAGGAGGCGGCCGTCGCCGCGGTTGCGCACGTTCGACGCCGGACCGCGGTGCGGTGAGGACGAGAACCGACGACACGGCCACCTCGACCTTCGAGGCCGAGCGACCGCGCCTCGCTGCGATCGCGTACCGGATGATGGGCACCCCCGACGACGCGGACGACATCGTGCAGGACGCATGGCTGCGCTGGCAGCGGGCCGATCGCTCGGTGATCGTGGAACCGGCCGCGTGGCTCACGACCGTGACCACCCGGCTCGCGATCGACCGCCTCACATCGGCCCGCGCGAGGCGAGAGACGTACGTCG
>JASJHI010000454.1:0-6738 GCA_033791105.1 Acidimicrobiia bacterium | reverse complement strand
AGAACTGCTCCTCGACCGCGAGCGACCAGGTGTGCTCGAGCAGCGACGGCTCGTCGTGCGCGGCGAAGTACTCGTCCCCGTCTCGCACCCGGGTCCAGTTGGCGACGTACGCGAGTGTGGCGACGACGTCGCGGGCGAATTGTCGAGGTGCGGGAGGGTTCAGCACCGTCCAGACGACGACCGCCGCGCACACGAGATACATCGCCGGGAGGAGCCGGCGGGCGCGTCGGCCCCAGAACCGCGCTGGCGCCAGCCGGCCCGTGCGGTCGATCTCCCCGACGGCGAGCGCGGTGATGAGGAACCCCGAGATCACGAAGAACACGTCAACACCGATGAAGCCGCCATCTACGACGCGCGCGTGGAAGAGAACGACGGCGGCGACCGCGACGGCCCGGAGGCCGTCGACGCCGGGCAGATAACCCAGGCCCCCGGACCGTCCCGTCGGGGCAGGGCGGGTGGACGTGATCGTCGTCATTCCCGTCGACCGCTGAGCCGACCGAGGACCGCGAAATCCGGCGTGAGCCCGGGCCGCGAACCGCGACCGGATGCTGATGTCGGGTTCGAGTGCTTGGATCTCATGGGACCAGAACCGGGGGAAGGGAGGGTGTGGAGCACCTCGGCGCAGAGTCGGGCTGCGAGGCGAAATCGGACGTCGGACCGAGGATGCGTCTCAGAATCCGCGACGTCGGATCGGCTCGGCGATCGGCTGCACCGATCATCGGCCTCGCGGCGTGGCCACTTGGTGGCGGAGCTGCCGATCTCGCGCCGCGGGCGATGAGTGTCGAACAGCGGCGCAGTGCGGAGAGCACCGACCGAATACGGTCAGCGGTGATGAAGATGCTGCGCCGGCACGCGGCCGCACTGGTCGGCGTTGCGGCGGGCCTCGTGACCGCGCTCGTCCTCAGCGGCAAGATCGACCGGGGCTTCGCGTACGACGAGAGCGTCACGGTCGGACTGCTGATCAGCCGCGGATCGGCATCGGCGCGCGCCCGCCGGTTCGGAACCCTCGCCGGGCTGTCGTCCGCCGGCGTCTTGATGATGACGCCAATGTTCGTCGAGCAGGCCCGCCAGGTGCGCGGCTACTCATTGGTCGCGCTGGCGGTGACGGTCGCGACGATCGCGTTGGTCGACTACGTCAGGACCGACCGGACCCTTCTCCTCGTCGTGCACGCCGTCGCCGCGCTCGTGGCGGTCGGAACCCACGCATTCGCGGCGGTGCCGCTGGTCGCGATCGGGGTCGCCGCGCTGATCGTCCGCGGTTTCGACCTGCGGATGATGATCGCGTGGCTGCTCGCGGCTTTCGGCGCGTTTCTGCTCTACCTACCGACGCTCGACGAGCTGCGCGAGACCGCCGACGCCCGCGGCAGCCGGTAGCACGAGGATCGCGGTCACGTCGACGACACGCGCGGCCGCGATCGCGTGGAACCAGAGGGTCACGAACAGTGCGAGGATGACGCCGGTCGCCGCCAACCACGCCGCCTGCGACGCGTCGAGGGCCACCAGCTCGTGCAGCCGGCCGGTGACGCCGAGCCAGGCCAGCAGCAGTGCGACCCCGCCCGTGAGCCGCGCCGTCGCAACGGTGGCCGGTGCGATCTCGGCGACCAGGCGCTTGACGACGATCAACTCCACGGCCCAGCAGAGCGTGGCCAGGAGGATCACCACCTCGCCCGTGCCGACGTGGCCGAGGCCGATCCCGCCCGCGAGCGCGGCGTGCCCCGCGACGAGTGCGGCCACCGCCACGACGTGTACGGGTCCGATGTGTTCGTGCAGCACGGACACCGCCAGGATGGAGGCCCACACCACCAGCGTCTTGTGCAGGAACGCGGCGTCCGTCGACGACGCCCGCGCCAAGCCCTCGAAGAACAGGAGGAACGGAACCGCTCCGCCGATCACGGCGATGGTCGCGAGGCCGAGTCGATGGCGCGTCGTCGAAGGTGCCACCGGGCGCCCTCCGGTACCGCGGACCACCGCCAGAAGTACGAACACGAGCAGCAGCGCGGCGACGAGGTTCTTGCCCGTCGTGTACACGGTCGGCGACGGGAACTGACGGACGGCTCGGCCGTTGATGTAGACCGCTGCACCACTGACCAACGCCGTCGACAGGGCGAGGAGGAGGCCGCGGAGCGACGACCCGGTCCGCACCGCGGCGTCACCCGATGACGGCCGCACGGCTGAAGCGGCGGTGGAGGACGCCACTACGACCGCTCCAGCTGCGACCGACCCAGGCGCGACCGCTCCGGCATCGACGGTTCGTTCATGTGGGCTGTGGAAACGGTGATGGGCAGCGCGTTGGTCTGGGTGGCTCAGCGCTTGGTGATGCCAACCGACATGTCGGCGCCTGGGACGGGGACGTAGGCGCGGAGGATGGCGGAGAACGGGCGTCCCGTGGGGATGGCGTTGCGGCCCGCGCCATCAGGGCTGAGCGTGATTCGGTACGTGCCGTCGGTGTCGGGCTCAGCGCTGTAGGTGGTGCGGTCGTAGACCCCTCGGTCGTTCGGGATCAGCAGCTGGCTGTCGCGGTCGTAGACGGTGATCGAGAAGTAGCCGTCGTCCTCGACGATCCTTGACGGCACAGTCAGCTCGTAGGTGTCGGTGCCGGTGAACGGTGCGCCGTCTGCGTCGTCGAGGATGGTGCCGTAGCGCACGGTGTCGCTCGGTGTCCCGAGTTGCCCGAGCATCACTGCGCCGGCAAGGGTGATGTCGCCGACATCGCCCGACCGTTTCCCGAAGGCCTGATCGGGGTCGAGGAATGGAATCCCGGCGCCGATGACGGCTCGTCCGGCTGCTTCGACCGCCGGCGAGAAGCGCTGGACGGGCCGTGACATGTCTCCGCTTCCGCCTTCCATCCGGATGCTGGAGTGCAGCGACTGGACCTCGTCGAGGTTGTCCACGACAATCATCCGGCTGAAGACGAGCCCCTGATCGGTCTCGAGCTCGACGGTGGTGTGATCGCCGTCGGGGACTTCCTGTCCGGGCCGGATGAGCAGGATCGGGCGTGTCGGGTTGACGATCACCGCAGGGACGTTGTGGAGCATGTCGAAGATCGACACCGAGTAGAACCGGTCGTAGTGGGGCGCGTGGATGATCGCTGGACCGCGGGAGAGGCTGAACCAGCAGTAGCCGTAGTCGACCGTTGCCTGGGGGGTGATCACGGTGGCGTCGGTGGGGTCGACCAGCCCGGTGAAGCTGAACGTGCCTGGCTCGTGCTCGTCGAGCCAGCTCGTCATTATCTTGACTTGTGGTCGCGGCCCCGGCAGGCAGCGATATTGCTCCTTTCTGGCCGTTGCTGGCCACACGGCAACGGGTCTGTGTCCCCGCCGACCACCCACCGAGACCGACCCATGTTGGGCGCTCGACGGTGACACCCGCGTCCACGGGCAGGCGGGAGGGTCTGCTGCATGGATCGGTGACATCTGATCTGGCTTGCCCGAGGAGTGGGCCTGGAAGGATGTTGCGATGCCGAAGCCGTACCCGAAGGAGTTCCGCGACGATGTCGTGAGAGTCGCCCAGAACCGCGAGGAGGGGGTGACGCTCGAGCAGGTAGCGAAGGACTTCGGGTTCCACCCGATGACTCTGTCGAACTGGCTCTCCCAGGACGCGATGTCGGCGTCCCGTGATGCGGTGTTGGTAGCGAGTGGGTCCACCTGTGGGGTGGGCCATCGCGTGACCCTTGGTGAGACTTGCGAAAGGCACTCACTGAGAAGGAGAACACGCTATGACCCTCCATGATGATGCCCGGCGGGCATGGCATGCTGAGCACCATTGGTGAGTAGGCCAGCACGAGGGGCTCGGGAGGACCGATCAACGGCAACGGTCCCTCGAGTCCAACGGGAGCGGCTCCGCCGAAGCGGCAGGTAGCTTGACCTGCAATCGCCGGGTTAGTTCAGTTGGCAGAGCACTTGACTTGTAATCATGTGGTCGCGAGTTCGACTCTCGCACCCGGCTCCACGTCGACCATGGGAAGCGTCTCCCTTTCCGCCCAACGAAGCGGAGGCCTCAACACCGGTAGTCTCCCCGGCCATGCCAGTCGCCTCCACACAGACTGATGTGAAGAGTGGCGAAGCCCTCGACGGGGTTGGGGCGCTGGGGGAGGACGACCAGCCTCCCGACGAGACGACCGTGGTTGTCGCGCTGGTTGCGATCCTGGTCGTGGCAGCGGCTCTACGTCTCCGTGGGCTCGGTGACGACAGCCTCTGGGCCAACGAGATCCTCAGCTTCCGGCGGGCGACGGCACCGCTCTCGGACGCCTACGAGCTTCTTCGGGCGGGGACGCATCCGCCGCTGTTCAGCCAGGCGGTGCTGCGCCCCTGGTTGAGCCTGGGCGAGAGCGAATTCATGCACCGTCTCCCGAGCGCGGTATTCGGAGTGTTGACGGTGGCGTTCACCTACCTGCTCGGTCGTCGGACGTTCGGATGGCGGGTCGGGCTCGCAGCGGCAGCGCTGCTCGCAGTGCTGCCGCTCCACGTCTACTACTCCCGCGAGGGGCGGATGTATGCGTTGCTCGCTCTTCTGGTGACGCTGTGGGTCGGCTCGCTGCTGCGCGCGCATCGGAGTAACTCGGTGGGAGCGTGGGTGATCTACACCGTCCTGGGTGCAGCCATCCTCTACACCCACTACTACGCCGGTCTCACGGTGGCGGTGGTGGTCGGTACGACCGGCGTCGCGTACATGACGACCTCTGTCGAGGCGGAGCAGCGGCGACGGTGGCTCATCTCGAGCGCAGCGATCGCAGTGCTCTTTCTGCCATGGATGCCCTCGTTCGTCCACCAATACCGAGAATCGTCGTCGACCCTTCCCGGGCGACCGATCGGTGAGCTCCCGGCCCTGATCACCCGGTTCTTCACAGGTTTCGTCAACGTCCCCTACAACGTGAAGGCGCTCATCTTCCTCGCGATCGCGGCGTTGTCCGTCTTGCTCGTGATTGCGGGGCGGCGAGCGACCCGGACCAAGGATTCGGATCTCTTCCCTCTCACGGTGATGGCGGCTGCAGTCGTGGGAACGATCCTGTTTGCCGTCCTCATCTCGTTGGTCAAGCCGATCTTGTTCGTGCGCTATTTCGTCGGGCTCCTGCCGATGTGCTGCATCTTGTTGGCGGCGGGGGCGGTCACGGCTCGCACACGCGTGGTGGGGTTCGCGGCGTACGGCGTGCTCTTCGTCGTCAGCGTCGCCTGCGTGATCCCGGTGTTGACCGACTCTTGGAGGCCCGATTTCGGGGATGTAGGCGAGCGCATCGCGGCGGACGCCCCCGAGGATACGGTCGTGCTCATGGTGGGCCCGAACGAGAACAACATCGCGCTCTCCGGCTTCGATCACTACAACGACGCCGACATTCCGGTCCGGATGATCGACAGCGCAGAGGGGAGCGCCGCGGTGGCAGATGCGGTTGCCGGCCTCGAAACCGAGCCCAGCCGCGTCTGGCTCCTCCAATACACGACCATGCAGACGTTCGAGACCCCTGAGGGCTTCGACGTGGCCCACGAGGAACGCTATGACAGTCGCTTCTTCGAGCGCAGGTTCCCGATGCGGCTGACCCTCCTCGAATCGGTGCCGTGACATGAATCGTGACGAGCCCGAGTTCTCCCCACTGCGCGACGAGTCGATCTGCGCGGTCCTTCCCGCATACAACGAATCGGAGAATCTGCGCGAGGTCGTCCGTGAGTTGGCAGACGTGCTCGAAGCCGAGTTCGGGAACTGGCAGATCATGGTGATCGACGATGGGAGCACCGATGGCACCGCAGCGGTGTTGGACGACCTCGAGTCCCAGTACCCGGAAGTGATCGCCATCCGAAGCCGCGTCAACCGCGGGAAGAGCAACGCGCTCCGGATCGCGTTCGAGGCGGTCTCGACGGACCTCGTGATGCTCATGGATTCCGACGGCCAGGACGACCCGGCCGCGCTGCCACTGCTACTCGCACAGATCGATGGGGGGTGCGACCTCGTCACCGGCCGTCGGCATGTCCGCCACGACCGATTCATGAAGCGGAACACATCGAAGTTGTACAACGTGGCTACGGCCAAGATGACCGGCGTCGAAGGTTCCGACTTCAACAGTGGATTCAAGGTCATGCGGCGCAGCGTGGTCGACGAACTGAGCCTCTATGGCGAGCTTCACCGCTACATCCCGGTGCTCGCCGCCTGGAGCGGCTTTCAGGTCACCGAGGTGGATGTCAACCATCGAGACCGTCTCCATGGCACCTCCAAGTTCGGCCGCAACCGATTCTGGCGCGGCATGCTCGACCTCTTCACGGTGAAGTTCCTCATCACCTACGATCGGCGACCGTTCCATCTCATCGGCGGGGTGGGGCTTGCCGTCGGCGCCGTGGGGGTGGCGCTCTTGGTGTGGATGTTGATCGAGTGGATCACGGGCAACGAGGTGGGCAGCCGGCCGGCCCTGCTCGCCGGGGTGACGCTCTTTGTCGTGGGCGTGCTGTTGGTGAGCGTGGGGTTGCTCGCCGAGTTGATCCTTCATCTCCATCACGAGCGCCGACGCGAATTCCAGCGCGCGCGAACGCTGGACCCACCGGCGGCCGGCGAGCGCTAGGCGGCGGTGGTCGTCGACGTCGGCGAGCTGCTCGGTCGTCGGGTCGAGGCGACCAGCCAGAACACCAACTCGACGCCGACGAGCAGCAACCGAACCAGCACCACCGGAACGAGTGCCTCACCGGCTGGCGCCGTCGACAGCGCCAGCAGGATCGCCTCGCGCGCGCCGCGCCCGCCCGGTAGCGGCGGCGCGATCGA
>JASJHI010000453.1:0-5590 GCA_033791105.1 Acidimicrobiia bacterium | reverse complement strand
CCAGGACCTGCTGAAGGTCGTCGGACTCAACCCCGACCACAGCAACCGGTATCCGCACCAGTTCTCCGGGGGGCAACGCCAGCGCATCGGTATCGCGAGGGCGCTCGCGCTCGAGCCGAGCATCATCATCGCTGACGAGCCCGTCTCAGCGCTCGACGTGTCGGTGCAGGCGCAGGTGGTGAACCTGCTCGAGGACCTCCAGAAGGAGTTCGGGCTGTCGAACCTGTACATTGCGCACGATCTGACGGTGGTGCGTCACATCTGCGACCGGGTCGCTGTGATGTACCTCGGAAAGATCGCTGAGATCGGCGTCGGCGACGCGATCTACGACGAGACCACACACCCGTACTCGGAGGCGCTCTTGTCCTCCGTGCCGATTCCCGACCCAACCTCACAGGCCAGCAGTCGCCGAATCTTGCTGCAGGGCGATGTTCCCTCGCCGATCGACCCGCCGTCGGGCTGCCGGTTCCACACGCGCTGCTGGAAAGCGCAGGAGCGTTGTGTCGAGGAGGTGCCCGAGTTGGAGGACCGCACGGTGGGTCTCCGTTCCGCGTGTCACTTCCCACTCGACGCAGCGGAACGGGCCGAACGGCGTGGCGAGCCGGTCGGCTTCGAGCCGACGTGATCCGGGTTTCTTCCACCCACGCGCCGAGCTTCGAATCTCGTTCCTGACGGGTAGGATTGTCGGCCGTGCGTGACGTCGTCCTCTACATCACCCTGGTGCTCAATGTGCTCTCGATGGCCGGTCTGATCGCCGGCATCTTGATGCACAGCGGTCGCGGTGGCGGGTTGTCCGACATGTTCGGTGGTGGCGGGGGAGCAGCACTCGGATCCACGGCCGCGGAGCGCAACCTCAACCGCATCACCTTCGTGCTGTCGCTGGTCTGGATCTTCACGCTGGTCTCGCTCACATTCCTCCTTCAGGGCGCGTAGCAACACGACCGCCCAGATAGGGTCACAGACCCATCACGTCGGAGTGGCGGAATTGGCAGACGCGCTAGCTTGAGGTGCTAGTGCCCTATTAATGGGCGTGGGGGTTCAAGTCCCCCCTCCGACACCAGTTGACCAGGGCTTCGGCCCAGGGTCCACCTCAGCGGCGTGTTCGGTTGCGCAGGACGGCGAGGCCGTTGTCGACTTGTGGAGTGGCTACCTGGACGGTCACGGACCCGGTCTTGGAGCGAAGACACGCTGGTGACGGGCTGGTCGACGACGAAGGGCATGGCCGCTGCGGCGGCGGCGGTCGTACTCGACACGGGCTTGTTCGAGCTGGATCAACCTGTCTGTCAGTACTGGCACGAGTTCGCGGCGGGCAGCAAGACGACAGGCCGCACAGGTGGCTGCATGGCGGACATCAGCCGGATATCTCCGCTCTCCGCCTCAGCAGCTCATGAGCAAGTGGGTCGCGGCAGTGCGGCGTGATCAGCCCGACACCGAGCATCTCGGTCTGGGCGAACTCGGCCCTCCGGAGGACTGGACCCACCACCGTCGTCGATACCGCGTGGTTGCTGGAGCTGAGGGAGAAGGCCATCGCTGTGCATCGATCTCAAACCTCGCCCCACGAGGTCATGTCGGCCGAGTTGCGCCGAGCGTTGCTGTCTGTCGAGCGTCTTCGTCGGGTCCATTCCGAGTGGAACGGCGGAAAACTCCAGCCCGACATCTTCGGGCTGCCGTCGGGATCGGGGTAGCCCAGCTCTGGTAGCACAGAATTGCCGGGCGCGCGGCGATGACCCACCGCCGAGAACCGCAATGGTGGTGACGATTGTCGCGACGTCAGCACCGATCGCACTTGGAGATCTTCAGGGCTCGGGAGTCGCAACGACGTCGAGGAAGTCTGCGACGGCCGAGCACATTCCCGTCGAGTTGGCGGCACCTGTGGTGAGCGAGTGCACCGGGCTCGCTGTGTTGCGGCCGATGTCGAAGTCACCGAGGTAGCGAATCTCCCACGGGCGGAGCGTCGCATGGACCACCGCCTCGGTCATCAGGACCGGTAGGTCGTGCTTGCGGGTCAGCGCCTCGACTCTCGCCGCGGAGTTCACCGGTTCACCGATGATCGTGTAGTCCATCTTCACCGACGATCCGATGCTGCCCTCGACCACCGGCCCGAGCGCCAGACCGAAGCCACTGAAGAGCAGCCGAAGTCGGCTGTGTGGCGGCGCGGTCTCCCGAATTTCTCGCAGCTCGTGCTGGATGTCGACGCAGCTTTGAAGCGCCGCGTCGGCGCCGTCCGCGTCGAAGTACGCCATCACGCCGTCGCCGAGGAACTTCGTGACCTCGCCGTGCTGGCGGGCGATACCAGCGGAGCAGATCTCTAGGTAGGTATTGGCGAGCGCGGACACGTCCTCGATCGGGAGTCGGTCGCTGATCGTCGAGAACGCCACCATGTCGGCGAACAGCACCAGCCGGTCGACCTTGCGCAACGGAATGTCCAACGGATTGAGGCCCTGGGTCATGATCCGTGACACGGCGGGCTGCGTGTACCGTTCGATGATGTGCTGTGCCTCACTCATGCGGTCGAGCAGCAGCTTCAGAGGGTCGACGACGTCGCCGCCGATGTGGTCGAGGTCGTACACGTTCATCGACCAGTCCGGGAACAACCGGTCCGGGGCGTCCTGCTCCGTCCGCAAGCAGATGATGTCGGTATGTCGGTCATCGCGTAGGACTCGGCCATAGAGGTCGTCGATCGCGCCCTCCTCGCCCTCGATGATCTGGAAGAACACCGAACCGAGGGTCAAGAGCACTCCGGTGACGCCGTCCCCGGAATTGCGCACGGATGCATACGTGCCGATCCCGGAGATCTCCTCAGGCGAGAGTGGCCGAGAGAAGGTGCTCATGTACGTCATCCGCTTCACTCCAGCGTCACCTCCTCTGCCAGCGGTACGGTAGTCGCTGGTCGCGCATCGACGACATGTGTGTGAGTCCAGCTGCACGATGCCCAATGTCGCCATCTCCGAGGCGAGGGATGGCCCGCCTCTTGCTGACCTTCGGAAGCTGGTGCAGAACCAGGACGACCTCGGCATCGACGCAGCCGACGTCGACCGGATCCGGCGCATCATGGCGGAGCTCGACGCATCTGACGTCGTGCTTCTCGATCCGCCTGCAGCAATCTGAGAGGGGTTCGAGGCGACGATCAGCTCGGAGCTGGCACGTCGATCTCCAGTTCGCCAGACCTGTTGCCGATGGTCGTCGAGTACTGGATCGATGAACGTGACGTCCTGATCGACGTTGGAGGTGGCTGGGCCGACTTCGCCCGTGACAACGATGCCGACGACAGTGACTGCGCCGGATCCGGCTCACGTGGTGCACAGGTTTCGCCGCATGGAGGGTCGATCAGTTGCTCGGTGCCAACGTGGCGTCGCATGCGGGGATCGCCATCGCATCCAAGGGGAGTAGCCACAAAGGGGTGATCTCCGAGGTGGCCGGGGCCGGGAAGTTTGGCGCGCGAGGGATCTGGTTCGGCGGCCGGCGAGACACCCGCGACGCCCTCCTCTTGAGGATGCAGATCATCGGCAAGCTCTCGCTGCGGGGCACCACACTGCAGAACCACTGGTGGAACGTCCCGCTCCGGCTCTCGGCCACCGGATTTCGGACCCACTGTTCACTGCGCAGAGCCGGGTCCGGTTCGAGGTCGAGGTCGACCTCGTCGACCACTATGTCGAGATCGTGAGCGACACCGATCGCCGCCGGTTGAGCCTTCGGCCTGAGCCGCTCTGCGACTTCTACGTTTCATTCACGCAGGCCCTCGAAGAGCTCGAGCTGCACATCGAGACACTGGCCCGACCGGTCGAGGTACCCGACCCGGCGACACCGTTCGCTGAAGACTCCGGACATGCCGCCGACGACGACGATGAATCGGCGACCGCGTTCTGGAGGCTTCTCTCGTCGGTCGACCGCGTGTTCGATTCCTTCGGGTCCGATTTCGTGGGCAAGCAGAGCAGGCCTGGCCTGTGGTGGGGTGCGTTGGACTATGCCGCGGCCCGGTACTCGGGGCGACCCGCGCCCCGCCATCCCGAGTGCTCCGAACGTCGCCGACTGGGTCATGTGGCAGGGCTACTCCCACGAGGTCGCGGCCTACGATTTTCCAGACGGAGCACGCGAGGGATCCTTCGATGCGTACACCTATCCGACCCCCGACGGCTATCGGGATCGCCCGATGCCACCCGGAGCCGAGTGGAACGCCGACCTGGGGAGTGGTTGTTCCCCTACCACCTCGTCCGGGCCAGCGCCGATCCGAGGGCTGCGCTGCTGGCGTTCTTGTCCGCGGCCCACGAGGCCGCTGCCCACAGCGCCGACTGGCCACCAGGCCTCCGCCGCATGACCTAGTGGATGAGCGGTGCCGCGCATGAGCCGTTGTCTGAGTGTCTGAGGCTGGCTTGCCCGGCTCCTCCGGCGCCAGATCAACGGCAAGGTCGAGCGCCTCCACAGGATGCTGCTCGAGGAATGGGCCTACATCCGCAACTGGAACTCCAACCAATAACGCTCAGCGGACACGAGCACTTCGTCCAGTCCTACACCACCACCGAGCACGCGGCGCGCCGCGTCGGGCGACACCCTTCTCAACGCTCAGCGACAACTCCCCGACGACGCTGCGGAGCGGCCACGTGACCTCGTTGATCGGCAGTTCACCGCAGCTGCGCACCAACAACGAAGCAGAGCGGGCGCGGCGCTCATCAATCTTCCTCGCAACATCATCGATCAGGGTCGGGTAGATGACCGTCGGCCAGATGCTCCACACGGCAGCGGCCAGAGCTCCGACGGGACCGCTGGACAATGGGGTTGGCACCAGGGATGGCTGAAGCCGCTCCTCAATCGGGCCGCGCCGCGACGAGGAGTTCTTCGACGGCATCGCGGATCTCGCGGGTCAAGCGATCCACGTCTGGGCAGAGGTCTGGATCGAAGTGGAGTCCAAAGGTCAGGGTGTCGACGTGCGACAGGAGCGCCACGCCGAGCACCGTGTTCGGCCCGAGGGGGACCACCGGAATGATCGACGTCGCCTCCGCACCGAGCAGATACAGCGGCCGCGGGGACCCCGGAACGTTCGTGACCACCAGGTTCACGTATCGCTGGTTGGCGACGAAGGACCGCACGGCCGCGCCCACGACACCAGGAACCATCGGTGGGATGTGGTCGAACGCACCCAGCGCCGCGGCTACTCCGGGACCCTGATGCTCCTGCTTGGCGCGGGTCGTACGCTCGCTGATGATCGCCACACGCCGTGCCGGATCCGATTCGGCGAGGGGAAGCGAGATCATCATTGCGCCAACGAGGTTTCCTCCCTGCCCAGCCGCGGCTGGCGGGCGCACCGAGACGGGGACCATCGCGTGCAGTTCCTCCAGCGGCTCCTGGTGATCCTCGAACCACGAGCGCAGGCCGCCGGTGAGCACGGCGAGTGCCACGTCGTTCGGTGAGCCGCCGAGCCGGTCGCGGATCTGCTCGATCTCGGCGAAGGACATCCCGGTCGAGTCCAGCCGACGATGTCGACCAACGCGTCGATTGAGTGAGCTGCGCGGAGCGCGAGCCGCCGGTCCGAGCGCACCGCTGACCGATCCGACTGCCTCGATCAACCCGCCGACCGCCTGGCCGGGCGCCCGCC
>JASJHI010000452.1:0-3164 GCA_033791105.1 Acidimicrobiia bacterium | reverse complement strand
CGCCGCGCGTGCTCACGACCTCCCAGACGGGGGGTCGTTTGCTTTTTCGGCGCCATCCCGCCTCCCACCCACTCGCCCGTCCACAGGAAAGAAGCCCCGCCATGGCTGAGAAGATCACCGGCGCACAAGCGCTGATCAGAGCCCTCGAGCACGAGAACGTCGACACGATGTTCGGCCTGCCCGGAGGATGCATCCTCCCCGCGTACGACCCGCTCGTCGACAGCTCGATCCGCCATGTCCTCGTGCGTCACGAGCAGGGCGCCGGGCACATGGCCGAGGGCTACGCGCACGTCACCGGCAAGCCAGGTGTCGCAATGGTCACATCGGGCCCAGCGGCGACGAACCTCGTCACGCCGCTGATGGACGCCTACATGGACTCGGTGCCGATGGTCGCCATCACCGGCCAGGTTCCGACGCCGGCGATCGGGAGTGACGCCTTCCAGGAATGCGACACCGTCGGCATCACCCGCTCGTGCACCAAGCACAACGAGCTGATCATGAGCGCGGAGGACGTGCCGATGGCGGTCCGCCAGGCGTTCCACATCGCAACCACCGGGCGCCCCGGCCCGACGCTGATCGATGTGCCGAAGGACGTGCTCCAGAACGAGATGACATGGCACTGGCCGAGCGACGACGAGGTGCTCGCCTCGTTGCCGGGCTACCGCCCCAACGTGAAGGGCCACCCGCGGATGATCAAGGAGGCCGCCCGCCTGATCCTCGCCTCCGAGCGGCCGATCATCTACGCCGGCGGTGGCATCCTCAAGGCGCGTGCCGCCGCGGGGCTGCGCGAGCTCGCGGAACTCGTCGACTGTTACGTCGTCACCACGTTGATGGCGCGCGGTGCGTTCCCCGACGATCATCCGCTGTGCCTCGGCATGCCGGGAATGCACGGCAACGCCACCGCCGTCACTTCGATGCAGAGGAGCGATCTCCTGATCGCGCTCGGCAGCCGTTTCGACGATCGCATCACGGGCAAGGTCGACGCCTTTGCGCCGGACGCCAAGGTGATCCACGTCGACATCGATCCGGCCGAGCAGGGAAAGGTCCGACGTCCGGACGTGCCGATCGTCGGCGACTGCGACTACGTCATCACGGAGATCGTCAAAGCGATCAAGGGGATGCTCGAGAGTGGCGCGACCCAAGCCGATACGTCGGCGTGGAAGAGCAAGGTGTCCGGTTGGCGTGAGCAGTTCCCGATGACCTACGAGCAGTCCGAACCCGGGGAAGCACTCAAGCCGCAGTACTGCATCGAGGAGCTCCACCGGTTCGCACCTGAGAAGACGATCGTCGCCTCAGGCGTCGGTCAGCACCAGATGTATGCGTCGCAGTTCTGGAAGTTCAACGAGCCGTACACCTGGGTGAACTCCGGTGGTCTCGGAACGATGGGATTCTCGATCCCCGCTGCGATCGGCGCGAAGGCGGCCAAACCCGATCATGCGGTGTGGGCGATCGACGGCGACGGCTGCTTCCAGATGACCGCCCAGGAACTCGTGACCGCGACCGTCGAGAACCTGCCGATCAAGGTGGCGTTGTTGAACAACAGCTATCTCGGCATGGTCCGTCAGTGGCAGGAGATGTTCTACGACGAGCGCTATTCGGAGGTGTTTCTCAACGGCCAGGTGCCCGACTACGTGATGTGGGCCGAGTCGATGGGGTGCGTCGGAATCAGGGTCGACTCACCTGAGGAGGTCGGCCCGGCGATCGAGAAGGCGAACGCGATCAATGACCGGTCGGTCGTGATCGACTTCCGTACCGAGTGGACCGAGAAGGTCTTCCCGATGGTGCCGGCAGGCGCCGGCAACGACGACCTCATCCTCCACCCCACCCAGCAAGACCGTGCGGAGGCGCTGAAGTGACGACCATCTCGGCGTTCCCCGGCCACGCCAAGCATCGCCCGCGCCGCGTGCAACCACTCGTCCGCTGGCGCTCCCTCGCTCGCATCTCGGAGGTGTCGCAATGACGACGATCAATCAGTATTCAGGGCACACGGTGCACCACCACATCCTGTCGGTGCTCGTGCAGAACCGGCCGGGCGTTCTCGCTCGCGTCGCCGGGCTGTTCGCGCGGCGCGGTTACAACATCTTCTCACTCGCGGTCGCTCCGGCAGAGGACGAGGGGATGAGCCGCATCACCATCGTCGTCGACGTCGATTCGACGCCGCTCGAGCAGATCAC
Organism: Acidimicrobiia bacterium; assembly: GCA_033791105.1. Lineage (GTDB taxonomy): Bacteria > Actinomycetota > Acidimicrobiia > Acidimicrobiales > Ilumatobacteraceae > JASJHI01. The sequence goes on along the minus strand of JASJHI010000452.1, from coordinate 990 downwards.
CAAACAGCTGTTCAAGTTGATCGACGTCATCAAGATCTCCGAACTCGATCCGCGCCGCTCTGTCGAACGTGAACTCCTGATCGCCACCGTGAAGTCGCCTGCCGAACAGCGCAGCCACATCGCCGAACTCGTCAACATCTTCGAGGGCAAGATCATCGCGGTCGCCGAGAACGCGCTCACCGTGAGCCTCGAGGGGCACCCCGACAAGCTCGATGATTTTGAAGATCTGCTCGATGCATATGGCATCGTTGAGCTCCAACGCACGGGCCGGGTGGCCCTGCCGAAACTCGAACGTGGCGCTCGTATGCGCGCTGTCAATCAATTTCAAACTCCGTCCTCAACATCTACCAAAAATGGAAAGGCTGGCTGACATGGCCGTCACCGTCTATTACGCAAGCGATGCCGACAGCTCGATCATCCGAGACAAGAAGGTCGCCGTCATCGGATATGGCTCGCAGGGTCATGCCCACGCTCTGAATCTGAAAGAGTCCGGAGTCGACGTCGTTGTCGGTCTGCGAGAGGGTTCGTCCTCGAAGACGAAGGCGGAGGAAGCCGGCCTCACCGTGATGCCGATTGGCGACGCTTCGGCGTGGGCTGACGTCATCATGTTGCTCGCTCCTGACACCGAACAGAAACACATCTACGACGAGTCAATTGCCGAGCACATGACGCCCGGCAAAGCACTTGCGTTTGCGCACGGATTCAACGTGCGGTTCGGTCGGATCAAGGCCCCGGATACTTGCGACGTCATCATGATCGCTCCGAAGGGTCCAGGTCACCTCGTCCGTCGTACTTACACCGAGGGCGGCGGTGTTCCTGCTCTCATCGCAGTGGAGCAAGATGCCTCTGGCCAAGCACGCGCCGTGGCGATGTCGTACGCCGACGCAATAGGCGGCACGCGCGCCGGAGTAATCGAAACCACATTCTCCGAAGAGACCGAAACTGATCTGTTCGGTGAGCAGGCTGTGCTCTGTGGCGGAGTCACAGCTC
>JASJHI010000451.1:0-4478 GCA_033791105.1 Acidimicrobiia bacterium | reverse complement strand
CCACCATCGTGATCGACGGGCGCCGCGATCAGAGGGGCGTAGAGATGGGAGGTGTTCGGCGCGACGGGCATCGCGTCCATGCGTAGCACGCCGCGCCGCGGAGGCGGGTGGCGTACGCTCTCGACAATGGACGGCAGCACTCAACCCGATGTGCAACCAACGCTCCATCCCGATCTCGCCGTGCTTGCGCCGCTCGTCGGCGTGTGGCAGGGAATCGGCAGCGGTCTGTACCCGACGATCGACGACTTCGACTACCTCGAGTCGTGCACGTTCGGGCATGTCGGGAAGCCATTCCTCGCGTACACCCAGCGGACGCGGGCCGAAGACGACGGCCGTCCGCTGCACAGCGAGACCGGCTACATCCGCGTGCCCGCTCCCGGGTCGATCGAGCTGGTGGTCTCGCATCCGACCGGGATCACCGAGATCGGCGAGGGCACAGTCGACGAGACGACCGACGGCCTCGTCCTCGACATCCGGTCGACCTCGATCGGCTCGACCGCGTCTGCCAAGGAGGTAACGGTGGTCGAACGAACCTACGAGCTCGTCGGCGACCGACTCTCGTACTCGCTGCGCATGGCGGCGGTCGGACAACCGCTCCAGCACCACCTCTCGGCCACACTTCGCCGGACGGGTTGACACGGCTCCCACAGCCGCGAAAATCGGGGTCGCAATCACGGCGATGCGGCCGCAGTCGGCTACAGGATCTCGGATGCGTCGACATAGGGTCGGCGCATGTCGAATCCCACCAACTCGAAGTCCGGCGTCGTGATCGTCGATGCCGTCCGCACGCCGATCGGCAAACGCGGCGGAGGGCTCTCCACGATGCACCCCGCTGAGGTGCTCTCACAGGTCCAACGAGCGATCATCGACCGCACCGGGATCGACCCGAACGAGGTCGGTCAGGTTGTCGGTGGTTGCGTCAGCCAAGTGGGCGAGCAGGCGTTCAACGTCACGCGCACGGCCTGGCTCGCGGCCGGCCTTCCGATGAACACAGCCGCAACGACGATCGACACACAGTGCGGCTCGAGTCAACAAGCGACCAACCTCGCGACATCGCTCATCGGGTCAGGGGTCGTCGACGTCGCCATCGCTTGCGGTGTCGAGGTGATGAGCAGGGTGCCGATCGGCAGTAGCGGCTCGAAGAAGCACGGCCTCGGTATCCCGATCCCCAAGACCTACTTCGAGCAGTACGAGATGACATCGCAGTTCGAGGGCGCTGAACGCATCGCCGAGAAGTACGACGTCACACGCGCCGACACCGACGCCTTCGGGCTCGCGTCGCAGGAGCGCGCCATCCGAGCGTGGGACGAGGACCGCTTCGCCGGCCAGTACGTCACCGTCGAGGCGCCGGACCTCGACGACGACGGCAAGCCGACCGGCACCACGCATCTCGTCGATCGTGACGAAGGCCTGCGCGAGACCAGCCTCGAGAAGCTCGCCTCGCTCAAGCCAGTCGGCCGCGAGGACGGCGTCCACACCGCCGGCAATGCGTCACAGATCTCCGACGGCGCCGCCGCCGTGCTGTTGATGACCGAGGAGAAGGCAATCGCACTCGGCCTCACGCCGCGAGCGCGGGTCGTCGACACCTGCCTGGTCGGTGTCGACCCGGTCTTGATGCTCACCGGCCCGATCGACGCCACCGAGAGGCTGCTCGACCGAACCGGGTTGACGATCGACGAGATCGACGTCTTCGAGATCAATGAGGCGTTCGCATCGGTCGTTCTTGCGTGGGCGCGGGCCACGGGCGCCGACCTCGAGAAGACGAATCCCAACGGTGGCGCGATCGCGCTCGGGCACCCGCTCGGCGGCACCGGCGCATTTCTGATGACCAAGGCGCTCTACGAACTCGAGCGCACCGATGGACGCTACGGCCTGATCTCGATGTGCTGCGGCGGAGGCCTCGGCACCGGCACGATCATCGAGAGCATCTGAGCAGGCCCGAGCCGTCCCCGTCGAGATGTTGCGGATCTCGAGCCCAACATCCACGGTTCCGGGACCGTCTCGCGTAGATCGCTGACCTGAGTCAGGTAATCTCGCGGCATCGGGGTGGCTTCGATTCGCGAATTCAGCCGCCTGTTCACGCAGCACATCGGCGCGCTCGACGGACACTTCCTCGGCCGTGACCGACCGCTCGGGGAAGCCCGTCTGCTCTACGAAATCGGCGGAGAGGGCACAACGGTCGCGGAGCTGCGTTCACGGCTCGGACTCGACTCGGGGTATACGAGCCGTCTCCTTCGGAGTCTCACGAACGACGGCCTCGTCACCACGCGAGCCGATCCCAACGACCGACGGCGACGAATCGTCGACCTCACGGTCGAGGGCGAGCGCGAATGGGAGGTGCTCGACCGGCTGTCCGACGCGCAGGTCGGCGCGATGCTCGAGCTCCTCGGCGAACGGCGGGCAGTTGAACTGGGTGAGCTGCTCACACGCGCGGGGAAGCTCATCGGTTCGGCGACCGTGACATTCGACTCGATCGACCCGCTGACCCGAACGGCGCAGCAGGCGATGTCGCGGTACTTCGCGGAACTCCACGATCGCTTCGACGGCGGCTTCGATCCGGGCGACGCTCTCTCCGCCGATCCAGAGCACTTCGATCCCCCTGCCGGCGAGTTCGTGGTCGGTCGCTCGGGTGAGGTCGTGATCGGTTGTGGCGGTCTCCTGACGCTCGAACCAGGGATCGGCGAGATCAAGCGGATGTGGATCGACCCCGCGTGGCGGGGACTCGGGCTGGCGCGGCGCTTGCTGGGCGATCTCGAGCGTCGATCGAGCGGGATGGGTCACCGGGTCGTACGCCTCGACACAAATGCCGTGCTCGTCGAGGCGATCACGATGTACGAGTCCGCCGGCTATCTACCCATCTCCAGGTACTGCGAGAACCCGTACGCGCACCGTTGGTTCGAGAAGTCGCTGGGTTGAGGCCACCGAGGCGCTGCGCGACATCGGACGACCGGCGGACGTCTGCGGGATGGACGGCCGATAGACACGACCTCGTGCGGAGAACATCGCGTCGAGCCTGGAGTCGCTGTGGCCTGTCGGTCGCGGTGCTGTTCGCGGTGGCGTCCTGTGGAGGCGACCCCGACCCCACCGACGGAACCGACACCACCGACGGAACCGACACCGACGAGACCTCGAACACGGCACGCGCCAATGCAACCGTCGTCGAGGTCGTCGACGGCGACACGATCGAGGTTCGGATCGACGGCGACCTCGAACGCGTCCGCCTGATCGGGATCGACACGCCGGAGACGAAACACCCGACGAAGCCGATCGGGTGCTACGGACCCGAGGCGAGCGGCTTCACGACCGCACTACTCCCGGTCGGCACCGACATCCGGGTGGAGCGCGACCTTGTTGGTCGCGACGACTACGGCCGACTGCTCGGCTACGTGCACGTGGTCGACACCGGTGTCTTCGTCAACCGCGAGATCGTGCGCCGCGGCTTCGCGGTACCGCTGACGATCGAGCCGAACAGCACCTACGCAGAGGCCTTCGCGGACGACGCTCGGACGGCTGAGCGCGAGAACGTCGGAATCTGGGCGAAATGCCGCGGCTGATGCGCGGATAGCGTCGGGCCGGTGACCACGACGACGAGCCTTGCCGAGCGGCTGGGGTACAGGCCCGACGACCGGCTCGTGATCATCTCCTGTGACGACCTCGGGTCGTGCCACGCCGCAAACGTCGGTGTGTACCGCGCGCTCAGGGATGGTTCCGCGACGACAGCCTCGCTGATGGTGCCCGCGCCATGGGCCCACCACGCAGCCGCCCAGGCCACCGAAGCGGACGACATCGGCGTTCACCTCACGCTCAATGCCGAGCACCAGTGCTATCGCTGGGGACCCATCACCCACGCTCCGTCGCTGCAGTCGGGAGAGGGCGGTTTCCCCCGGGCTATCGAAGACCTCTGGGAACATGCCGATCACAGCGAGGTGCTGCGCGAACTCCGCGCGCAGACCGAGCGGGCACTCCATTGGGGCGTCGACGTCACACATCTCGCCCCTCACCTGTCGGCGATCACCTTGCGGCCCGAGTTCTTCGACATCTACCTCGAGCTGGCGGTCGAGTACCGCCTTCCGATCCGTCTTCCGTCGACGATCACTGCCGAGCACGCCGGCTTCCCGTTCCGCAGGCTGGCCACCGAGGAAGGTGTGGTCTTTCCCGATCACTTCGACCACGATTGGCGGGCCGGGAGCTCCGACCGGGTCTTCCAGGCGATCGACGGTCTGCAAGCGGGTGTCACCGAGATCCATGTGCAGCCGGCGATCGACAGCGGTGAAGTGCGGGCGATCACCGATGCCGCGCAGGGTTGGATCGATGATCTGGCGCTCGTGACCGGCAGCGATCTCAGAGCACGGCTCGACGCCGCCGACGCCACATTGATCGGGTATCGCGAGCTCCGCGACGCCATGCGCGCGACCTGAGCCACCCAGCCTGTTCCCATCCGCGATCGGCGCATCGACGATCTGGGCGCGATTCCTTCC
>JASJHI010000450.1:0-3132 GCA_033791105.1 Acidimicrobiia bacterium | reverse complement strand
CCGTGGCCTGGCCGGGCCGGCCGCTGCGGATCCGGCCGGCGGTGGGTGGAGCAAAGTGTGTTCCCACGACGAGCGTGTCGGAGTCGCCGTAGCGGTCGATGAGATGTCGACGCGTGTCACTCGACATCGCCGTGTCCCAGTCGAACGGCGTCGGCGCGATCTCGGGATGGGTGAACTGGAGCGGGGTGTGGAATGTGTCACCCGTGATCACCGCTGTCGCCCCACCCGAGTCGATCAGTACCGAGACGTGGCCAGGTGTGTGACCCGGCGTCGGAATGGTGCGCACCTCGTCGGTGATCGCGTGATCGGTCGCGATGAGGTCGACCAACCCAGCTGCGAGGAGCGGGGCGACGGACGTCTCACCGATGTCGTGCACGTCGTTTCCGTCGTCGAAGAAGCTGAGTTCGCGCTGGCCGAAGAGATAACGAGCTCGCGGGAACGTCGGCACCCACTCGCCTCCGACGTGCATCGTGTTCCACCCGACGTGGTCCCAGTGGAGGTGAGTGCACAACACGACATCGACGTTGTCCAGGCTTCCGCCCACCGCTTTCGACAGCCGATCGACGAACGACGGATCGCCCCGGACCGGGCGCGGCTCGATCGTGCCCATGCAGGTGTCGACGACGATCGTCGTGTCGCCGCTCTCGACGACCAGCGCGTGGAACGAGAGCCTGACGTTGCCTTCGTCATCGAAGTACGGATCGATCCACGGCCGCTGCCCGGCGATCTGCTCATCGGTGATGTCGGGCAGGATTTGCTCCCGCGGCACGTGCACGAGGCGGTCCTCGACCCGCGTGATCGTGACGTCGCCGATGGTCCAGCTGAGCGGTGGTGCCCCCTCGGTCGTGTCGGCCGTCACGTCGGCGAAGCTACTCGGGCGCTCTGCTGTGCCCACGCCGGAGGAGTCTCGGCGTCAGATCCGACGGTCAGCGCAAGGATCGACGCCGAGAGGGCCCACGTGAGCGGGTAGAACTGAGCGATGACTGCTCGGCAACTGAAGAGTCGGCAACTGAAGAGGTGGGAGCTCGACGGGGTGTCGGGTGCGGTCGTGGTGATCGATGTGATCCGGGCGTTCTCGACGGCGGCGTACGCGTTCGGATCTGGCGCGGCCGCGATCTATCTCGTGTCCGGCGTCGACGAGGCATTGCGGTTCAAGGACAGACACTCCGGCGTGCTGGCGATGGGAGAGGACCACGGCCTCCGCCCCGACGGATTCGATTTCCCCAACTCACCAGCTTCCGTTTCGCGCGCTGACCTCGACGGCCGCACGCTCGTCCAACGAACCTCCGCCGGCACCCAGGGCGTCGTCAACGCCACGAGTGCGACGCGACTGTGGGCGGCGAGCCTCGCCTGCGGGTCGTCGACCGCCCGTGCCGTCGAGGACTCCGGCCTCGGAGACCCCGCCTACGTCATCACCGGCTGCTTCCCCGATCGCCCCGACGACTCCGGAGGCGACGACCGTCTCACCGCTGAGTACATCGAGCGCGTCCGCGTGGGGCAGACGCCCGACGCGGAGGCGACCGGTCGTGCGTTGCTGGCGACCGACGAGGCACGCCGCACGCGCCTGCTCCCTCGCGAACACTGCGACCCGACGGACATCGAGCTGGCAGCGCACGTCGACGCGTTCGATTTCGCGATGGAGGTCGTCCGCGACGAGCGAGGACTCCGGCTGGAGCCGACCCGCCCATAGCGCGGTGCCGATCGTTGGCGGTCTCGCCGCGGTTGGCCGTACTCTCGGGTGATGGTCCAACAGCACAGCAGAGAAGGCGAATATCTCGCACCCGCGTACGCAGGGCGCCTCACCGCTGGGCCGATCCCGAAGCTCGAACTGCCGGAGGGCGAGAGTTCCCCGGAGGCGGTCTACCGGTTGATCCATGACGAACTGCTGCTCGACGGCAGCTCTCGGTTGAACATGGCGACGTTCGTGACGACATGGATGGATCCCCAGGCCGAGCGACTGATGGCCGAGACGTTCGACAAGAACATGATCGACAAGGACGAGTACCCGCAGACCGCCGAGATCGAGCGTCGCTGCGTCAACATCGTCGCCAATCTCTTCAGCGCACCCCGCGAGGAGGATGGGCATGCGGTGGGCGTCTCCACGGTCGGGTCGAGCGAGGCGGTGATGCTCGCGGGACTGGCGATGAAGTGGAGCTGGCGGGCCCGGCGACGCGCCGCGGGTCTTCCGACCGACCGCCCGAACATGGTCATGGGCTCGAACGTCCAGGTCGTCTGGGAGAAGTTCTGTCGTTACTGGGACGTCGAGCCGCGCTACGTGCCGATCACGTCCGAGCGATTCATCGTCGACCCTGACGAGGTCATCGCGCGCGTCGACGAGAACACGATCGGGGTCGTGCCGATCCTCGGCACGACCATCACCGGCGAGTTCGAGCCGATCGAGCAGATCCACGATCGCGTCGTCGCCAAGAATGCCGAGGCAGGACTCGATGTGCCGATCCACGTCGACGCGGCGAGCGGAGGCTTCGTTGCGCCGTTCCTCCGGCCTGACCTGGTGTGGGACTTCCGGCTTCCGCAGGTGAAGTCGATCAACGTCTCGGGCCACAAATACGGCCTCACCTATCCGGGCATCGGTTTCAACATCTGGCGAACGAGTGAGGATCTCCCCGAAGATCTGATCTTCCACGTCAACTACCTCGGTGGCGACATGCCGACGTTCACGCTCAACTTTTCGCGGCCGGGCAACCAGATCGTCGGGCAGTACTACAACTTCGTCCGGCTCGGCCATGAGGGGTACCGCACCATCATGGAACGGCTGCGCGACGTCGCGGTCCACGTCGCCGACGGGATCGCAGGGATCGGCCCGTTCGAGGTGCTCGCCGGCGGAACCGATCTCCCCGTCGTGGCCGTCAAGCTGTCCGGGGATGTCCCGTTCACGGTGTTTCACATCTCCGAGCGGCTCCGCATGGGCGGATGGCAGGTTCCGGCCTACACGATGCCCGCGAACGCGACCGATCTCGCCGTGCTGCGGATTGTCGTCCGCGAGGGCTTCGGCGCCGATCTCGCAGATGGGCTGCTCGCGGCCATCCGCGAGTCGGTCGTCTATCTGACGGCGAACCCTCCGGGCGCCGTCGAACCCGTGCCGGGATTCAGCCACACGTAGTCGAGGACATG
>JASJHI010000449.1:0-2648 GCA_033791105.1 Acidimicrobiia bacterium | reverse complement strand
AGGACGGAGGCAGCAGCACTGCGTCGATGACGTGGATCACACCGTTCGATGCGAACACGTCCGTGGCGAGCTCGTTGGCGTCGTTGACCATGACGTCTTCACCGTCGACCGAGATGTTGACTGTGGCGCCGTTCACGGTCTCGACCTCTTCACCGTCGAGCGTCACGACTGTCTCGGCGTAGACCTCGCCGGCGAGAACATGGTACGTGAGTACCGAAGTGAGCGTCTCGGTGTCGGCGAGCAGTTCGTCGGCGGTCATGCCGAGCGCATCGAGAGCGGCGGCGAAGGCCTCTTCGGTCGGCGCGAACACCGTGAAGGGACCGGGGCCGTTGAGCGTGTCGACGAGGCCTGCGGCCTCGATCGCTGCGACGAGTGTCGGGAACTCGCCCGATGCGACGGCGACCTCGACGACTGTGCCGGGCTCTTCGGCCGCGGCGTCGGTTGTCGGCGCATCGGTGTTGGGCGCCTCGGTGGCGGGCGCCTCGGTGGCAGCAGTCGTGTCGTTCGAACTGTCGTCACCATCGTCGCCACAAGCGGCGGCGAGGAATGCCACGGCGATGAGCGCCGCAGCGGTACGGGTGGTACGGGTCTTCATTTTGAAACCTCCAGGTGGGGGGATGTACAGGAGGTCCTACGGATGAGCCATCCGAACTGGATGCACCAATTTTCTCAGGCGTCGAGCAACAGGCCCAGAGCCGCGTCGAGATCAGGGGTCTCGAACGTGAAGCCGGCCTCTACGAGGGCGGTGGGCTGGAGGCGCGTCGAGTCGAGCAGCAGCGCGCGGCCCATCTCACCGAGTGCCGTCCGGATCGCGACGCTCGGCGCGGGAATGACGGCGGGTCGCCCGAGGACCGCGGCAAGTCGCTTCGCGAACTCTCGTTGCCGCACCGGGTTCGGTGTTGCGAGGTTGACGGCGCCCTCAACCTCGTTGTCGATCAAGAATCGCAGCGCGGCAATCTCGTCGTCGAGTGTGATCCAGCTCCAGAACTGTCGACCGTTGCCGAGCGGGCCACCGAGATACGCACGTGTGATGGTGCGCATCCTGGGCAGCGCGCCGCCGTTCGCGGCGAGCACGATCGACGTGCGGGCCGTGCAGAGGCGTACACCGTGATCGGCGATCGGGGCCGCCGCCTCTTCCCAGGCTCGGGTGACATCCGCGAGGAACCCCGTTCCGGCCGCGGCTGACTCGGTGAGCACCTCGTCGCCGCGATCGCCGTAATATCCCATCGCCGAGCCGGACACGACCACCCGCGGCGGCTGATCGAGGGAGGCGATCGTCGAAGCGAGCAGCTCGGTCGAGTCGACGCGTGAGCGAAGGATGCGTTGCTTCTTCGCCGCGGTCCAACGACCCTGGATCGACTCGCCCGCCAGATGCACGACCGCGTCGACGCCTTCCAGTGCCGCAGGGTCGAGGTTCCCCGCCGCGACGTCCCAGACGATTCCGTCGGCGGCTTCACGTCTCGAGATGCCCACCACCTCATGGCCACCGGCGCGGAGATCGTCGGCCAACGCCGATCCGATCAAGCCGGAGGCTCCCGTGATTCCCACGCGCACGCCTGCCAACCTACTCCGGTTGCATCCGCCGGGACGGCCGACGGAGTAGAACGGAGGTGACCCGCATGATCAGCAACAATGCCATCGACGCCGCACTCGAATTCATGGTGCTGCCCAGTTTCACGCGCATTGGCTCGATCGTCCGGTCGAGAATCGACTCGTGGACGGCACTCGACGAATACGACCTGTCAGGGCGGTCGGTCGTGGTCACGGGTGCCACCTCCGGTCTGGGGCGCGCAGCCGCAGCGCAACTACTGGTCTGCGGAGCCGAGGTCGCCATCATCGGACGCGATCGCGGGCGCCTCGAGAGCACCAGGCAGGCCCTCGCCGAGACGACGGGCAATGCCAAGATCATCCCGATCGTCTGCGACATGGGCGACCTTCAGCAGGTCGAGGCGGCCGCGACCACGATCACCAACTCGTTCGACGAACTCGACGCCGTGCTCCACAACGCCGGCGTGCTGATGAACGACCGCACCGACAATGTGGCGGGAGTCGAAACCACGGTGGCGGTCCATGTCGTCGGGCCCTTCGCCTTGACCAACCATCTCCTGCCGGCGCTGCGCGTGCGTCGCCCCGGTCGAGTGATCACGATGTCGTCGGGAGGCATGTACACCGCGCCGCTCACCGTCGACCGGCTGCAGATGAGTAAGGAGTCATACCGCGGGACCGAGCAATACGCGCTGGCCAAACGTGCACAGGTCACCCTCAACGAGATGTGGGCTGAACGGATCGAGTCGACCGAGGTGGTCTTCCACGCTGTGCATCCCGGCTGGGCCGACACTCCGGGTGTTGCCGACTCGCTCCCGACATTCGGACGGATCATGGGCCCACTCCTCCGGACGCCGAACGAGGGCGCCGACACGATGACCTGGCTGGCGGCGGACGACGCTGCGCGCGCGACGTCGGGCAACTTCTGGCTCGATCGACGGGTCCGGCCGATCCACCGGCTCGGCAGAACGCGGCGCAGCGACACGCCCGAGCGGCGACAGCGGCTCTGGGACTCGTGCGTCGAGGCATCGGGCACCGCATCAGCGTGAGTCCGCTGGTTCGCTCCGTCGGCAGCCAGATCGACTGATCGCGAGCTCGGGAGG
>JASJHI010000448.1:0-4521 GCA_033791105.1 Acidimicrobiia bacterium | reverse complement strand
TGGTACCGCGGGTGCGCTTGCGCTTGCCCTTGCGGTTCAGGGTGTTGACTTTGAGCACTTCGACGCCCCAGATGCTCTCGACCGCGTCGCGGATCTCGGGCTTGGAGGCCGACGGATCGACCTTGAAGGTGTAGACACCCGATTCGATCAGCGCGTAGCTCTTCTCGGAGACGACCGGCGCCAGGATGATGTCGCGTGGGTCCTTCATGCGGGGCTCTCCTCGTCAATCGACTCGGCCTCACCGTCGGCCGGAACGGAACTCTGTTGGTCGGCCGAGACGCCAGCCGAGACGCCGGCGCCCTTCTCGGCGGCGCCGGGCAGTGTTGCCGCGGTGAAGACGATCCAGTCGTTGCAGAGGACGTCGTAGGCATTGAGTTCGCCCGGGAGGATCGTCTGCACGTTGGGCAGGTTGCGGAAGCTGAGTGCGACCGCCGCATCGTCACGATGGACGACCACGAGTGCGGTGCCGTCGATGCCGAGTGCTGCGAGCGCCGCCTTGGCGTCCTTCGTCTTGGGGGCGTCGATGCCCCAGCTGTCGATGACGATGATCCTGTCTTCTGCCGCGCGATCGGAGAGCGCAGACCGGAGGGCAGCCTTGATCATCTTCTTGGGGGTCTTCTGGCCGTACTTACGCGGCTTGGGACCGTGCGCCACACCGCCGCCGGCAAACTGCGGCGAGCGAATCGAGCCTTGCCGGGCGTTGCCCGTGCCTTTCTGGGCCCACGGCTTGGCACCGCCGCCGGCGACCTCGGCCCGCGTCTTGGTGCTCTGCGTGCCCGACCGGCGGGCAGCGAGCTGGGCGGTGACGACCTGATGCATCAACGGCACGTTGGGCTTGACGCCGAACATCTCGTCGTTCAGTTCGACCGTGCCGGCGTCGGCACCAGAGGAGTTCTTGAGGGTGAGCGTGCTCATCTGTCAGCTTCCCTTTCCGGCGAGTTTCACGGCGTTGCGCACGACGACGACACCGCCGGCAGGGCCCGGCACCGAACCCTTGACGAGCAGCAGATTGCGCTCGACGTCGGACACCACCACCTCGAGGTTCTGAGTGGTCACCTGCTCATGGCCCATGTGGCCGGCCATCTTCAGTCCCTTGAAGACTCGACCGGGGAATGCGCAGGAGCCGATGGCTCCGGGCTTGCGGTGGCTCTTGTGGTTGCCGTGCGAAGCCGGCTGGCCGGCAAAGTTGTGTCGCTTGATCGTGCCGGCGAATCCCTTGCCCCGGCTGGTGCCGGTGACGTCGACTCGAGCACCGGGCTCGATCTGTTCGACCGTGATCTCCTGGCCGACCTCGAAGCCGTCGACCGAATCGAGGCGCAGTTCGACGAGGCGCTTGCCCGGCTGGACACCTGCCTTTTCGAAGTGTCCCGCTGCGGGCTTGGTGAGTTTCTTCGCCTCACGGTGGCCGTAGGTCACTTGCAGCGCGGTGTAGCCATCGCGCTCGGACGTCTTGATTTGGACGATGCGCATCGGGTCGACGCGTACGACGGTGACCGGGACGACCTTGTCGTCCACCCACGTCTGCGTCATGCCGACCTTTTCGCCGACGATCGCTTGTTGTGCCATGGCGGCAGTTCCTTCTGGTTGATCGAGCCCACGGGGCTATCCACGCAAATGCTCCGCCGCCCAAGTGACACGGAGTCGGGGCGTGCGGAGCACGGACTGAAGTTGTCGCCGGACGGTTCCGTTCCCAGCAGCGGGGAGGGCCTGTCCGGACATCGATTGCAAGATGGTTTGGTGTTCGAAATGCCTCTCGAACACGGCCATACGATGCTATGCGGCCGCGGACGGCCTTCCAACGTGTCGGACGCGCATTCCGGCCGCACCCCCGGTCGGTACGGTCAGGTCCATGCCCTTCCAGGTCGACCATGACGACGGGGGGTTCCGAATCGACCTGTCGGGGTTCGATCGGGCGTTCAACTGGCGGGGCTCGGTCGTGGTCGCCCCGGCCGAGATCGCGGGAGCCTGGGCGACCCTGCGCGGCGGCCTCGAACCGGCACTCGATCGTCGGATCCTGGGCCGCGGCCCCCACGACGGCGCGTTCCGGCCGGGTCGCCGTCGCGTGGCGTCCGTGCTCGGAAGGGGCGTCGACGGCAAGCAGTTCTGGGCCGTGCCGGGAAGCGGCACAGATCTGCCCGTCCTCGTCCTCGAGCTGCGCGATCACGAGTTCCTCCGTGTCGTGGCCGCCGTGGACGATCCGTATGCCGCCGCCCGCGCCCTCGGCCCAGGACACCCCATCGTCTGATGCCCACCGGAGATCCGCGCTGTCCACACCCGAAATTTGCACACAGCTTCCCGCTGAGCGGGAAGATCACTCCGCAGAACGGTGAGCTGCAGCCGTCGAGAACTACGCGGGGGACTCGAGCAGCTGCTTGAGGCGGGCGTAGTCGGCACGCACGCTGCGCTCGACCATCCGTTTCATCACCGGATCGGCGATCTTGAACAACTTCGAGGAATCGCCGCGCACGATCGCCCCGACGGTGCACGTCCCCGCCGGACGATCGATCACCGTGCGTGTCACATCGATCGGCATCGTGCCACCAACGGTGCGAATCCGGATCCGCTCGCCAACTTCGAATTCGACCACCTCGAAGGACGACTCGATCGTCTTACCCAGGAAGCTGGCCGTCTGGTCGTACGTCGAGCCGATCCCGACGGGCGGTTCGCTCGTCCAGGTACACGATCGCATGCCCTTCTGCCAGCTGGGATTATTCGCCATGTCCGCGAGGTATGCGAATACGTCGTCGCTCGATCGAAGGATCGAAACCGATGTGGTGACCTCGATCATGCAAGCGCCTCCTCGGCGTGTTCAGCGACGGGATCTCCAGCGATCCGGGTGTGGTACATCACCCGCGGCAGAGTGGTGTCCCACGGGAGTGCCCGATGCAGCAGACAGCGGTTGTCCCAGAGGACGACGTCGCCCGGTGTCCACGAGTGGATGTAGGTACGGGGTGGCCGGCAGGCATCGACGACGAGTCGAGCGAGGAACCGCTCCGATTCCTCGGGCTCGAGACCTGGGATCCCGAACGCATGACGGCCGATGAGCAGCGATCGGCGTCCGGTTTCGGGGTGCACCTTGACCAGCGGCCGTAGCTGCGGGCCCTGTCCCCGGAACCCGTAGCCGGTGAAGCCTCGTCCAACGCCGCCGTGGTCCGCCATGTCGGGCTGGCTGTGGTAGAGCGAGTGATACGCGCTCATCTCGTCGACGCGGCAACGGATCGGTTCGTCGAGCGCGTCGTAGGCCGCACGCATGTCGGCGAACCCGGTCTCACCGCCGGTCGGCGGCACGACGTCGGCTGAGAAGACCGCACCCCGCGCCTGCACGGGCAGGTACGTGCTGTCGGGATGCCAGTCGAGGTTGCCGCGCAAGATGTTCATCATGTCGTCGCTTCCGTCGTCCGCGCGGAGTCCGCCGTCGGGATGGACGTTGGTGATCGCGGACGTATCGAATTCGAGGTCACCGAAGCGCCGCGCGAACGCGCTCTGCTCGGCGTTTGTCAGGTGTTGGTCCGGGAAGATCAGCAGTGCGTATCGAAGCCAGAGCTCCTGCAACTCGGCGAACTTCGCGTCGTCGACGGCGGCGAGTCGAACGCCGGTCACGACCGCGCCGAACGAGGCATCGATCTGCTCGACCGTCAAGCTTCCCAAGGCTGGCGTCCCCATGCTGGCTGGCATTCCCATCGTCCCGGGACGCGAATCTACTCCTCTGCGGTCGGTGGTGCGCACCCACCCGAAGATGCGCTCTCGCGATCGCGGTCAGCGCGGCGTTCTATGGGTAGCGCGCCGCGATCCAGTCGGCGACGCGACCGAGCGCCTCGGGGCGATGGCCCTCCAGATAGTGGGGCGCGCCCTTCATCTCGACATACGTGACGTCGTCGGCGCCGGCGGCCGCAACGATCTCCTGCGCCTGCCACAAGCGGATCTCGGTGTCAGCGGTGGGGTGGACGAGCATCGTCGGCACGGTCACCATCGGCATCGTGTCGGCGAGTTTGGCGTGGCTCGACAGCCCCGACCAGGTGCTCAACCAACCGCGCGCGGTCATCGTGCGCGCGAGTCCGAGACGGGCGTAGTTGGCATCGAACGGGTCGGGGAAGGCGAACAGCGACCCCATCGGCCGATCGTCCGGATCGATCGACAGATCGAGGTAAGCGGGATCGGCAAGCGTGCGATAGGTGGTCAGGTAGCGAGTGAAGACGGCGCGCCGACGCAACTCGCGATATCGAGCCGGATCGGCCTGCGCATCAACGGTTCGGAGTTCGGGAATCACGCTCGCGGCGTCGGCGATCGATGCCTTGGCGACCGCATCGATCCGCGCCACTCGTTCGACCTGCGCGGCCCGATAGCGCGTCAGCCATGCCGGGTCGTACGAGCACGGTTCGGGCCAGGGGCGCCAGCCGTTGTCCGGGTTGTACATGTCCAGCTCTGGAACGATCGACTCCGGATCATTCTCATCGGCGACCGAAGGGTCGATCACCTGGAGCATGAAGATGCCCTCGCCCGGATGGGCAGCGATACCCATCC
>JASJHI010000447.1:0-2773 GCA_033791105.1 Acidimicrobiia bacterium | reverse complement strand
CTTCGATCAGGCGAGCGTGAGCTCGCGGAGGTTGACGACGAGCTGGTCGAACGCGAACGCACTGAGGCAGACGGCGACCGGGGTCTGCCAGCCGGAGGCGAACGCGAGACCGCCGATGGCGATCACCGCCAGAACGACGATCACGATGACAGCGAGTGTGGCGAGGAAGTTGAAGAGGTTGCGTCTGGCAAGGGCTTCGACGAGCAAGAGAACGAAGAGCCAGGTCACGATCGTGCTCAGCACCGGGGTGGACAGGCCCGGTATGAAGAGCAGCGCGAGCACCCCGAGAATCACTGGGGTGCTCAAGGCCGACCAGATCGACAGGACCCGCCGACGGGCGCGGGTGTCGTCATCGGTTGGTAGCCGGCGGTGGTGGAGATGATCATGCGGGCCCGGGGTGGGCGGCGGGTTGGACAGTCGGGCGCCGAGTCGTCGGCCTTCGTCGTGGAGTCCGACTCGCCTGGAGACGAGCTCGTCGAGGTGTTGCTCTCGTGATGGCGGCACGGCGACGCCGCTCGCAACGTCGGCGCGCAGGGCGGTGCGTTCAGCTTCGATCTCACCGTCGACGGCGCGGGATTCAATCGAGAGTTCCTCGAGGCGGCGGCCGACGAGTTCGACCGCGACCTCCGCGTTGGGGGCGACCTTGGCCAGCCCAGACCACCCAATCACGTCGCCCCAGCTGTGGCGCACCTCGGTGGAGCGTTCGTAGCGCGGCCCGGCCGGTCCCCGTTCTCCGCCCAGCGGGTCGGCGGTGTCGTTACCCCACAGTCCGCGATAATCGACGACCCACGTCGTGTCGTCGTCGATGATCATCGGCGACCACTCGCGGTCCTGTGCGGGCCCGATCGAGAGACCGTCGCCGCGGGCATAGTCGACGTACGGCACGCCGACGCCGGCATCGGGTTGGTTCCGGGTCCAGGGCAGCAGCGTTCGGGTGACCGACCGGAGTGCCCGGACCACGCGCGGAAACGCAGGCGGATCGAACGTCGTCAGGTACTCGCCTCGAACATACGCGCCCGAGTGGGAGCCGATTCCAGCGAAGACGACAGGATGCTCGCCGACCAAGTCGAGGTCAGGGTCGTCCCATCGGCGGCGGAGGTCATCGCCGCTCTCGTCGTGGGCCGAGAACACGACCCACGACGGTTGCAGCGAACCGTCGGCCCGCTCCGCCAGGTACACCACGACCTGCTCCCAGTCGGCCTCGTGATCGTTCACGCCGTACACCCGGCTGCGCCAGTCGTTGAATGCGTAGAAGAACCAGTACTGCAACGCGACGTACCCGGCGCTCCGCACCACACGCCCGTAGTACGGGTGATGGTCGGCGCGCATCTGCTCGCGGTACTGCGTCTCTGCGGCGGCCTCGGTCCCGCGAGCCACCGTGCCCCGGAAGAACAGGCTCACCCGCATCAACGCGTCGATGATGCGGCTCAGGACCCCGACCCGTGCCAGGCGGTCGGCGTGACGGAAGCGCGGTCGATCACTGCGCCGCCGCCACCTCATCGACGCCAGCCTGGAGAACGGTTCGTCGACGAACCGCAAATACAGCCCCGGACCGGACCGTTGCGCGTCAACCTCGGTGAGGCGCTCGAGGGTCACTTCACCCTGGTCCAGAACGACCCGCGGATCCTCACCTCGTACCCGTTCGAGAAGTGTGCAGCAGGCCACGTAGTCCTCGACCGAGGCGGGGAAGAACAGCTCGCCCTCGTTGAACCGAACGACGGGCTCGTACGCCCGCAACAGATCGAGATCACTCCTCACCCGGGAGAGCGTAAGCGGCTGCGGCGACGGACCGCCCGGATCACAGCCGACCAGCTGACGACGAGGTCCGACGTAGCCGGCTTCACGACAGAGATCGGGTGAGCACGATCGGCGAGACTGAACTCCAACGTCTCGGGGGCCGCGCCGCCGGCGCGCAACACGCCACACGATTGCTCGGCTGAAGGGCGCCTGCCGCTGAGGCTTCCGACGCCGCCCATGATGCGGTCATGTGGTTACATGGTGGGCATCGTTCCAAATGGGGGTTCCGATCAAGCTGCGGTCGCGATGCAGTCGGTGACGCGGGCGTTCGACGTAACTCTTCGGTGTCGCGCGACGAATTCAGTCGGCCAACCGGCTCGACCACATGAAGTCTCTCGCGCCAGAAATCGGATCAACGGCGCTCGACGCGGGAGCCGACCGGAACGCGATCTCGACGATTCCGTCGGAGTTGGTCGTCCAAGATGAGGTCTAGAGCGCGAGTCGAATAGCTCGCGAACACACTCGGGCATCGCTCGGGTCCTTCAAGGAGGGAACAAGACATGAAGAGGCAAATCCGAGTGCTCTCAGCGGTGCTCGCTTCGGTTGTCCTCGTCGCCGCCGCTTGTGGCGACGACGACAGCGAACCAGCGGCCGACAGCGGCGCCGTCTCCACAGAGGCCGACACCACAGAGGCGGTCACCACAGACGCCGACACCGGCGACGAGGACGTCGCCGACACGGATGAGGGCGTGCCCGGGTTGGTCGAGGAGGGGAAGTTGATCGTGGTGACGACGGGAAACTTCCCGCCGTTCACGGCGATCGATCCTGACACGGGCGACAACGTCGGTTACACGATCGACATCGTGCGCGAGGTCGCCGACCGGCTCGGCCTCGAGTTGGAGTTGCCGACCGTCGACTTCGTCGCAGAGTTGGAAGGCCTCGACCAGGGTCTCTACGACATTGCCGACTCCGGCATCTGGCCGACAGAAGAACGCCAGGAGAGCTTCTTGTTCTCGCGGCCGATGACCTCGACAGG
>JASJHI010000446.1:0-18906 GCA_033791105.1 Acidimicrobiia bacterium | reverse complement strand
CGAGCCTGCAGGAGGCTCGTAGTCGATGCGGACAGCGTTTGCCTTGATGGTGATACCCCGCTCGCGCTCGAGATCCATCGAGTCGAGATACTGCTGGCGCATGTCGCGAGCATCGACGGCTCCGGTGATCTCGAGAATGCGATCGGACAGGGTCGACTTGCCGTGGTCGATGTGCGCGATGATCGAGAAGTTGCGGATGCGGCCGAGATCCATGACCGCACCAACGTTACCGCTGTGCTCCGAGCCGGGGGATGTGCGTTGGCGCCCAGAACCCGTGCCGATAGGGTTTCACGGCTGTTCGAAGCGGGTTGTCACCCGCATGCACGATCGACGCCGCGAAACCGGCGATACCAACTCAGTCAAGGAACCAGGTCTTCCAACCATGGCCAACATCAAGAGCCAGAAGAAGCGCAATCTCACCAACGCCAAGCGCCACGAGCGCAACAAGGCGGTCAGGGCCGAGTTGAAGACGCGCATCAAGACGGCCGAGGCCGTTTCGCCCGATGACGACAGCGGCGAGGCACTCCGTGCCGCGATCAAGCGCATCGACATGGCTGCTTCAAAGGGTGTCATCCACAAGAACACCGCGGCCCGGATGAAGAGCCGCCTGGTCAAGAGCGTCCAGGGCCCCAGCGCCGCCTGACCGCTCCATTCCCCACCGGCTCGACCGGTCGAAACGGAACGCCGCCGTCGTGCGGCGTTCTTTCGCGTCTCAGCGGCGGAGCTTCGACAACCTCGCCACCAACACCTCCATGACGATGTCGTCGGGAATCTCACGCCCGCCGCGCAGATCGAGATCGGCCTGGGCCAGCAGTTCGAACGCCCGCTTCGCGTTCGGACCGCCGAGCCGTCGGTACTGCTCCATCGACTTCTTCGCACGGAACCCCGACTTGAGCCCCGTCGCTGCCTGAGCATCCTGTTCGCTGCGCGCATCGACACCATCGAGTCGGGCGATCGCGGCGTAGTGCCCATGCAGGATCGACATGATCTGCAGCGGGTGGCGATGGCCGCCGTGGATCATGCGGCCGAGCATGTCGAGCGCCGCGGAGGTGCCGCCGCGGTCGATTGCGTCGGTGAGGTCCCACGGAGGGATCCCACCCGCCTCGCCGAGGAACGGCTCGATCTCACCTGGGCCGAGCGCGTGCCCGTCACCGAACGCGCTCTCGAGTGTGTGGAGGATCCCGTCGAGACGACTGACGTCCTCGCCCAGCCGCTCGGCGAGGAGTGCCATCGCCGGACGGTCGAGCCGTACCGAGCCGGCGGCGACGCGGTCGGCGATCCAATCTCGCCTGTCGTTCGCCCGGGCGGGCGGCGCCGTGTTGATCACCGTCCCGGTGGCCTTGACGGCGTCGGTGAGCTTCTTGGCGACCCGCCCACCCCCGCCGCCGAGGACGAGATCCGTCGTGTCGAGCGGCCGATCGACGTACGCGAGCAGCGGAGCGAGCTGATCGGCGGTGAACCGACCGACCTCCCGCGCCACGACCACACGCTTGTCGGTGAGGAATGGAGGGGTCTGCGCCGCATCGACCACGACACGCAACTCGTACTCCTCGCCCTCGAAGTCGTCGACCATCATCGAACGGTCGCCGTCGCCGACCAACTCGTGTACCAGGTCGGCCACCGCCGTGCGCAGGATCGACTCGTCGTCACCGGTCAGCAGATGCGTCGCCATGGGGACTCCGATTCTTGCCGGTTCGCCGGCCGCGGACGAATGCGATCGATCCTCCGACGCTCGCCGCGAACGCGAGCAGCGCCCACCCCACCCACGGCCACGCGCCCGGCGGCTCGAGCGCGGCGCCGAGCATCGCCACCGAATCGACCCAACGAGTACCGAATCGTACGGGCAGCATCACGATCGGCGCGACCTGCGGCACCGCTCCCGCGAGCAGGCCGGCAGGGAGTCCGTAGAGCATCACGGCGCCCGCGATGGGCACCGCCAGCAGGTTCGCCGGCACACTGACCAGCGGGAGGCGTCCGAACACGAGCACGCTCGGCACAACCACGCCGACCTGGGCCCCGAGCGTGATGCCGAGCGGCAGGGCCAGGCCTCCCGACCAGGCGAGATGACCCGCGAGCCACGGTCCGACGGTGACGACCCCTCCCGTCGCCCCGACCGAGAGCCAGAAGCCGACCGACCACAGGAGCAGCGGATCGACCAGCACCAGCCCGGTGACCGCGAGTGCCAGCAGCCGCAGAGGTGAGCGTTCGCGACCGGTGAGGTAGGCGCTCGCCGAGAGTGCGGCCATTGCCCCCGCGCGCACGATCGACGGCTCGAATCGAGTGAGCGCCATGAACCAGCCGATCAGCGCCACCGACACCACCCATCGCGCAACCGGCCGCAGCCGGCGCAGGAAAGGGCCGCACGCGGCCAACACGAACGCGACATTCTGCCCGGACACGGCCGTCAGATGGCTCAACCCACTGGCGCGGAAGCGGGCGATCATGGCGGGCGGCTGGTCGCGGTCGTCGCCGACCACCAGCCCGCGGTAGAGCGCACCATCGTCGTCCGGGAGCACCTCGGCGGCCCGCTCGATCGCAGCCCGGACGCGATTCGAGGCGCGGGCGACCGGGCCGCCGGGATCGGAGTCGCCGACCCAGTCGAGCCGGTACTCGCCGACGACGTGCTGCCATGCGACGCGGTGTGCGCGCTGGGCGTCGAGCGGGACCCGCTCGCCGCTGGTGTAGACCCACTCGCCTCCGCGCCATCGACGAACGCGCAGCTGCTGGGCGCGCCCACGCGACCAGAGTTCGAAGCGTTGTCCATCGGCCTCGACGATGACTCGCGTGCTCGACGCGTACGGCTGGGGATCGTCGACGAGACGAACCCAACCGCGGTGGGGTCCGAGTTCGTCAGGAGCCAGCGCGGCCCACGCCTGGTTCGATCGGAGGACAGCGGTTGGCACCAGCACGGCGATCGCAACGCCGATCAAGAGCGCCCGCGCCGAACAGGCGACCACCAACCCGACCACCGCGCCGATGACCGCGACGGCGGGCTCCCCGGACCAGACACCGAGACAGGTCACCACAGCGGTCACGACGACCCCGCCATCGCCGGGCGTCAACGCGACCGCCATCCGCCGTGGGGCGATCGCTCCCGGCTCGGTCGAGTCCAGGGTCATCGGAGTGCCCCCAATCGGCGCTCCGAAGCCCGTACGCTGAACGGTTCGTGAGTTCGTACGCCGCGACCGCCGACCGTGCCGCCCGTGAGCGAGCCGATGCGACGCGCCGCCAGGCACCGCTCGTCGAAGGTCCTCGGTGGTATCGCAACCGCATCCGGGTCCGCGGCCCGTTCGCCGCCCTGATCGTGCCCGGCATCGTCGGGTTCGTGGCCTACTTCTCGCTCCAACTGTTCGATACCGCGTGGAGCGGCGTGATCGGACTCGTCGGTGGCGTGCTCGCGGCCCCGGTGTTGCTGCTCGTCGGCGCGCCGTTCGGCGACCGCGGGTCGTACCCGCTGGCGGTTCTCGCGTCGGCGGTGCTGTGGATGGCGGTTGGCCTCATCGCGGCCATGCGAGCCACACGGAACCCGCTCGCCGACTGGGGCGAGTTCTGGAAACAGTTCGTGCCGCTGCTCTTCGGGGTGTGGGCCGGGGTGCTGGTCGCGCTGGTGATCGCGACGGTCATCATCGGTGACACGCTGTTCTGACATCACGTCGTCACCAGGCCCGCGAGCGCCTCGAGCTTGGCGGGACCGATTCCCCGCACCCGGGTGAGTTCGTCGACGGTGAGGAACGGACCGTTCATCTCACGATCGGTCACGATCACCGAGGCCGTCGCCGGACCGATCCCGGGGAGCGCGTCGAGTTCCGCGATCGTTGCCCGGTTGAGGTCGACCGGACCGGCCGCGAGAGGTGCGGATCCGTCCACCCCAGCGCCACCAGCGTCGTCGGGGAGCGGCTCGCCGATGACCGGTACATACACCCGTGTCCCGTCGATCAGCTCGGCCGCGAGATTCAGGGCGTTCGGATCGGCATCACCGACGGCACCTCCCGCGGCGGCGATGGCGGCCTCGACCCGGGCGCCAGAGTCGAGTTCGTATACGCCCGGCCGTCCGACCGCACCGGCCACATGCACCGAAACGCTGCCGTCCTGATCGGCTGCCGACGCAACGGCCGGCTCCGCCACGGATGAGGGCGGCGTCGATGTCGCCATCGGAAGACCGGCCTCGGTGGGCGGTGGCGAGGTGCGGACGAGCCAGACGACGCCGCCGCACACAACGAGCACGGCTGCGGCCGATGTGATCAGGCGAGCTGGTCCGAACCATTCGATCCACGCCGCAATCGTGATTCGCAAGCGCTCGGTTCGATCGCTCGGCGAACTCGGCGGCGGTGACGGTGCGGACTGTAGAGCTGGGTCAGCGGGTTCGACAGATTCCACGGACGACTCCTCGTGGCAACTGCGCGCGGACGCGCAGGCTTCGACGGGGAGGGGTCGGTAGAACGAACGCTACCGCTCGATGGCGGCGGGTGCGACGGACTCGTCGGATTGCCGAACACCCTCAGCCGAACGCGGGACGCCCGACGAACACGCCCGCCAGAAGGCCCAGTAGCTCGGATATTCGAGGGCCTCGGTGACCCAACCGGAATCGACGAGTTCCTGGTGGTACTTCGGCAGGTTGTACCAGGGGACACCCATGTCGGCGTGGTGGGCGAGATGCCAACCGGTGTTGTAGGGCACCATCCAGTACCGGGCGAGTCGGTGCTGGCGGACCACGTGGGTCGTGCGGCGGCGGTCGGGCGACCGCTCCATGCCGCCGTGTTCGGCGATGGCCCGCAGCCGATTCGACACCTTCCAGAGGGTCGCCCATGATCCGATCCAGACCACATAGGCCAGGGGTCGACCGGCGAAGAGCGCAGCACCGAGCATCAGCGCCTGGACGGCGAGGATGTAATACGCCTCGCGGCGGCCTTTGCGGGCGGAGTAGAAAACACCCTTGAGGTTCTTGTAACCGCTGTTGCCGAGCAGGTCACGCTTGAGCTTGCGATGCCACGAGTCCCGGGGCACCGGGTAGCCGGCGTACAAAGTGGTGTCCGGTTCGTCGGGGCCCATCTCGTCACGGTGGTGGGCGAAGTGCGCGCGGCGGTACGCCTGCATCGCGAGGAACGTCGGGTAGGAGATCGGCCACCGCCCGACCAGGTCGTTCGCTCTCCGATTGGTGAAGAGCAGGCGATGGGCAGCTTCGTGGCCGAGAATGTTGAGGCAGACGTGGCCGCGCACCATCAGAACAAAGGCGAAGAGATACGACCACCAGGTGTTGATCCATGCCGCAGCGATGACGACACCGAACGACTGCAGCAGCGTGCTGCACACTGCGACCAGGTTGCGACCGTTCGAAATGCGGCGCAGATCGTCGCGCAGCGGGCGCACCGCCATCCCCCGATCGTTCAAGCGATCGGTCGGCAAGACGTCGGGCAGCTGCTCGTCGGGCGGGACCATCGTCGGGGCATCTGCAACGGCGACCATGTGTCGATGTTACACTTCGCGTCCAACGTGAGCAACCACGGTAACAACGAAACGATCGAGGAGTACACCGAGCGGCTCGGAATGCGCCGATTTACAGCGCGGTCGCTCGTCTTGTCGGTACTGCTCGGCTCCGATCCGCCACGCCTCCCCGTCGGGGCCTTGATCGACTTCTGCTCGCTGTTCGACATCGCCGACGGCACGGTGCGAACCGCCTTGTCGAGGATGGTCGCGTCGGGTGAGATCGACTCCGCCGACGGTGCCTACGTCCTGACCGGCGACCTCCTTCAGCGCCGCCGCCAACAAGACGTCGGCCGGGGCGCCACACCCTACGAATGGGACGGCTCCTGGTGGACCGCCGTGGCGCTCGCCGACGCCCGCGACATCACCGAACGACGGCAATTCCGCTCTGCGATGGAGGGCGCGAAGATGGGCGAACTACGACCGACCGCATGGATGCGCCCATCGAACATCGGACCTCCGCCCGCGCGTCGCGACCTCATCGTCAGCCGTGGCGACCTCCCTCCAGCCGTGAGCAACTCGCTCGTCGACCGATTGTGGAGGCTGGAAGCGCTCGACCGTCGCGCCGGTGAGCTGCTGGCGGTGGTGCAACCTGACTCCGACGACCTCGCCAAGCGGTTCATCGCGCTGGCGACCTGCCTGCGCTACCTGCGAACCGAGCCGCAGTTGCCGCGCGCGCTTGCCGATAACCGTCGCGCCGACGAGCTGCGCGAGCGATACACGCCCGAAGAGGTGCGGTTCCAGGGCGACCTGCGGACGTTTCTCCGGGTCAGTACAGACGCGCGGTGAGCCGTCGCCGGTACTCGGCGGTGCGCGGGTCGTCGCCGCCCATCAGCTCGAGTAGATCGACGAACTGCTGGCGGGCATCGTCGTCGTCTTTCACCTGCGACAAGAGCGCGACGAGCTTCTCGTCGTAGTCGTCGTCAGGAGCCGGACCGACGCGCGCACTCGCGGCAACGTGCCGAGTGCGGTCGGACTCGGGGATGCGGGCGAGCAGCGCGAGCGCCTCCTCGGTCGAGCCGTCGGCGACAAGCATCTCGGCGAGGGCGACGATGGCGACCTCGTTCGACGGATCCTTCGACAGAGCGAGACGCAGACTCGTATTGTCGCCGGCCGCGATCAGGTCGGTCACGGCCGCCTCCTCCTCGGACGGAAGCAGTGTGTCGACGAACTGCTGGACGTCGGATTCCGGTTGCGCACCCATGAATCCGTCGACGACCGCGCCGTCTTTGATCGCGTAGACCGCGGGGATCGACTGCACCTTGAACGCCTCGTGCAGGGCGGGGTTCGAATCGATGTCGACCTTCACCAACAGCACCTTGCCCTCGGTGGCGTCGACGACCTTCTCGAGAATCGGGCCGAGCGTCTTGCAGGGCCCGCACCACTCGGCCCACAGGTCGATGACGACGGGTACTTCCTTGGACTTGTCGAGCACCTCGGTCTCGAAGGTCTCGTCGGTCACGTCGATCGTTGCCATGGACACAACGCTATCGGTGGACCCTCGCTACGTTTGGGCCCACGATGAGTCGCGACGTTGCCCTACTCCCCGACCCTCCGGTGCCCGGCATCCGCGCTGCCGAGGTCACCCAGTGGCTCGAGTCGAACATCGACGGCGCCCGCGGACCGTTCCGGTTCGAGGTGATCGCGGGAGGTCACTCGAATCTCACATTCAAGGTCACCAGTGCCGACGGTGAGCACTACGTGCTGCGCCGTCCACCCCTCGGACACGTGCTCGCGAGCGCGCACGACATGGGTCGCGAGCATCGCATCATCGCCGCGCTCGCGGGCTCGGCTGTGCCGGTTGCGCCAGTGAAGGGCTTCTGCGACGACCCTGCCGTGAACGAAGTGCCGTTCTACGTGATGGGCTTCGTCGACGGGTTCGTGCTGCGTGACATCGACTCGGCGGAGCGGTCTCTCACGATCGCGTCGCGCGAAGCGGCGAGTCGCTCGATGATCGACACGATGGTGGCCATCCACGCCGTCGACATCGACGCTGTCGGCCTGGGAGACCTCGGCCGCCACGAGGGTTACATCGCACGACAACTGCGTCGCTGGTACGGCCAGTGGAACCAGGGCAAGACCCGCGAGCTTCCGGCGGTCGATCGCGTGCACGACGCGCTCCTCGAGCGCATCCCCGAGCAAGGACCGGCAACGATCGTGCACGGCGACTACCGACTCGACAACTGCATGGTCGCCGGCGACGGCCGAGTCGTCGCCGTGCTCGACTGGGAGATCTGCACCCTCGGCGATCCCCTCGCCGACCTCGGCCTGCTGCACGTGTATTGGACCGGGCCCGCCGACCCCGAATCGAGTTGGGTCGGCGGCGCGACAACCGCCGAGGGGTTCTGGAATCGAGACCGACTCACCGCTCGGTACGCCGAACGATCCGGCCGCGACATCTCGCAGCTCGACTTCTACATCGCGTTCGCGTTCTGGAAGCTGGCCTGCATCATCGAGGGGGTCTACTCCCGATACCTCGGCGGCGCACTCGGTCAACGAGACGCAGCTGAGCTGGAGCCGTTCAAGGTACAAGTCGAGGACGCCGCCGCCCGGGCCGAACGATTCGTGGAGGCACTCCGATGACCGGGCCCGACGAGCCGGCGGCGATCGGTTACGAGTGGCTGGTCGACGAGCCGATGCTGCACGAACCCGTGCTCATCGTGATGCTCAGCGGCTGGATCGATGCCGGTGGAGCTGCAGCGGCGGCCGCCGACGCGGTTGTGGACGGCTGCGAGGCGTCGCCGATCGTGCGGTTCGACGACGACACCTTCATCGACTACCGGGCACGGCGCCCCACGATGGAGGTCCGCGACGGCGTCAATTCCAACCTGCTCTGGTCCACGATCGAACTCAGCGCGGGTCGAGCACCGGGTGGCCGCGACGTCATCGTGCTCACAGGGCCCGAGCCCGACATGGCGTGGCGCCGGTTCGCGAAATCGATCACCGACATCGCGGTCTCCCTCGGTGTCGGGAAGATGGCCGCCTTCGGTGCCTACCCCTTCGCCGCGCCCCACACGCGCGATCCCCGGCTCTCGTGCACCTCTCCGTCGACCGATGTGCTCGCCTCGGTCACGTTCACACGGAGCTCGGTCGACGTGCCGGCCGGCATCGCCTCACTGCTCGAGCACACCATGCACGACAGCCGCATTCCGGCGCTGGGCATCTGGGCACAGGTCCCCCACTACCTCGCCACCATGACCTATCCGGCGGCCTCGGTCGCGCTCCTCGATGGTCTCGAGGAGTACGCGGGCATCGAGATCGAAGCAGCCGAGTTACGCGAGAGCATTACGCCGCAGCGGTCGAGGATCGACGCCATGATCGCCGACAACCCCGAACATGTCTCGATGCTGGCACAGCTCGAGGAGCTGTACGACAGCGCGATCGACGATCCGACGGCAGCGGCCGAT
This sequence comes from Acidimicrobiia bacterium, assembly GCA_033791105.1. Taxonomy (GTDB): domain Bacteria; phylum Actinomycetota; class Acidimicrobiia; order Acidimicrobiales; family Ilumatobacteraceae; genus JASJHI01. The sequence goes on along the minus strand of JASJHI010000446.1, from coordinate 10,018 downwards.
CCCACCGGAGCGGATGCCGCGCTCGAGATGCAGTCGGGCGACGACCTGGCGGCGGAGATCCAGCGTTTCCTGCGCGACCAGGACTGAACCCGGAGCCCCGGCGGCTACTACCGTCGGCGCCATGAAGGTAGACGGCAGCATCGGATTCGATCTGAAGAAGGTCGCCGAGAACGCGGCAGCGGTCGAGGCCGCGGGGTATTCCGGCGCCTGGACGGCCGAGACCTCACACGACCCGTTCCTGCCGCTCGTCCTCGCTGCCGAGCACACCGAATCGCTCGAAATCGGCACCTCGATCGCCGTGGCGTTCGCCCGCAATCCGATGACGTTGGCCAACACGGCGTGGGACCTCCAGGCGTACTCCGGTGGCCGCTTCATCCTCGGTCTGGGTAGCCAGATCAAGCCGCACATCACCAAGCGCTTCTCGATGGAGTGGAGCAGGCCGGCGGCGCGGATGCGCGAGATGGTGCTCGCCATGCGCGCGATCTGGGACACGTGGCTGACCGGCGAACGTCTCCAGTTTCGAGGCGAGTTCTACACACACACCCTGATGACGCCGTTCTTCACGCCGCCGGCGAGTGAGCTCGACGGCTGCGGACCTCCGAAGATCTTCCTCGCGGGCGTCGGTGAGCTGATGACCGAGGTCGCCGGCGAAGTTTGCGACGGCTTCATCTGCCATGCGTTCACCACCGAGAAGTACCTCAGAGAGGTCACGATCCCGGCGCTCGAGCGCGGTCGTGCCAAGGTCGGCAAGACGATGGAGGGCTTCGAGATCGTCGGACCGTCGTTCATCGTCACCGGCAACGACGACGCCCAGATCGAGACGGCCGCCGCCGGCACGCGCCAGCAGATCGCCTTCTATGGCTCCACGCCCGCCTACCGCAAGGTGCTCGACATCCATGGCTGGGGCGGCCTCCAGGAAGAGCTGAACGCGCTTTCCAAGCAGGGCGAATGGGAAAAGATGGGCACCCTCATCGACGATGACATCCTCAACACGTTCGCCGTCGTCGGCGAACCCGAGCAGATCGCACCGGAGGTCACGCGGCGCTATGGCGACGTGATCGAGCGGATGAGCTTCTACGCCCCATACGAGAGCGATCCCGAGCGCTGGCGCGGCGTGATGGAGGCGCTGAAGGACGCCTGAGCCGACGTGACTTTGTGCCCCGACCGGCACCCGCTACGGTTGCCGCGCAGGGAGTGAGCACGTTTGGTTGAAAAAATCCGTCTCGAAGGCGTCTACAAGATCTTTGGTGATCAACCTCGAGGGCGAGCACTCACGCTCGCTCAGGCTGGGGTACCCAAAGACGAAGTTCAACTTCGGACCAACCATGTAGTGGGCCTGTCCGACGTCAGCTTCGGGGTCCGCGAGGGCGAGATCTTCGTCGTCATGGGACTCTCGGGCTCCGGAAAGTCCACCGCGATCCGCACCGTGAACAAGCTCCACACGGTCACCGCGGGGCACGTGTTCGTCGACGGCGAGGACGTCCAGGAGATGTCGGGGCCGAGGCTCCAGAGCTTTCGGCGCGAACACATGGGCATGGTGTTCCAGCACTTCGCGCTCTTTCCGCACCGCACGGTCATCGAGAACGTGAGCTACGGCCTCAAGATCCAGAAGGTGTCGAAGTCCGAGCGTGAGCACGCCGCGTTCCGTGCACTCGGGCTCGTCGGGCTCAAGCAGTACGCCAACAGCTATCCGGAGGAACTCTCCGGGGGCATGCAACAACGTGTCGGGCTCGCCCGCGCCCTCGCCAGCGATCCGGACATCCTGCTCATGGACGAGGCCTTCAGCGCCCTCGACCCGCTCATCCGCCGGCAGATGCAGGATGAGATGATGGAGATCCAGGGCAACCTCCAGAAGACGATCCTGTTCATCACCCACGACCTCAACGAGGCCCTTCGACTCGGTGACCGGGTCTGCATCATGAAGGATGGCCGCGTCGTGCAGATCGGCACACCGGAGGAGATCCTGACCCGGCCGGCCACCGCCTACGTTGCCGAGTTCGTGCAGGACGTCGATCAGGGCCGCGTCATCCAAGTCAACGAGATCATGGTCGAACCCCGGCCCGTCAGCCGGTCGGCCTCGCTGCAAGACGCACTGCGCGCGCTCGAGGATCGCCCCGGCGCATTCGTGCTCGACGCTCAGCGCCGACCGATCGCGGTGCTCACCACCGGCGACGGCATCCGCGCCGCGGGGATGGGCAGCACCGACCTCGATTCGGGCCTCCGCAGTGACTTCGTCACCGCGCGCCCCGATCAGACCCTCAACGAGGTCTATTCCGCGGCAGGCCGGGGCATTCCGATCGCCGTGGTCGATGACGACGGCGTGCTGATCGGCAACCTCGATCCCCGCCAGATCATGGAGGAGATGGGTCGCGTCGAGTCACTCATCGACGACTTCGAGCGTGAGGTGTTCATGTGATCGTCTTGCTTTCGTCTGCGGACGCCCCGGCCCTCGTCGACAACGAGGTACTCGACGAGTACACGATCCCGTTCGGAGAGTGGATCGACCAGGCGGTCGACTGGATCGCGGTCAACCTCACCGGACTTCTCGCGATCATCGAGTGGCCGTTCAAAACGCTGCTCGACCTCGTGGTCAACGACTTCCTCCTCCAGGTCTCCTGGGTGCTGGTCGTGACCATGATGTTCCTGATCGCCTGGCTCGTCCGCAATCTCAAGGTGGCGTTCGGCGTGGCCGCGGCCCTCACCCTGTGCGGTCTACTCGGCGACGCCTACTGGATCGAGACGGCGAGAACCATCGGCTACATCGCCGTCGCCGTCGGGCTCTGTGTGGTGATCGGTCTACCGATCGGCATCCTTTGCGGACGGCTCGACGGCGCCTGGACGGTCACGCGGCCGACGCTCGACGCGATGCAGGTCGTTCACGCGTTCGTCTACATGCTCCCCTTCATCTTCTTCTGGGGGATCGGTCCGGTCGCAGCGACGATGGCAACGATGGTCTTCGCGCTGCCTCCGCTGATCCGACTCACCAATCTCGGCATCCGTCAGGTTCCCGAGGAGGTCGTCGAGGCGAGTCGAGCGTATGGAGCACCCGAGTATCGGGTACTTCTCGACGTCCAGATCCCACTCGCCCGGCCGGCGATCATGACGGGCGTCAACCAGACCCTGCTGATGTCGATCTCGATGCTCGGCATCGCGGCCATCATGGGCGCCGGCGGGCTCGGCCGACTCCTGTTCCGTGCACTCTCCAACCAGGAGGTCGCCCTTGCGGCGTCCGGCGGTCTCGCCTTCTTCCTGGTCGCGGTCTCGCTCGACCGCATGTCCCAACCCGAGCACGACACCGACAAGAGCCTGTTCAGTCGGATGGGTCGGGCGTGGCGTCACCGCCGCGATCCCGAGGTGCTGCTCGAGGGTGAGGACACCTTCGATGCGGCCGAACTCGAGCGTGAGATCCTCGCGGGTGAAGCGATCCCGACGAGCTCTCGCGAGCGCCGCAATGCCCTGATCGCGGCCGCGGGCGCGGCAGCCGCGATCGTCGGACTCTTCGTCCCGTGGAGCATCAACGCCGGCAAGATCAGTGGCTGGTCGCGCAGGGCCGACGAAGACCTCGCCGGTCAGTCGTTCAACGGCCTCGCCGCCTCCGGGGGGTCGTGGTTCGGGTACATGGTCGGCATCGGCGCGGTCGTGGTGCTCGCTGCTGCGGTCGTCGCGTTCGCGCGCAACGGTTACGGACCACGCTGGCTGGCTCCCGACGGGGCGGTCATCGCGTCGACCATGATGCTGATCACCTCGCTGGCATTCCTCCTCGCGAATCCGTCATCAGCACTCGTCGACTTCGAGATCGGGGCAGGCGTGTTCGTCGCCATCGCGGGTTCGGCCGTTGCACTGGTCGGCTCGGTGCTCTGGATGAGCCGCTCGCCCTACGCGCCGAAGCGACCACTTCCCCGGCGAATCAGGTACGGCAAGTTGGCCGGAGGAATCGCAGCCGTCCTCATGGCGATCGTGACCCTCTTCGCATCGTGGTCGTTCGACGAGCGCCAGGACGTTGTGTTCTCCGACGAACTGCTCGAGGAGATCGCCGACATCGAGGCGGCAGTCGATGCCGGTGAACTCGAGGGAGCGGTCGGCGCGACGCAGATCGCCTCGCTCGCGGCGAGCGCGACGCGCGACGACGTCGTCATTCTCGACGGCAAGACGCCCGACGGCGCCCAGTTGGGCATCTGGACACTCGTGTTCACATTGATCGGGTCAGTGTTCCTGATCCCGGCTGCAGGACTCTTGGGCTTCGGTGACCGGCGACAATGGGTGGGGAGCACACTCGTCGTCGGCGCCGGATTCGGCGTCCTCGGACTCGCCGTCGGCTGGATCGGAACACTTGTCCGCGCCACCGATCCCAATTTCGTCAGCGGGTTCGGCTCGTTCCTCGCGATGCTCGTCGGCTGCGTGCTCGTGGCGACCTCTTGGAAGCTCGTGGACGGATTCGAACGGCTTCGTAGCTACGACGACGATCAGGATCTCTACGAGCTGGCAACCGCCCAGGGCATCTTGCAGCAGCCGATCCCGGACCCATCGGACAACGTGGGGGTGGTGGCCACCGGCCGGACAGTGTGAACCGAGCGCGAGGCATTCCTCGCGCCGAGACAGGCAATACCGAATTTCACCTAGGGGAGAAAGCAAATACATGATTGCAAAGAGAAAAACCATCGTCGCCGCTGCGCTGGCGTTCGGCCTCGTGGCCGCCGCATGTGGCAGTGACGACAGCGACAGTTCGTCCACGGAGGCACCCGCCGAATCCGAGGCACCCGCCGACACCGACGCACCCGCCGACACCGAGACACCCGCCGACGCCGGCGACGCATCCGGAGCTCTGCCGGGCGAGGGCGAATCGATCACGATGGGGCGCGCCGACTGGAGCACCGGCTACTTCCAGGCCGCGCTCTACCAAGACCTGCTCCAAGAGCTGGGCTACGACGTCAGCGATCCCGCCGAACTCGAGATCGGCCCCTCGAACTTCTACACCGCGCTCGCCCAGGGCGACGCCGACTTCTGGGCCAACTCCTGGTACCCGGGCCACCGGAGCTGGCTCGAGAACGAGCTGCCCGACGGTTCGACCGTCGGCGACCACACCGAGATCGTCGGTGAGGAGATGATGGCCGGTGGCCTCCAGGGCTTCCTGATGACGAAAGCGTTTGCCGACGAGTACGGCGTCACCACGCTGGACCAGCTCAATGACGACCCCGAGATCCTCGCCGCATTCGACGCCGACGACCCGACTCCGGGCAACGGCATCGCCGACATCTACGGCTGCCAGGAGAGCTGGACCTGTGACGACATCACCACCAGCATCATCGCCTTCTCCGAATGGGAGAACATCGAGCAGGTCATCGCCGGCTACGACGCGATGATGGCCGAAGCGGTCATCAAGGCCGACGCTGGCGACGCGATGGTCATCTACACGTGGACGCCGAGTGCGTACATCACGAACCTCATCCCCGGCGACAACGTGGTCTGGCTCGCCGTCGACGAGGTGCTCGACGACTCGAACCCGACCGGAGTCGAAGGTGGCGAGGAGTACACCCAGCTGCCCGGCCAGGCAGGCCTGCCGCCCGAGCAGTGCCCCGCAGCCGCGGAGAGTGACACCTGTCAGCTCGGCTGGATCGCAGCCGACATCCAGGTGACCGGCAACAGCGAGTGGCTCGCCGCCAACCCGGTCGCGGCCGCGCTGCTCGAAGTCGTGCAGCTGTCCGTCATCGACGTCTCGCTGCAGAACGTCGCCCAGGACGGAGGCGCGTCCCCTGAGGATCTCGCCGACGAGTGGCTCCTCGAGAACCGCGCGCTGGCCGACGAGTGGCTGGCGACGGCTCTCGCCGCCGCCTGATCTCGCCGTCTGAATCCTGAGAGGGGGTCGGTCCCATGTGGGCCGGCCCCCTCTTCGCGTCCGGGCGACGCTCCGCCGGCCGGCTAGATGTGCGGCGAGCGCGCCTCGACGAGCGACAATTCTTCATCGAGATATTCGGCGCGGCACTTGCCGCGCTGGAGCTTGCCGCTCGACGTCTTCGGCAGGGTGCTCGGCTCGACGAGCATCACGTCGCGCGGTGGGACACCGCAGACCTCGAGTGTCCGGTGATGGATCGCCTCGCGGATGTCGGCGACCGAGCCGGACGTGTCGCTGACGCGGACCTCCGCCACCACGACGACGCTCTCGCGGCCCTTGTACCCCTCCATGCCGAAGGCGATGACATTGCCGGCACGGACACCATCGAGCCCGCCGACCGCACGTTCGATGTCCTCCGGAAAGATGTTGCGGCCACCGACGATGATCACATCCTTGATGCGCCCGCACAGGACGAGCTCGCCCTCGAGCGTGTACGCCAGGTCGCCGGTGCACAGCCAGTCGTCGTGAAAGAGCGCCAGTGTCGCTTCCGGGCGCTTGTAGTAGCCCGGCGTCACCGAGGTGCCGCGGATGAGCAGCTCGCCGACGTGGCGGTCGGGTATCTCCTCGTAGGTGTCGAGGTCGACGATCTTCATCTCCAGACCGGGGAGCGCGCTACCGAGCAGCGGCAGGCGCCGGGCGGTGAGCGCGAACTCGTCGGGGTCGGCGACCTCGATCGGCTTCGCCACGCGCTGTGACTCGAGCACCAAGCGGTCGACCGTGTCCGTGACAAGACCACGACCCCGCGGTGGGAACGACCCGCCGATCGCCGTCTCGGCCATCCCGAACGCGGGAAAGATGCCACCGGGGGGAAAACCGAACCTGGAAGCCGCTGCGACGAACGCCTCGACCGCGGCCGGGTCGACCGGCTCGGCCCCCGACAACGCGAGGGTGAGGCTCGACAGGTCGAGACTCTGCATTCGCTTCAGCGCCCTCGTGGCGAGCACCCACGAGAAGTTGGGTCCGGCGGTGGCGGTGCCCCTGTAGTCGCTCAGCCATTGCATCCAGTTGCCTGGGTGAGCGAGGAAATCCTGCGGTGCGGCCTGGACCAGGTCGACACCCTTGGTCATCGGGAGCGCGAGGAAACCGACAAGGCCCATGTCGTGGTAGAGCGGCAGCCACGAGACCATCACCTCACCAGGACCCATCTCCGCGGCCTCACAGCATGCATCGATGTTCGCCGAGAGCACGCGGTCGGGGATCATCACACCTTTCGGCTCGCTCGTCGAACCGCTCGTGTACTGCAGGATGACCAGTCGCTCCGGATCGTGGGGCGGCGTCTCGAGCGCCTCGCCGGATGGCACGTTCGGCGCGCCGGGCATGACCGCGCCCATCGACTCGATCGGCGGATCGCCGGCGGCGGGCACGTAGAACTCGGCCAGCAGATCATCGATCAGCACGAGCTTGGCGTCCCCGTGCCGTATCCGGGCGCGAGTACTCTCGACGAACGTCTCGATCGAACCCATCCGCATCGGCAGTGGCAGGACCATCGAGGCAAGTCCCGCGAGCCAACACCCGCGGACGATCGTCATCAGCTCGCGACTCGTCGGCCCGAGGATCGCCACATGGTCGCCCGGCACCAAACCCCTGGCCTGGAGCGCGGCGCCGACCACCCGCGCGCGGTCGTGGATCTCTCCCCAACCCACATAGTCGGGTTGGTCGTCACACGTGATCGACGCGCCGACGAACCGCACTCCGGCGCCCGAATCGGCGGCGCGTTCCAGTCGCGCGATGGTCGAATCGTCGAGGGGTCGGCCCATCCGAGAAACGCTACTGGCTGCCACCGAGCCGGTCGGGAAGGTGCGTCGTGCGTCCGCCGCGCACCTTGACCTCCCGCGGCTGGCACGCATGACACGCATACTCGACGTGGATCCCCTGGATCGACATCTGTGTGCCGCGCGACTTCTCGACGATCACCTGCGGCACGTGGTACAGGTCGTCGCCGCCGCATTGCGGACAACGCGGCCGTGGGTCACGGGTCCATCCCACCTTGCAGGCGTCGCAGGTGAGTGCGATCAAGCCATCGTCGAGCGGCTTCCCGCTGAGATGGTCGTCGACACCACACTGCGGGCAGACGATGTCGAGGGCCATCGGGTCGATCTACACGCAGGCGCGCAGCGCCTCGTTGAGGTTGACCGTGCGCGGGTCGCCGGCGATCCCACCACCCATCTGGTTCATGACGTAGCCGTAGCCGACGCCGTTCTCCGGGTCGGCGTATCCGAGCGAACCGCCGGCGCCGGCATGGCCGAACGCACGATCCGAGAGGAGCGGACTCAGTTCGCCGTGCAGCATGAAGCCATACCCGAAGCGACTCGGCACGACCAACGAGAGGTCGGGTCCGTTGACCCGCTCGGTGCTCGCTGTTGCCACGACGTCGTCGCCGATGAGTCGCACGCCGTCGACCTCACCGATCGTGGCGGCATACATCTTGGCGAGGCTGCGGGCGGTGGTGATGCCGTTCGCTGCCGGCATCTCGGTGGCGTGCACTGCGCGGGTGTTGAAGTGGTTCTGAGCAGGGTCGAACGCGATGAGTGCGCCGTTCATCGTCAGGGCTCTGAATCCGGTGGTGCCCGGACCCATCAGCTGCATCATCAGGGCGAGTTCAGCCGGGTCGGTCGGCGGTGGTGACGCCTCGAGCGGGGCCACACGGTTCTCCTCCGACTCCGGCAGACCGATGTAGAAGTCGAGCCCGAGGGGTGCAGCAACCTCCTCGGCCAGGTAGCGGCCGATCGTGCGACCGTCGACGCGCCTGACCAGCTCACCGGCGAGCCAGCCGAATGTGACGGCGTGATAGCCGTGCGCCGTGCCGGGTTCCCAGATCGGCTCCTGTGCAGCCAACGCCTCGACGACGGGCGTCACAGCCATGAGATCGTCGAAGCTGAGCTGGGCGTCGACATAGGGCACGCCGGCCTGATGGCTCATCAACTGACCGATGGTGACCTCCTCCTTACCGCCCGCCGCGAACTCCGGCCAGACATCGACGACCTTGCCGTCGTAGTCGAGTAGTCCGGCCTCGACGAGGCGCGCTACGCAGATCGCAGCCGCGCCCTTGGTAGTGGAGAACACGAGTTGGAGCGTGTCCTCCTCCCATGGCGCCCCGGAGGCCTTGTCGGCCACGCCCGCCCAGATGTCGACCTGCTTGTCGCCGTCGAAGTAGACGCTGAATGCCGCGCCGACCTCGCCGTGTTCGTCGAAGTTTCGTGCGAACGCGTCGGCGACCTTCCCGAAGCCGTCGGCCACGTCTCCATTGATCTCGATCATCCACGCAACGTACCGGATCGCGCGAATGCGGGGCAGCCTCGGCGCGCACCCGCCGTAGGCTGGGTCGACGGTATGAGCGACGACCAGCACGCAGCGCCAGACACTCCCCCACATCGCTACACGGCCACCCTCGCGCAGGACATCGAACCTCGCTGGCAAGACCAGTGGGAGTCGGAAGGCACCTTCGAGACGCCGAATCCGAGCGGTCTCCTCGCCGACCCGGATGCCTTCGGACACCGCGGCGAGAAGTTGTTCGTCCTCGACATGTTCCCGTATCCCTCCGGTGTCGGACTCCACGTCGGTCATCCACTCGGCTACATCGGCACCGATGTGTTCTCGCGCTACAAGCGGATGACGGGCCACAACGTGCTCTACTCGATGGGCTTCGACGCGTTCGGTCTCCCAGCAGAGCAGTACGCCGTACAGACCGGAACCCATCCGGCGATCACGACCGATGCCAACATCGCCACGATGCGCCGCCAGCTCAAGCGGTTGGGTATGAGCCACGACACGCGGCGGAGCGTGTCGACGATCGATCCCGACTACTACCGGTGGACGCAGTGGATCTTCAGCCAGATCTTCAATGCCTGGTACGACCGCGATCTGGATCGGGCCCGTCCGATTGCCGAACTGGTCGAAGAACTCGAGTCGGGCCGCAGAGCACTTCCAGGTGGACGCGCGTGGACCGACCTGACCGAAGGCGATCGGGCCGAGGTCATCGATGGCCACCGGCTGGCGTTCGTCAGCGAGGCCCCGGTCAACTGGTGTCCAGGTCTCGGCACAGTGCTGGCCAATGAAGAAGTCACTGCCGAAGGCCGCAGCGATCGTGGCAACTATCCGGTATTTCGCCGCCCACTGAAGCAGTGGATG
>JASJHI010000445.1:0-3121 GCA_033791105.1 Acidimicrobiia bacterium | reverse complement strand
GTTCATCGTGACCGCCAGCGGCTGCGCGCCGCCCATGCCGCCGGCACCGGCCGTGATCGTGAGCGTGCCGGCAAGCGTTCCTCCGAAGCGTTGCCGGCCGATCTCGGCGAAGCACTCGTAGGTGCCCTGGAGGATTCCTTGCGTGCCGATGTAGATCCACGAGCCGGCGGTCATCTGGCCGTACATCGTCAACCCTTCGTTTTCGAGGCGACGGAACTCCTCCCAGTTCGCCCAGTCGGGCACGAGGTTCGAGTTGGCGATGAGTACGCGGGGTGCCCACTCGTGCGTGCGCAGCACGCCGACGGGCTTGCCCGACTGGACGAGCATCGTCTCGTCGCGCTCGAGGGTGGTGAGCGTCCGCAACATCGCGCGGTAGGCGTCCCACGAGCGGGCTGCGCGCCCCGTTCCCCCGTAGACGACGAGTTCGTCAGGGTTCTCGGCAACCTCGGGATCGAGGTTGTTCTGCAGCATCCGATAGGCGGCCTCCTGCGGCCAACCGAGGCATGAGAGATCGGTACCGCGAGGCGCTGAGATCCCGGTGACGGGCGTGCCCCTTGATGCGTTCTTCGTCGCGGGCGTCATGTCTTGCAGTGTGGCCGTCGTGGCTCTATGTTGTCAACAAACAACATTCATTGTCAGGGAGTGACATTTGGTGACCACACGCGAAAGCGCCGTCCCGCGTTCGATCGGGCGCGTGCTCGACATGCTCGAGATCGTGCTCGGCGACCCCGGCTGCAATCTCACAACGGCGGCGGATGCGTCGGGGCTCACGCCGACCACCGCACTGCGACACCTGCGCGCCCTCGAAGCGCGCGGCTACGTCACACGCGATGGCGGCGGACGGTTCTGGTCGGGGCCGACCTTCTCGCGGCTCGCCGCAGCGGTCCGCGAGGGCGGGCCGCTCGATCGGCTGCTCGCCGTCGCCCAACCGCACCTCGATCGACTCGCCGCCGAGACCGGTGAGTCGACATATCTCGCCGTCGGCGACGGACGGGTCGCCACCTACGTCGCAGCAGCCGAGAGCGACCGCGCGATCCGCCACGTCGGGTGGATCGGACAGACCGTTCCGCTCGACGACACCGCGGTCGGGGCCGCACTTGCCGCACCGGGAACGACCGTGGTGCGGACCGGCGCCGTCGAACCCGACATCACCGCCGTGTCACACGCGCTCGCCGGGAGCTCCCGAGGTTCTGCGAGTGACGACATCGACGTGGCCGTGTCGGTCATCGGGCCGGCACACCGGCTCGACCGACGGGCCTCCGCAGCCACTGCGACCGCGCTCGAGGCGGCGATCGATGAGATCACCGACGACCTGGGCGCCCCTCGGCCGTCGCGGGCCGACTCGGAGGTGGCCTCGTGACGATCGAACTCGACGGACCCGGCGTCACGATCGACGAGGTGATGGCCGTCGCCCGGCGCGGCGAACCCGTCGAGCTGACAAAGCGCGCGATCGAGCGCATGGCCGTGGCTCGCGCGATCGTCGACGACCTCGCAGAGGGAGACCCGAAGTACGGCATTTCCACCGGATTCGGCGCGCTCGCCACAGTGTCGATCCCTCGGGAGCGACGCCAGGCGCTACAGACCGCACTGGTCCGATCACACGCCGCCGGCATGGGCGATCCGGTCGAGGACGAGGTGGTGCGAGCAATGGTGTTCCTGCGCGCCCGCACACTCGCGCTCGGTGCCAGCGGTTCCCGGCCGCTCGTCGCGGAGGCGATGGTCGACGCGCTCAATGCCGGCATCACCCCGATCGTTCCGGAGTACGGCTCGCTCGGTGCCAGCGGCGACCTCGCCCCGCTCGCGCATGGCGCGCTCGCTCTGCTCGGCGAGGGCGAGGTGCACCACGACGGTCGCCGCAAGCCGGCCGCTGAGGCGCTGCGGGTCGCAGGTCTCGAGCCGATCGCACTCGCCGAGAAGGAAGGCCTCTCGGTCACCAACGGCACCGACGCCATCCTCGGCATGCTGTGCCTGGCCGTCGCTGACACCCAGCGGCTGCTCGCGCAGGCCGACATGATCGCGGCGATGACCGTCGAGGGGCTGCTCGCCACCCCGGCGCCGTTCGATGCGGATCTCCAGGCGCTGCGGCCGCATCCAGGTCAGGCGGTCAGCGCGTCGAATCTTCGGCGAATGCTCGACGGATCACCGATCGTGGCCAGTCACGCGACCGACGACCCGCGGGTGCAGGACGCCTACAGCATCCGCTGCACGCCGTCGGTCCACGGCGCCGCCCGCGACACTCTCGATCACGTCCGCACCGTCGCCGAGCGCGAGCTGGCGTCGGCGATCGACAATCCGTTGGTGCTGCCCGACGGGCGCGTGGCATCCTGCGGCAACTTCCACGGCGCACCGCTCGGGTTCGCGGCCGACTTCCTCGCAATCGCCGTCGCCGAGATCGGCGCCATCTCCGAGCGCCGCATCGACCGCATGCTCGACCGCACACGCAGTCACGGTCTCCCTCCGTTCCTCGCCGACGAGGTCGGCGTCGACAGCGGCCTGATGATCGGCCACTACACCGCCGCGGGCATGGCCTCGGAGAACAAGCGGCTCGCTGCTCCCGCCAGCGTCGACTCCCTGCCCACGTCCGGAATGCAGGAGGACCACGTCTCGATGGCCTGGCACGCGGCGCGCAAGCTGCGCCGGGTCATCGACAACGTCCGGCGGATCGTCGCCGTCGAGTACGTCTCTGCGGCGCGCGCGATCGATCTACGCGGGCCACTCCAGCCGGCCATGGCCACCGGCGCGCTCGTCGCATTGCTGCGCGAACACGTCGCCGGCCCCGGCCCCGATCGTTTCCTCGCGCCGGAACTCGCCGAGGCGGAGCGCCTGCTGATGGACGATCGCCCGAACGAGGTGCTCGCCACGGTGGGGGTCACGCTCGACCAGGAATGACAGCGAGCGGCCGGCACGATGTCGGGGGCCACGCGTACCGCAACCACCGAGGTGGTCGCCGATCGGCAGGCGGGCAGCGAGTGTTGGCTGTCACCCGGTCAGCCGTCCGATCGAGCGTCTCAGAAGCGGCGACGCGAGGTTCGGCCGGCCGGCATCCAATTCGGGCCGGCGGTGGCATCGATGCGGTCCATCAGCCGGTCGCCGTAGGGCTCGACGAGTTCGACGAAATGAC
>JASJHI010000444.1:0-2703 GCA_033791105.1 Acidimicrobiia bacterium | reverse complement strand
TCCCCGGCCTGACGAAGTCGAGCTGGTGAGGAGAAACAATGCTGACTGATCCCATCGCCGACATGCTGACCCGTGTCCGCAACGCCAACACGGCCAAGCACGACGAGGTGCGTATGCCCTCCTCGAAGCACAAGGTCGCGCTCGCCGACGTCCTCCAGCAGGAGGGCTACATCGGCAGCTACGCGACGGCGCCATCGCCCAAGGGCGTCGGCGACGTGCTGACCATCAACATGAAGTATTCGCCGGACCGTGATCGCACGATCTCGGGTCTGCGTCGCATCTCGACCCCCGGTCTGCGGGTATACCGCAAGGCCGACGCCGTGCCGCGCGTGCTCGGCGGGCTCGGGGTTGCCGTCCTGTCCACCTCACAAGGCCTCATGACCGACCGCGAGGCGCGCAAGCGCAACGTCGGCGGCGAGGTCCTCTGCTTCGTCTGGTGACGAGGGGGTAACGACATGTCCCGCATCGGCAGCACACCGATCACCGTCCCGTCCGGTGTCGACGTGAAACTCAGTGGCCGCTCCATCTCGGTCAAGGGTCCCAAGGGCTCCCTCGAGCGCGAGCTTCCCGGCAGCATCACGGTCGACCAGGACGGTGAGACCCTGACGGTCACCCGTCCCGACGACGAGAACAAGACCAAGGCACTGCACGGTCTGACGCGCAGCCTCGTCAACAACATGGTCATCGGCGTCACGGAGGGCTTCAAGAAGGAGCTGGAGATCCACGGCGTCGGATACCGAGCCGAGGCCAAGGGCCCGAACGCTCTGCGCCTCAACCTCGGATTCAGCCACCCCGTCGATGTCTCGGCGCCGGAAGGCATCGCCTTCGAGGTGCCTCAGCAGACCCAGGTCGTCGTGACCGGCATCGACAAAGAGGTCGTCGGCCAGGTGGCCGCCGACATCCGCAGCATCCGCAAGCCCGAGCCCTACAAGGGCAAAGGCGTCCGCTACGTCGGTGAGCGCGTGCAGCGCAAGGCCGGCAAGGCCGGCAAGAAGTGACGGTCGCGAGGGCCGGAGAGAAGCAACGGAGCGCATCATGAGCAAGATCGCCCAAGCGCGACGCGAGAGCCGCCTGCGGCGGCATCGTCGTGTCCGCAAGAAGATCCACGGCACCGCCGTTCGTCCCCGGTTGGCCGTATACCGTTCGAACAGGCACGTCTCGGCTCAGGTGATCGACGACGACGCCGGCACGACGCTCGCCTCGGCATCCTCCACGGAGTCCGATCAGCGGGCGAACGGTTCGGGTGGCAGCGTCGACGCCGCCGCCCGGGTCGGCACCCTCATCGCCGAGCGGGCCACGTCCGCCGGCATCGACAAGGTCGTGTTCGACCGTGGTGGCTTCTCCTACCACGGGCGGATCGAGGCGGTGGCGACCGCCGCCCGCGACGCAGGACTGGAGTTCTGATGGCATTCGGCAACAACCAGGGAGGCCGCGACGGCCGGGGCCGTGATGGCCGCGACAACCGTGAGGAGAACAGCGATGGTCTCCGCGAGTCGCGCGTCATCACGATCAACCGCGTCGCCAAGGTCGTCAAGGGTGGCCGCCGCTTCTCGTTCACCGCGCTCGTGGTGATCGGTGACGGCAACGGCCGCGTCGGCCTCGGCTACGGCAAGGCCAAGGAGGTGCCACTGGCGATCCAGAAGGGCACAGAGGAGGCCAAGCGCAACTTGTTCGACGTGCCGATGGCCGGCGGAACGATCATCCACCCCGTCCTCGGGCGAACCGGTGGCGGAAGGGTGCTGATGAAGCCCGCAGCGGCCGGTACCGGCGTCATCGCCGGTGGTGCAGCTCGCGTGATCCTCGAAGAAGCCGGTGTCCACGACGTGCTCTGCAAGTCGCTCGGCTCCGCCAACCACATCAACGTGGCCCGTGCGACGATCCAGGGCCTGAAGTCGCTGCAGCGTCCCGACGAGGTCGCCGCCCGCCGCGGCCTACCCGCCGACGAGTTCGTGCCGAAGGGCCTGCTCAACGCGTACAACGAGCGCCAGAAGAAGACCCCCGCCGAGGCCGGTGCAGGAGCGCGCGAGGAACGTCGATGACCGAGCTCACCGTCACCCAGATCAAGTCGTCGATCGGTACCAAGCCCAAGCACCGCGGCACGCTGCGGGCGCTCGGCCTCGGCAAGATCGGCTCCAGCAACACCCTGCCGGACCGGCCGGAGATCCGCGGCATGATCGCCCGGGTCCCACACCTGGTCGAAGTGAAAGAGAGCTGACCATGAAGGTCCACGAGCTCGCCCCGCCCGCCGGGTCGAAGAAGAACGCCAAGCGCGTCGGTCGCGGTACCGGCGGCAAGGGCGGCAAGACCGCCGGCCGCGGCATGAAAGGCCAGCGGGCGCGCGGCACGGTCGCCGTCGGCTTCGAGGGTGGCCAGATGCCGCTCAAGCAGCGGGTGCCGAAGCTGAAGGGCTTCAACAACCCGTTCCGTGTCGAGTATCAGGCCGTGAACCTGCACGCCCTGGCCGACCTCGTCGAGGCGACCGGAGAGTCCACGATCACCCCCGAGGTGCTGGTGGCCCACGGAGTCGTTCGCAAGGACGCCTTCGTCAAGGTCCTCGCCCGGGGTGAGATCAGCACCGCCGTGGAACTGCACGTGCACGGCACATCGAAGGCCGCGGAGGCGGCGATCACCGCTGCCGGCGGATCGGTCACGCTGATTCCGTTGCCCTTCAACGAGGAGGGCAAGGCTGGTCGTCCTGCTGCG
>JASJHI010000443.1:0-3011 GCA_033791105.1 Acidimicrobiia bacterium | reverse complement strand
CCTGGACGAGGTCGCGATCCCGTTCGCCGAGCCAGTCCCCATCCCCGACGACGCCCCTGCCATCGACCGCCTCGTCGCCTGGAACGGCCGAGATCCCAGCCGCTGACCCGGTCCGCGAACTGATTGCGTCCCCTCGGCGCTGTTGCATTGAGCGACCGGGTGCAGTCCGCTCGGTCGGACCGATCCACCTACGGCGCACGTCGCAGCCACCGGAGCGGGGGAAATGGGGTCACGGGCGAGCGCCTCGCTCCGTGGCCGACTCCCAAATCACCTCGCGACGGCTCAACGCAACAGCGCGGGACGTGACAAACTCAATGAGTTATTGCAGCTGAGGGGAAACGCCGTGCCGACCGCCATCTTCCAGATCTTCCGCCTGTTCGGTCAGTACAAGGCGCGGTTGTTCATCTCCCAGTTCATGATGCTGGTCGCTGCGGTCTGCATCGTCGCCTACGCGTCGCTGATCAGTCGGCTGGTCGACGAGGGCATGGTCGCGGGCGACCAGGAGGCGGCCATCAACGTCGGGATCTCGATGCTCCTGCTCGCTATCGCGATGGGTGCGGCGATCGCGATCGCCGGATCGCAGGCGGTGTTCTTCTCCCAGGGCGCCGCGTTCTACATCCGCCGCGAGCTGTACAACAAGGTGCAGCACTACTCGTTCGAGAACTTCGATCACCGCCCGACCAGCGAGCTGATGGTGCGGCTCAACGCCGATGTCGTCAACATCCAGAACGCGGTGCTCTACACGTTGTTGCTCGGATCGCTTGCGCCGTTCCTCTTGCTGTTGACGATCGTGATGGCGTTCATCAACACTCCCGATCTGGTGTGGGTCGTGATCGTCGTCGTGGTCGCGGTCCTGGCGATCATGGCCGTGCTGGTCCCCGCCATCGACAAGGCGTACCGGCGGCGGCAGAAGGCCCTCGACGGCCTCAACGGCACATTCCAGGAGAACCTGACCGGCATCAGTGTCGTCAAGGCGTTCGTCCGGGAGCGCTTCGAGATGAGGAAGTTCGAAAAACGGGCGGTGGCGTTGCGCGGGCCCGAGTACCAGGCGGCGTGGCGGGTGGCGTTCATGGCGCCACTGCTCACCGGTCTCGGTCAGATGGCGATCGTGTTGGCGCTGTGGGCCGGCGGCAACAACGTGTTGTCAGGCGAGGGGATGACCGTCGGTGACGTCAGCACATTCACCCAGTACATGGGCCTGATCATCACGCCGCTGGCACTGCTGGCCCAAGTGATGCCGATGGTCATGCGCGGCGACGTGTCGGCGCAGCGGATAATCGACGCGTACGAGACCGAGGCGACGATCCAGGAGCCCGACGACCCGGTCGAAATCGTCCGAGAAGAGGTCCGCGGTCGGGTCGTGTTCGAGAACGTGTCCTTCGCCTTCCGCCGCGCCGATGGCGCCTACGACCCGCCGGTGCTGAAGAACATCGACCTGACGATCGAACCGGGCCAGCAGGTCGGGTTCCTCGGGGCGACCGGCGCCGGGAAATCCGCACTGGTCAACCTGATCCCCCGCTTCTACGACGTCACCGAGGGCCGGGTCACGATCGACGGCGTCGACGTGCGCAACATCCCGTTGCGCGAGCTGCGCAAGACCGTCGGCATCGCCCTTCAGGAGGCGGTCCTGTTCCAGCAGCCGATGCGGCCGAACCTCAAGTTCGGTGCACCCGATATTGAGGACGAGGTGATGTTCGGCGCCGCCAAGGCCGCCGACGCCTTCGGCTTCGTCTCCCGCCTCCCCGAGAGCTGGGACGCCCCGGTGGCCCGGCGCGGCTACAACTTCTCGGGCGGACAGCGACAACGATTGTCGATCACGCGGGCCCTCGCTCCGCGGCCGAACGTGCTGATCCTCGACGACTCGACCAGCGCCCTCGACGCCTCCACCGAGGGTCGGGTGCAGGCGGCGATCCCCGGGTTCGCGGAGGGAGCGACGACGATCTACGTCGCCCAGCGAATCAGCGCGCTGATCGACCTCGACCACATCTACCTGCTCGAGCACGGCGGGATCCTCGCCGAGGGCACCCACGAGGAGTTGTTGACATCGAGCCCGGTCTACCAGGAGATCTACGAGAGCCAGCTCGGTGGCGGTGTCACCGAGGGCATCGATCTCGAGGAGACCGCAGCGATTGGCCAGGACGGTGTCACGTCATGAGCGACAAGAAGATCACCACCGCCGCCCAGCCGCAGGGGCCGACCGAGCCGACCGGCGAGGATGCCCCGCCCGGCACGATCGGGCGGCTCGTCGGGCGGATGATCGGCGGGCCGCAGAAGTGGCGGGCGACCGTGGCGGCGCTGCTGCTCCTCATCGCGCTGGTCGGACTCGTCACGATCCCCTACGCGACCGGCCGCGGCATGAACGTGATCACCGAGATGGGGTCGAAGGACGATCTCGCCGACTTCGTGCTCCTCGGCTTCGTCGCCGCCGTCGTGTACCTGTTCTTCAGCTACATCGCCAACCGGATGTTCGCCAAGCTGGCCTCCGAGGCGCTCTACGGCGTCCAGACCGATCTGTTCGACAACGTGCAGACGCTCTCGATGGCGTTCTTCTTCAAGAACCCGCCGGGCGAGCTGTCGAGCAATGTCACCAACGACGCCGAGACGGTTTCGCTCTTCTACACGACGGCGGTGAGCCAGATCCTGCGGTCGACGCTGCAGGTCGTGCTGATCCTGGTCGTCATGTTCGTCGTCAACTGGCAACTCGCCCTCGTGGCGGTCCTCACGATCCCGCTGCTCGTCCTCGTGGCGTATGTGGTCGCACAGGTCGGGGCGCCGGCGTTCAACCGGCTGCAGGAGGCGCTCGGTGACGTCAGCGCGTTCCAGGAAGAGACGCTGAGCGGCCACAAGGTGATCATCAGCAAGAACCGCCGCCCGTGGGCCGAGGAGCAGCACGAGGAGCAGGTCGCCGAGGTCTACCAGGTTGGCAAGAAGGCCTTCATGGCGTCGCTGATGCAGTTCCCGGCCACGCAAGCCCTGAGCCTGATCCAGAACGTGCTCGTGCTGATCGCCGG
>JASJHI010000442.1:0-19045 GCA_033791105.1 Acidimicrobiia bacterium | reverse complement strand
GGCGATCGCCGGCGTCTCGAACTTCAACCGGCAGGACATGCCGACCAACGTGGCGACACAGCTCGGGATGCAGTCGAGGTTCGCGCCCCGAGGTCGCTACTCGTGGCAGGAGGGCGTGCTCGCCCAGTTCAACACCTGGCTCATCGACCGGTACGACGTGGCCGCAGGCGAGTGAGCGGCTGGGGGTGCAGCATCGCGGGCGATCTCCCAGGCGCTCCCTTCAAAGCGGCTCGCCGTGACTTCGCTGGTCGGCGAGCTCTCGCAGGCCATACCGGTCCCGCCACTACGATGACGGGGTGAGCGACGCGCCCTTGTCGGAGTCTGCTGCGCCCGTGATCTTGCTGGTGTCGGAGGAGCACTGTGGTCGGCTGCGGGACGAGTTCTGGCGCTACTCGCGCGAGTACGACCTGCGAACGGCCCGATCCTCTGCCGAGGCCGTGAGGGTGACCGAGGAGGTGCTCGATGCCGGCGCGGTGGTCGCGTTGTTCGTGTCCGACTGCGTACTGCCCGACGAGGACATCCGGCAGGCCTTTCGGCAGTGGCAGGCGGCCGTGCCGACCGCTCGCCGAGCGATCGTGACGCCGCTGGAGCCCTTCTTGGAGCATGGGCGGGAGCTGCGGTTCGAGATGTCGAAGGGAACATTCGACAGCTACCTGCTGATGCCCCAGGGCGTGCGGGACGAGGAGTTCCACAATGCGATCACCGACCTACTCGCCGACTGGAATTCCACCGTCGCCAACCCCGAGGTGATCGGCGCGCGGATCATCGCCACCGAGAACGATGCACTGGTCCAGGACCTGCAGGACTTCGTCGATCGGATGGGTTTGTCGAGTGAGGTGTGCACGCCGGACTCCGAGAGTGGTCGGGCAGCCGTGGCGGCAGTTCCCGGCGCACAGCTGCCGCTGGTCTGGTTGGCCCAACATCAACCGCTGGCGGTGAGCTCGGTGCGGGAGCTGGCCTCGATGACGTACCGGGTCTGGACCGAGACGTCCTTCGAAGGGGTTGTCGACCTGGCGGTCGTCGGCGCCGGACCCGCTGGCCTGGCGGCGGCCGTCTACGGATCCTCCGAAGGGCTCTCGACCATCGTGCTCGAGACCGGGGCGATCGGCGGGCAGGCCGCCACCAGCTCGATGATCCGCAACTACCTGGGCTTTTCGCAGGGGATCTCCGGCAAGCGGCTCGGCGTACGAGCGCGCTTTCAAGCGCAGCGGTTCGGGGCCCGGTTCTACATCGGCTGGGAGACTGCGGGTCTTGTCCCGGGGAACGGACAGCCTCACGTTCTTCTGACCAGCGGCGGGGAAGTCCGCGCCCGATCCGTCGTGGTCGCTTCCGGCGTGCGCTACCGCAAGCTCGGTGTGCCCGCGATCGAGGACCGGTTGGGCCGCGGCGTGTACTACGGCGCTGCGCTGACGGCGGCCCGGGAGCTGGAGGGCGCGGACGTCTTCGTCGTCGGTGGTGGCAACTCGGCGGGCCAGGCGGCTCTTCATCTCGCCCGATTCGCCGCTTCGGTGACGATCCTCGTCCGGCGACCCGGTCTCGAGGAGACGATGTCGCAATACCTGATCAAGGAGATCGGCAGTGCGCCGAGGATCACCGTCGAGGGGTGGACCCGGGTCGTCGACGGCGGCGGAGACTTCGGGTTGGAGTCGATCACGACTGAGGACGTCACCACCGGACAGCGCCAGACGCGACCCGCCGCCGGGCTGTTCCTCCTGCTTGGAGCCACGCCGCATGCACGGTGGCTCCCCGACCAGGTCGCAGTCGACGACCACGGCTTCGTGCTGACCGGTCGAGACGTCCCGATGGACCGGTGGGTGGATGCGGTCCCCCCGACCAACCTCGCCACCACCGCCCCCGGGGTCTTCGCGGTCGGGGATGTGCGGTCGGGATCGATGAAGCGGGTCGCAGCGGCGGTGGGTGAGGGAGCGTCCGTCGTCCCCCTCGTGCACTCCTGGCTGGCAGCCGGAGGACGCCTCGGCTGACACGTTCAGTTGCGAACACACAAGCCGTGGGCGCCGCTCATCGGCAGGTGCGTCTGCTCTCGTCGGACCGGCCCGAGCGATCAGCGTTGGCGGATCGCGTCGATGTGGGCGATGCGGATGGTCCATCCACAGTCGGGCTCGATGCGTCGTGCAGAGAGTTCGGCCTCGGTCATCGGCCGGCCGAAGTGTGCCCATGGGTCTTCGTTCCGATCCGGCGAACTGGACGCCGGTGCGGGTGTTGTTTCAGACGGACTGGTTGGTGGAGGTTCGGCCCAATCGGGATCGGACTCGCCCACCGGCTTGACCACGGAACCATCCGCTCGGATGAGGTAGATCCGACCGTTCGTCGCGCGGCGACTTCGGATCTTGTTCATGTGTTTCCAGCGGTCGTGGACCCCACACAACGGCATTGCGTTGTACTGGTTCGTCGGTCCGTCGTCGCCGGCCCATTCGGCGCGGTGATCGATGTCGCAGAACGCAGCCGGGATGTCGCAACCCCGAAGTGTGCACGTGCTGACCAGTAGTTGTGCGGCCTCTCGTGCCTTGCGGGAGAACAGGCGCCGTGTCCGTCCGAGATCGATGGTGACGCTGTCGGCGTCGACCACGGCGCGCCGGACACGACCGATCACCATGGCCTTCAGCGCAACGTCGGGATGTACCGGCGTGCCGTTCAGCGAACAGGTCCGATCGAGCAGCCTCTCATCCCCAGCTGCGACGGCGCCGTCGTCGACTCCGACGAGATCGGCCGACTCGGTGAGGTCATGGGCCTGCAGGACGCGGCCCGCTGTTTTGTGGTCGATGATGATGGTGACCAACGGCTCCGGCGTCTTGGCATCGGCCGGAACCGACACCGACGCCATGAAGATGCTGTGCAAGGCGTCGAACTTGCGCTGCCGAGTCGTTCGCGGGAGCGCCGCGCCGAGATGGTCGTCGCCGTGTTCGGCCCGACGAGCGGCGCAGTCCTTGTCGAACTCGGCTTCGACAGCCGCGTCGAAGACCGCCTTGATCTCAGCTGCGGACTGCGGGGATCCACCCGAAGCGCGCATGTCGATGGCACCGTCGATGACGACGACCGACGCCGACCGCTCGTCGTCGCGGAACTGTTGGTCGTCGAAGGAACCATCGGGGTCGGCGTGAGTGAGGAAGTGGGTAACGACCTTGTCGAATTCGCTGTACTCGAGGTGCTCTGCATGATCGAGGAGCTGCGGTGCGAACTCGGCGAATCGCTGCCCCGCAACTTTGTGTGAGGCGGCCTTGCCGAGCAGGTCGACCTGGTCGGTGCCGATCCTTCCCTCGAGGAAGGCAGCGCCAATCGCAGCGTGGTGGTCGATCAGATCGGCTCGCTTGCGAATCCTGTTCGCGATCGTGCCGGAACAATTGATTGTGCCCGTGAGATACGACTTCATCGAGCGATGCCCGTGCTCGCGGAAGCTGCCGCGGGCTGCGACGATCGCGGCTGCCGCCGCAAGACGTGCTTCGGCATCTCGCTTGGCGAGCTCGGCTTCGGCGATGACAGCATCGAGGTCGGAAGGCGCCAGCTCCGAATACTTCTCGATCAACATCTCGAACATGTGTCCAGATTATCGAAATTGGCCGAACATACAAGTGACGGAGGGGTCCGGACGGACGACGAGTCCGGTGGTGCCACCACGGCGTGAGCAGTGGCCGGTCGCTGGACCGAGCAGCGCGCGACTCGCCCAAGATGTCGCCGACCGCACGGTCGCACAGGGCGTCGCAGACGCGCGCCAGGAGGGTGCGATCAGCCCGGTAGCAGCGCATGGAAATCTTCGGAATTTCTCCAGCCACCATCAACCTCGGCCCGCGTCGAGCCCCGATCCGCCCGGTGGCTGCCAAGCCGCTCTCGGGTTGAGAGCGGACGCTGTTCCTTGTGGTCGCTTGCTTGCACCTCTGTGAAGACGGTCCTAGATTCTGCTGTGCGCCGGAAGTGGGGCCTGTCGCATCACAGAAATCTTGAATGAGGGGAACGAGATGTACGCAATCGTTGGAATCAGCCGATTGAAGCCCGGCGCGACCACCGAGGTCGCCAAGGGCATCCTGGGAGGCATGCGTGAGGCACCCGGTTTCGTCAGCGGCACGGTTGCGTGGTCGACCGATGGCGAGCGCGGTCGAAGCATGATGCTGTTCGAGTCGGAGGACGAAGCCAAAGCCGCATTGGAGCGCGCGCTTGCGAACATGCCCGCGGACTCGCCGATCGAGATCGAGTCAGCCGAGGTGTGCGAAGTCGTTGCCCACGCCTAGCGGACGGCCGCGCGGAGCGACGCCATCATCCCGGCAAGATGTGACGGCGTGGGCCGCCGTTCGCTCAGCGAGGATCACGCCACACTTGCCTGACCGGTGGCGCTGGTTCCGGAACGGCAGCGGTCGAGACGCCCCCCCCCCCCGATCCCGCGAAAGAGGACATTGTCCGACGCCCGGCAGGAAGCGGCCGGGGGACACCCGAGAGTTGTCGCAGCACTCGCGATCAGCCGGCGTCCGGATTCAGCAGCGAGCGGTATCGCCGCCTCCATTCGAGCGACGCCTTGTCCGACGCCACGTCGACGAGTGCCCCGCGCTCCAGGGACAACTCTCCCGGGAGCCGTTCGAGCATCGCCCGGTCCTCTCGGGCAACCTCGAGCTCGAAGTCCACGATCTCTCGACCGGTGGAGGAGACGTCGTCGTTCCGCCAGAGGACGAACGTGAAGTAGCTGCGATCGTCGTCGATGGGAGCAGCGGTCATGAACAGTGTCTGTTCGATGCCGTTGTCGTATGACATCGTGCTCCGCACCGAGAACGGCAGCGCGAACCCCGTCGTCATGTCGATGCTGATGACGTCGTCGCCGCCACCGGACATCGCCTTCGCCTCACCCTCGTTGTCGACCACGACCGAGTACCGGTACCCGTGGAACGTGTCGTCGAGCTGTTCGAGCGTGAACCCCGGCACCACCTGCTCCTGCTCCCGGCCGAACGTGCCCGCGTGGACGTACGGGAAGTGGGCCACGTCGAGCATGTTGTCGATCATGCGCGTCGCCGGGCAGTTCCAGACCTGCACGCCCGTATTGAGGCGCGTGAAGCCGCTGTCGTCGTCCACGCCGAGTTGCGGGATCGGCTCGTTCGGCTCGCCGGGACAGAACCAGACGAGGCCGTAGCGGTCGGCGACCGGCAGCGGGTCGAGATGGGCGCCCGGTGGGATCGCCGACCCGGGACCCGACGACGGGACCCCGACGCAACGCCCGCCGTCGCCGAACGACCAACCGTGGTACGGACAGTGGAGGCATCCGGACTCGACCGTGCCGTAGGACAGCGGGGCTTCCCGGTGGGGACAGCGGTCGCGAACTGCGACCAGGGCGCGGTTCGCAGTTCGCCAGATCACGTAGGAGGTCCCCAGGACCTCGATGGGAAGCAGTGCATCGCCGATCGTGTCGGTCGTCGCAACGGCGTACCAGCAGCCGTCGAGGGGTGCAGCACCCACCGTGAACGGATCCCCCGTCGGTTCGGTCGTACGCGATGGACTGATGGTCTTACCATATGCTTCGTCGACGCAGAGCCGCAACGGAAAAACCAGCAGCCGTCCGGCCGGGAACCACGTGTCGCGCGAAAGGGATGACCGATGAAGGCAATGCTGTATCACGAAGCCGGGGGACCCGAGGTCCTGCAGTTCGTCGACGTCCCCGACCCCGAACCCGGTCCCGGCGACGTGGTCGTCGACGTCGCCGCGACGTCGCTGAACCGTCTCGACGTGGTCCAGCGCAACGGGTGGTTCCAGATGCCCGGATTCCGGTACCCCCACATCGCCGGGATGGACATCGCCGGGACCGTCAGCGCGATCGGCGAGGCGGTCACGAGCGTCGCGATCGGCGACCGCGTCGTCGTCGACCCATCGCTCGCGGGCGTCTCCGCCGCCTCGAAACTCGCCGGGATGGGCGACATCTACGGCGAGCTCGGAATCCTCGGGGCGACCGTCGACGGCGGCTACGCCGAGAGGTGCCTGGTGCCCGCCACCCACGTCTACGCGGTCCCCGACGACATCCCGCTCGAACATGCAGCGACCTTCCCGACATGTTTCGTGACCGCTGCGCACGCCCTGTTCGACGTCGGCAAGCTCGAGGCGGGCGAGACGGTGATGATCCACGCCGCCGGCGCAGGTCTGTCGACCGCCGGCATCCAGCTCGCCAAACACGCCGGCGCAACCGTCCTGGCCACCGCCGGCACCGATGCCAAGTGTGAGCAGGCGCTCACCCTCGGCGCCGACCACGTCCTGAACAACCGGACCGGCGACATCGTCGGATGGGCCCGCGAGATCACCGACGGCGCCGGCGTGAACATGGTGTTCGATCATGTCGGGACCGCTCTGTTCGGACCGTCGCTCTTCGCCACCGGCATTCGAGGGCGGCTCGTCAACTGCGGCAACGCGTCGGGCGACGAAGCGACGATCCCTTCGCTCGGCTACCTCTTCCACTCCGGTATCTCGATTCTCGGATCCGACCCGTACCGGCCGGACGAGTTCGAGCCGGTGTGGGAGGTGTTCTGCGACGGCCACCTCGACGTCGTGATCGACGCGACATTCCCGCTCGCGGACGCTGCCGCCGCGCAGGCGAAGATGCTGTCCAGCGACTTCTTCGGCAAGATCCTCCTGCGACCCTGAGGCGACGCCGATGACCGTCCCACGCGATCCTCCGTATCCGCAGCTCAAGAAGACACACACGATGGCTCACGCGGGGCGCCCCTGGACCGACTACAAGCCACCGCCGGCCGCGCCCGTCTGGGCGGCGATCGAAGGTCTCGGCCGCTATTACATCCTGGTCGCCGCGCTCGAGCTCGACGTGTTCGACACCCTGCAGCGCCTCGGCCCGTCATCGGCCGAGGCGGTCGCGGATGCGCTCGACGCGCCTGTCGATCACGTTCGGGCCCTGCTCGACGGGGTGGTGGCACTCGGGCTGCTCGACCAGTTCACGGATGTCTACGAACTGAACGACACGGCCGAGCGGTACCTCGTCTCGGATGGCCCGGCCACGATGGCGGACCTCATCGCCGTCGCGCCGGGTCCACACGAGAACTGGACACGCCTCGCCGAAACAGTGCGCAACGGCCGTCCCGCGACCCCGATCGAAGACGAGCCCGCCGCGTTCTATGTGCCGTTGGTCGAAGGAACGTTCACGACGATGTTCCGGTGCGCGACCCGAGCCGACTTCAAGATTCGGTACTCCGCGATGCGCGCGCCGAAGATCCTCGACCTCGGTGCCGGCGGCGCGCCGTGGGCCATCGCCGTACTCAACGGATGCGCGGACGGGTTCGCGGTCGTCAACGATCTCCCCGGGGTGATCGAGGTCGCGGCGGCCAAGACGCTCGAGCACGGCGTGGCCGACCGCTGTGAGCTACGACCGGGGAACTTTCACACGATCGAGATCGAGCCCGAGCACTACGACATCGTCGTGCTCGGCCACGTCTGTCGTGCCGAGGGCGCCGCCGGAGCCCGACATCTGATCGAGCGCGCGTTCGACGCGCTCAAACCCGAAGGTCGGCTCATCCTCGCCGACTACTTCACCGACATCGAGCGCAAGCTCAACCCGCACGCGGTGATCATGGGGACGACGATGATGGCGAGCACCGAGAAGGGCTTCTGTTACACCCATCAGGAGTTCTCCGAATGGCTGCGCTCCGCAGGCTTCGTCGATCTTCGCCTCGTCGAGCCGATCGGATTCCAACAGAGCTTCGTCGCGAGCAAGCCGCGATGAACAGCAAACAGCGCGTCACGGGAGCACCTTCATGACCGAACAGATCGACACCCTTGTCGTGGGCAGCCATGTCGTCACGATGAACGAAACCCGCGACGTCATACGCCACGGAGCGGTCGCGATCCGTGGCAATGAGATCATCGACGTCGGCAAGGAGACCGACCTCGACGCGATCTATACGGCCACGACCAGGGTCGGTGGCGACCGCTTCGTGGTGACGCCCGGGATGGTCAACACCCACATCCACGTCACCGGCGAACCGTTGACTCGCGGATACGTCCCCGACGACACGCCGTTCGAGGAGAACGTGTTCATGTGGTTGTGTCCGCTGTACGCGGTGCACACCGCCGAAGAGGAACGGCTGTCGGCCCAGCTGGCCGCAGTGGAGATGCTGAAGTCGGGGACCACGACGTTCCTCGAGGCGGGCACGATTCGTTTCCTCGACGAGGTGATCGACGGACTCGTCGAGGTCGGCATCCGCGGCCGCGTCGGCCGGTGGGTGTGGGACCTGCCGCCGGAGCCCGACGTCTACAAGCAGAACACCGACGAGTCGATCGACCTGTTGCAGCGTCAGCTCACCGATTTCGCCTCGGTGGCCAACGGCCGTCTCGGCACCTGGTCGATACTGGTCGGCCACACCACCGCATCCGATCCGCTCTGGAGGGCTGCTCGTGAGTTGGCCGACGAACACGGCACGGGTATGAGCTTCCACATGTCGCCGGCCAAGCTCGACCCCGAGGGATTCGTCGAGGAGTTCGGGCACCGCCCGATGATCCATCTCGCCGAACTGGGCATCCTGCGCGATGACGTCGCGATCACTCACTGCGTGCAGGTCGACGATCAGGAATTGGCCGTGATGGCCGAGGCCGGCGTGTCGGTCGCGCACTGCCCGACCACCGCGCTGAAAGTGAGCTACGGAGTCACGCAGGTCGGCAAGATGCCCGAGATGGTGCAGATGGGTGTGAACGTCAGCATCGGCACCGACGGCAACAACGCATCGAACTACTCCGACCTGATGCGCGCGACGTATCTCGTGGCCGGGTTGTTCAAGGACGGCCGCCAGGATCCCCAGATGTTCCCGGCCGAGATGGCCTACGAAATGGCGACACTCGGCGGCGCCAAGACGATGCAGATGCACGACACGATCGGATCGCTGGAGATCGGCAAGCGCGCCGACATCGTGCTGCACGACACCGACCGGCCCGAGTGGCGGCCATTGCTCAACGTCGCCAACCAACTGGTGTGGTCGGCCGACGGACGCGGCGTCCACACGGTGTTCGTCGACGGGGTGAAAGTCGTCGACGACGGCCGCATGACCACGATCGACGAGGGTTCGTTCTACAACCGATGCCAGATGGCAGGCGAGACAATCACCGCCCGGTCCGGTCTCCCGGACAAGGCCAAGTGGCCACTGCTCTGACCGCGAGGAGCGCGGATTCAGCGGACCGTCGGAAGGGACGGGACGTCACATGCGCGGCCACCGGGCCACGCCGTCGATGCCGCTCCGGCTTCGCAGCGCCGTCCCGGCCACGACCGCGTCGTCGGCAAGACAATCGACGTCGACGGTCGTGACACGGCCGTCCGCGACGACCTGTTGTCCGGCCACGTAGACGTCGCGAACCGATCGACCGTCGGACCCCCAGATCAACTGGAGTACCGGGTCCGGGCTCGGCGGAATCCACTCGACCCGCGATCGATCGTGCACGACGAGGTCAGCCTGCTTGCCCACCTCGATCGACCCGACCGAGTGATCGATGCCGAGCGCTTCGGCTCCCCGGATCGTCAACAACTCGAGCGCGTCGTGAGCGCCGAACACCGTTGGATCCAGATCGCGGTCCTTCGCCATCCCCGCGAACAGAGCGGCCGAGCGAATGCCATCGACCATGTCGCCCGCGTTCTCGGAGTCGCAACCGAGGGCGAGCCGGCCATGTCGTCGCCACAGGTCGAGGTGCCGAAATTCGTGCGACACCCCCTGACCCAGTCTGAGATACGCCCAGGGACACGAGACCACAGCTGTGTGCGACGCGAGCAGAAGATCGACTTCGATGTCGTCGATGTGGACGGCGTGCGCGATCGCGAGGTGCGGGCCCAGCACCCCGAGCGAGTCGAGGTGCGCGACCGGGCGGCGACCGGTTCGGGCGAGGTAGCTCTCAGCGTCGCTGGTGCTCGGCGAGAGGTGGAACGTCATGCCCGCACCGCGCTCGCGTGCCAAGGAGGTCGCGGCGACGACCAGTTCGTCGGACATCAGGTCGTGGCCGACCAGGCTGACCCAGCACGACACCAAGGGACCTGTCTCGAGGTCGAGGGCGCCCGCCTGGCGGTCGAGCACCTCGTCCACCGAGCCCGTGAAGGGCCCCTGATCGATGTCCCAACCCCACGTGCCGATCGTCAGGCGCGCGCCGATCCGCTCGGCCGCCCGGGCAATCCGGTCCGGGTGTGCGACGGTCCCGGCTTCGAATGTGGTCGTGATGCCATTCGTCAACGACTCCGCGAGTGTGAGCGTCGCCGACAACTCGTCGTCGTCGCCCGAGTGTTCCGCGTGGACCGGCACCACCCACGTGAAGATCGCTTCACCTGGCGGGAGATCGTCGGGAATCGACGACTGGATCAGCCGATCACCGGTGAGGTGCTGGTGACCATTGATGTATCCGGGCAGCACGAGATCGGCTGCGGACCCGTTCACGGTCGCATCGGGAAACGTCGAGCGGACCTCGTCGAACGTGCCGACGCCCGTGATGGTCGACCCGTCCACGACAACCGCCCCGTCGACAATGATCTCGCGACCGGGGCTCACGGTGACGACGGTTCCCCGGACGATCCGCATTTTCACGAGGGTATTGCCCTTGCGGGCGAGGAACTCGGTCCGCTGTCGGGTGCGTCGTCGCCAACCGCCTCGAAGGTCCGACGGTCTGACCATCGGACCCTTGCTACGGTGGTGATCATGATGCAGCAGAACGCCTTCCACCGTGTGGTGCCCGGCCGGACAGCGGAGGGAATGACCGATGGCTGACACAATCCACGAACTGCGGCCGACGTCACCGCGCTGGACACACCTCGCCTTACGCGTGGCCGACATCGACGCGTCGATCGCGTGGTACACCGAGTTCACACCGCTCGAGCTACTCGACAAGCGCGAGGACGACGATGGTTTCGGCGCATGGCTCGGGCATCCCGACAGCGCCGACCGCCCGTTCATCCTCGTGATGGCCCAGTTCCTGCCCGGACACGACCCGTTCGCGCCCACGCCGCTCGCCAAACTGGCCCCGTTCAACCACATCGGCATCGAAATGCCCAACCACGCCGACGTCGATGCCATCGCCGCGCAGGGCGAAGCAGCCGGATGCCTGGCGATGCCGGCCACCGAGATGCCACAGCCGATCGGCTACATCTGCATGCTCACCGACCCCGACGGCAACCTGATCGAGTTCTCGTTCGATCAGGGCGTCTACGAGAAGGCCCGCGAGGTCTGGGGCGACTGACGCGGACCGCGAGGGTTGGGAGAATCCCGTAGCCTTGACGCATGCCTGCTGACGTCCCCGGTGATCTGCTCGTCAGCGCCCCGGCGACGCTTCCGCGCGCGAACGACGTGTGCTGGTGCGGCAGCGGCCGCAAGTACAAGCGCTGTCACAAGAAGAGCGAGGGTCGCGTTCTCCCCGGAATGGTGAGCCCGATGCGCGACGTCCCAGCGCACATTCCACGTCCGCCGTACGCCGAAACCGGCCGGCCGCCGACACGGAGCGAGGATCGCATCAAGTCACCTGAACTGATCGAGCGGATGCGTCACGCCGGCGCCGTCGCCGCAGAGGTGCTGGCACTGTCGGGCGAGATGGTCGCCCCCGGCGTCACCACCGAAGAGATCGACATCTACGTCCACGACCTGTTCGTCGAACGCGGTGCCTACCCCTCCACGATCAACTATCACCATTACCCAAAGGCGTGCTGCACTTCGGTCAACGAGGTGATCTGTCACGGCATCCCCGACTCGCGGGCGCTGGTCGACGGCGACATCTGCAACATCGACGTCACCGGCTACATCGGCGGAGTCCACGGCGACACGAACGCCACGTTCTTCGTCGGCGATGTCGATGACGAGAGCCGCCACCTCGTCGCCGTCACCGAGGAGGCGACCTGGCACGGCATCGAGGCGGTCAAGCCGGGCCGGCCGCTGAGCGACATCGGCAGGGCGATCGAGGATCGCGCCAAACGCGACCGGCTCGGTGTCGTCCGGGCGTTCGTCGGTCACGGCATCGGTGAACAGTTCCACAACGACATCCAGGTTCTGCATTACTACGACAGCCGGGCGACCACGATCATGCGCCCTGGCATGACATTCACGATCGAGCCGATGATCACCATCGGCACGATCAACTACCGAGTGTGGGACGACGACTGGACCGCGGTCACCTCCGACGGCAAACGCACCGCCCAGTTCGAGCACACGATCCTCGTCACCGACGAGGGCGCCGACGTGCTCACCGGCGGCGACGGTGCCGCCAGCCCGTCAGCCCCCTGGAACCGCTGACGCGTCCACCGCAGCTTCGGCCTCCGATCTAGGGAAGCCGGGCGCGAAGATTTCCCACAACATCGTCGCCGCGACACCGACCCCACCGACGATCGCGAGTGCGACGGTGAAGCGATCGAGCCAGCCCGGCGCATCACTCGGGATGATCGCCGCCGACAGCCCGTCACGGCGCATCCATCCCCAGAGTGCGAGTTCCACACCGACGAGTAGGCCGGCCGCACGCGCCACGAACGTGCGCCGTCGCAACTCGGCAACCAACGCGACGACGGCACAGACCGCGGCGATCGCGGGAAGTAGCCACCAGACGACGCGGGGCGCCGTCTCGCTCGGCAGGGAGAGGAACTGCCAGGCACCGACGACCAGGGCCAGCGCGGCCGGAACGATCAGCAACCCCAGCCGCCCGGCGCGATCGCGCAACAGCCACAGTCCCGCGGTGAGGGCGATGCCGGCGAGGCCGCCGAGCCACATCGGCACGGGTGAGGGCGGCGGCTGCCATGTGCTGATCACGGTGACCTTCACCTCGGTACCGTCGACGACGAGCGGTACGACCGCCTCGAGGATCTGGTCGCCGGACGACGCACCCAGCGGGCGATCGCGTTGCATCCAGTGGATTCGGTGGTCGTGCCACGCCCAACGATGGCCGTCGCTCAGCAGCTGCCAGTCGGGCTCGGCGCTCGCCGACGCATTCGGCGGAATCTCGTCGCCGCCGTAGCGCGACTCGTTGGTATAGGTCGTGGGAGCGTTGCGATTCTCGAGCACGCCTCCTTCGGGCAGGAAGCGCAGATACGGCTCTCCCTGGTACCCGACCACGAGCACCTCCGTACCCGGTTCCGCCTCGAGTTGCAGAAACGAGTCACCGCCGATGATCTCGACCACGATCGCCGGCGTCGGCGGTTCGACCGCGATGATCTCGCTGCGATAGTCGGTGGGTCCGGCCGGATCGGCGAAGGCGGGACTACCGAGGGCGAGTGCGAGAAGAACGCCGAGCAGTGCTGCGCGCAGCAGCCGGCTCACGCCTCGTTCACCACGAGCACGAGTTGACCGCTCGGATGAACGGTGCACACCCCGACGAATTCTCCGGCCGACGAGAAGCGCTGCGACAGCGTCTCACCGGCGCCGACGAAGAAGGGGCCGACATTGTGGCCGCGATCGTCTTCGTTGACGACCCGGATGGTTTCACCGACGGTCACGACGAGTTCGCCGGGCAGAATCTCGAGTGGTTCTCCTGCGTCGAGTGCCTCACCGGCTCCGGGTGGGATCACGTACTCGTAGGTGGCGGGCTCGTCGGCTGCGACC
The DNA here is from genome assembly GCA_033791105.1 of Acidimicrobiia bacterium. Taxonomy (GTDB): domain Bacteria; phylum Actinomycetota; class Acidimicrobiia; order Acidimicrobiales; family Ilumatobacteraceae; genus JASJHI01. The sequence continues at coordinate 5,513 of JASJHI010000442.1, read as the reverse complement.
GGTGCGATGCCCGGACTGGACGACCCGTCGTCTCCCCCACAGGCGGCTACGAACGGACCGAGCGCCGCGACGAACAGCACGGCGACGACCCGGCGGCGCACGATGTCGCGTCTCAGGGTGCCGCCGCTCATGCGGACGCACCTCCGCGTTCGAGCAGGGTCGCCATGTCGGCGGCCATGTTGTCGGAGGTCTCTCCGAACTGCCACGTCACGACCAGTTCACCCCGGTCGTTCACGACATACAGGAACGGGCTGTGCTCGACCCCGATCGAACCATCGTCGAGCGCGGTGACCGAGTAGACGACACCGAACGGCTCGGCCGCCTCGGCGAGCAGATCATCGTCGTCCGTACCTGCGGCATCGGCGTCTGGGATGAAGCTGCGGACATAGTCGGCGAGGATGTCGAGGTCGCGATCGGGGTCGACGGTGACCATCACCGTGTCGACCATCGCCGACTGGTCGTCGGGCAGCTTGCGCAACGCGACCGTGAGATCGGCCAGTGTCGTCGGGCAGACGTCGGGACAGCTCGTGTATCCGAAGTAGACCGCTTGAAGTCCACCCTGCCGGGCGCGGAACTCGACGATCTCACCCTCGTCCGCCACCGACGGGAGCACAGTGCCGTCGACCACCGGGGCGGGGTCGCGCACGATCCCGGTCAAGGTCGAGTCGCCGCCGTCGTCGGGCCCGCACGCGACGCGGACGAGCGCCGCGGCGACTCCGACGAGCAGTCTGGATCGCCCGAGCCGCGGACCACGGCGCGATCTACTCATCACCATCGGTCGCAGCGTCGGTCGCGGGGTCGGTGGCGGGGTCGGTGGGGCTGAGCTCGTGGATATAGGCGATGACGTCGGTGACCTCATCGGCGCTCAGGCTGTTGGTCGGCATCTCGAGGCTGTACCCCGCGACGATCTCGGCGGCCGGATCCACGATCGCCCGACGTAGATAGTCATCGTCGGCGACGACGACCAGGCCGTCGGAGAGCACCACATCCGAACCTGCGAGATCGACCCACGGAGGACCGGCGCCCCCCTGGCCTTCGGTGCCGTGACACGACGCACAGCCGTTGGAGTTCGAAACCTTCCGACCGCGCGCACCGGCCTCGGACAGATCGGATCCCGAACCGGAGCCACACGCGGAGAGTGCGAGCAGGGTCGCCGCGGCGAGCGCGCCGACCAAGAGTCGATGTGTGCCCGCGCGTCGCGGTTCACCTGCCATACCGGATCGGTCGCTCGGCGGCTCGTTCCGGTTCCCGGGCCGGCTCACCGGCCACCCGCACGTCGGCGCGGCGCGGCGGCGACGTCGGCTTCCGAGCCGTCGTCCATCTCGGGTTCGCTCATCATCGAGACGAGATCGCGGCGGGCGCGCGACACACGCGACCGCACCGTGCCGACGGGGCATCCGAGCACCTCGGCCGCCTCGTCATAGTGCTGCCCGAGCACCTGGGTGAGCACGAACGCGGCCTTGCGATCGTCGTCGAGGTCCGCGAGTAGGTGGTCGAGCTCGATCCGGCCGGACGCGTCCGGGGCCGTTGGCTCCCCACCGTGCCAACCCGCCGTGGTCTCGTGCACGACCGTTCGGCCGAGTCGTCGACGACGAATGGCTCGCCGAGTGTGATCGACACATACCCGCCGCGCGATCGTGAGCAGCCAGCCGCGGGCGGATCCCTCCCCGCGGTAGCGGTGCAGTGAGCCGATCGCTCGCTCGTAGGTCTGCTGGGCGAGATCGTCGGCGTCGGCAGCGTCGCCCAGGTACCGGCACATCGTCCACACGTCCGCCTGCGTTTCGGCGACAAACCGCTCGAGCGCGGCCCGGTCACCGTCGCGGGCGGCGATCAGGAGGCCGGTCAAATGATCCATCTCGGTCACATTCTCGCAGCGCGGGAACGAAAGCGGACCGCGCGGCGACCGTGACGGATATGAGGTGTGAAGAGGTCCGAACGGCCCTATCGGCGATCGCCGACAACGAGGCCGGAGCCAACGAGCGGGCAGCGGTCGATCACCATCTCGACACGTGTCCCGCCTGTCGTACCTACGCGGAGCGGATCGTGCTTCTCGATCGGACCGTGCGGATCCGGCCTGCGGAGCCGGTGCCGAATCTCGTCGCCGCGGTCACGTCGCGGGCGCGCCCCGTGCGGCCCGGACGCGGCGCGTGGATCCGTCCGTCACTCGTCTGGATCTCGATCGTCCTACTCGTGCAGGGCATTCCGGCACTGATCTTCGGCAACACCGACGGCGCCGAGGCACACCTGTCACGGCATCTCGGCGCGTTCGGGGTCGCGCTGGCGATCGGATTCCTCTATGCGGCCTGGAAGCCGCACCGCTCGTTCGGCCTCCTCCCGTTCACCGCCGCATTGGTGGTCACGATGGCGACAAGCGCGATGTTCGACCTGCTCGACGGTGGGCGCAGTGCACTCGCCGAGTCGACTCATGTCGCCGAACTGATCGGCCTCACGCTGTTGTGGATGCTCGCCGGGTCGCCGGGATTACCGGATCGGCGCCGCGCGAAACGGCGGAACGCACCGAGTCCGTCGGCGCTCTGACCGCGACCTTCTCTCAGGTCGTCATCCGGTGACGGCGCCGCTCGATTCGGTCGAGTGATGCGCTCCACCACGTGAGCAATTCGCTGTCGTCGGTGATGCCGTACGCGGCGTCGACTCGCCGCGCACAGGTACGCACGTCGCCTGCTCGGAGAGAGCGCACTGCGTGCGACAGATCGCCGCGCGGCCACGGCAGATCGGCGAGCAGCGCCGGGCCGAGGCGGATCGTGCCCGCGGAGAGACCGGTGCCCGCTGATCGGTGCCACGCCCAGGCCGATGGGACGGGCGACGTGAGCACGGCCGCGATCTCCCACGCCGTCTCCGCCGACCCGTCGCACGGATAGGCCGCCACGACCGGCACGCCCGGCAGCCACTCGCCGAGCGGATCGCAGACGGCCTCGACGATCGCGGTCTGGTTGGCGATCAAGACCTTCGGCACGAGGCGCTGCACCGCCCAGCGCTGCATCTGATCGTCGAGCGCATCAACGTCGATGCGCGGCGCCCGGAAACGTCGCTTGGCAAACGTCACGGGACGCGCTTCCCACGTCGAGACGCCGGGGTCGATGAGGCCGCTCGTGATGAGGGGCGGACCGACGTCATGGTCACCGACGCCCGGGATCATCCCGTAGTACTCGTCGCGGAAGTTGGCGTTCAACCGAGCTCGGTCGGTGAACGTCCCCGCGACGTCGATCTCGACGGGCACCTCCGGTATCCCGCGCGCGGCGGTGATCACCGATCCCCACGAGTCGCCCGCACCCGTGCCGACGGCGCGCCGGCCACCGAAGTCATGGGAAACAACGCAGATGAGCACCTCGGCCTCGAACAGTTTGTCGTCGCTCGACCACGACCAGTGCATGGACGCTCGCCGGTCGATCGATCGGCGCACCGGGCCGGCGTCGCGTGCGGACAAGACGGAGCGTGGAAGTACGAGACTCACGCGCCCGTCCGGGGCGACCAGTTCGGCGGCGAGCGCGAGGAACTCGACCGCCACATCGGCATAGGGGCCGCCGCCGCGTGCACTCGCCCCGCCGCGCGCAGTCGCTGCGGCGAGCTGTGAAAGGAAGGGCGGATTGCCGATCACCAGGTCGAAGGGGCCCTCACGCCAGTCGCGGTCCAGAGCGTCCGCAACGATGATCGTCGCCTCGGGACAACGGCGGCGGGCGGCCGCGCCCGCGGCAGCATCGATGTCGACGCCGACCAGCCGGCACGCCACTCCGAGCAGTTCCAGCCGGGCCGCAGTCGCCTCGAGGAAGCGGGCGTCACCGCACGCCGGGTCGAGAACGCGCACCGGTCGGGCCGTGTGCGAACCGAAGCGTTCGCGGGTCACCACGTGTTCGACGACGAGGTCGACGAGATCCGGCGGCGTGTACCAAGCGCCGAGCTGCTTGCGCGAGCGATGCGTCGCGACGGTCCCCGCGAGATCGTCGCTCGACGTCATCACTCCAGGTACTCGACGTCGAAGCGCTCGAACGCGACCTCGATCTCGTCGTGGAACACCTCGCCGATCCTCGGCAGCGCCCGAGCGAAGTAGGCGGTATGGCCGCGCAGCCAGTCAGCGCGAGTGCGATCGCCTTCGCCCTCGTCCCACGCGAATGCATCGTCGACCGACGACAGGGGACCGAGCCGCACCTCGGTCGTGCGGAGCACCGCTCGCGGTCGACCCGCTCCGTCGCACGCGATCCAGCGATCGTCCACGACGGGCATGGCATCACCTCCGGCCTCGTACTCGAGCACCGATCCCGCGGTCGCGCGCTTCGGGCCGTGCAGAACGAGGTCGATCAGCTCGTCGGCGAGTTCGGCCGTGTCACCGAACGGCCCGACATACGTAAAACGCGGGATCAACGTTGGTTCGGCGCCGAGCGAAGCGAGAAAGCGTTCCCAGAACGCCTCGACGGCGGCCGCGTCGATCTTCGGAAGCGGCGACCCGTCTGATGTACTCACCGCATCGACGCTACCCGTCGGTTCGCCGGCGGCGCCGGATCGTACGGGCCGGCCGGCTCGGACCGGTCTCCGCGCGGATCGCGACGATTAGCCTCCCCGTTCGTGCCCAGCGAGCCCACCCGCTATCTCACGTTCGACCGCGACGCCTGGGCAGACCTCCGCGCGTCGACACCGATGACGCTCGGCGAGCGCGAGTTGGCAGAGCTGCGCGGCATCAACGATGAGATCGACCTCGGCGAGGTGGCCGCGATCTACCTTCCGCTGAGCCGACTCCTCAATCTCTACGTCAGCGCGACGCAGGACCTCCACCACGTCTCCGCGACCTTCCTGGGGGCGATGGCGCCGAAGGTCCCCTACATCATCGGTGTGGCGGGAAGTGTCGCCGTCGGCAAGAGCACGTTCGCCCGCATCCTCCAAGCCCTGCTCGCACGGTGGCCGGATCATCCGAAGGTCGACCTGATCACGACCGACGGGTTCCTCCACCCCAACAAGGTGCTCGACGACCGGAACCTCATGAACCGCAAGGGATTCCCCGAGTCCTACGACACACGCAACCTGCTGCGCGTGCTCCGCGAGATCAAGAGCGGCCGCGACGAGGTGCACGCTCCGGTGTACAGCCATGTCGTCTACGACATCATCGACGACGACAAGTTGGTGGTGAACCAGCCCGACATCGTGATCCTCGAGGGGCTCAACGTGCTCCAGACCGGCGACGCCTCGACCGAGTTCGTGAGCGACTACTTCGACTTCTCGATCTATCTCGATGCTGCAGAGACCGACGTCGAGCAGTGGTACGTCGAGCGATTCCTGAAGTTGCGCGAGTCGGTGTTCAAGAATCCGGACTCCTTCTTCCAGTTCTACGCCGAACTCTCCGACGACGAGGCGGTCCAGATCGCTCACGGGATCTGGCGCGAGATCAACGGTCGCAACCTGCGTGACAACATCGCCCCGACCCGCGACCGGGCCTCACTGATCGTCCACAAGACCGCCGACCACCACGTCGACGAGGTCCGGCTCCGCCGACTCTGAGCTCAGCC
>JASJHI010000441.1:0-12513 GCA_033791105.1 Acidimicrobiia bacterium | reverse complement strand
TCACAGTCTTCGACGGTGTCGTGGACTTCGCCGCTCCCGACGACTTCACCGTCTTCACAGTCTTCGACGGTGTCGTGGACTTCGCCGCTCCCGACGACTTCACGGTCTTCGTCCCTTTGGCCGACTTCGCTGCTCCCGACGACTTCACCGGCTTCACGGTCTTTGCCGCTCTGGCCGGCTTCCTCTGCTTCGCCGACTTGCCAGAACCGGCCTCACCGCCACCCGGCGCGTCCGCATCGACCTCGACATCTCGGCCTCGAGTCGGTTTGCTCGCCTTCGGCGTCTCATCGCCGCCCCAGATGTCGTCGGACGTCGTCGGCGCGGGCGGCCGACGCTTCGGCCGTTGCGGCACTCCGTCGTCGCCTCCGAGGTCGTCCCAGCTCGTGCGGTCGGACATCAGCCTCCCGCCTCCTTGAACTGCACCGGGATGCGCCCGACGTCGTAGTCCTTGCGGAGCGGGTGACCCACCCAGTCCTCTGGCATCAGGATGCGCGTGAGGTCGGGGTGATCATCGAACCGGATGCCGAACATGTCGAACACCTCACGCTCCATCGCCTCCGTGCCTGGATGCACGTCGAACAGCGTCGGCAGCGTGGCGTCCGACTCCGGGATCTGGACCCGCAGCCGCAGTCGTCGCCGACCCCGCATGTCGAGCAGGTTGACAACGACTTCGAACCGCTCCGCGACGACCCCGTCGGGCAACGAACGGGCGTGGTGCTCGGAGTAGTCGACCGCAGTGACATCGAGGCACATCGTGTAGCCGTCGGAGTCCAGCGCACGCACGACGTCGAGGTACGCATCACGGCTCGGGTGGAGCACCTGTTGACCGAGGGGCTCGGTGAGCGGTTGGCCGTGCAGTTCGGCTCCGGTGGTCGTCTGGTCCGCCACCTCCTCGACAGCCTCGTCGGTCATGCCGGCTTGGCCCCGAGCAGCACCGGCGTACCGGTCGACTCGATCAGTTCGACGTGCACGTTCGCGCCGCTGTGCTGGTCCCTCCGGCTCAGCAACTCATCGTTCTCGATGAGGCCGTGCAGGGTCTCGATCGCGTGGATGAGCGTCTCGGGTGTCGGCGGGCATCCGGGCGCATACACGTCGACCGGCACGACCTGATCAACGCCCTGAACGATTGCGTAGTTGTTGAACATCCCGCCCGAGGAGGCGCAGACGCCCATCGAGATCACCCACTTGGGCTCCATCATCTGGTCATAGACCTGGCGCAGTACGGGTGCCATCTTCTGACTGACCCGCCCAGCGACGATCATGATGTCTGCCTGCCGTGGCGACGCGCGGAACACCTCCATCCCGAACCGGGACACGTCGTAGTGGGCGCCGCCGACGCCCATCATCTCGATCGCGCAGCACGCCAGCCCGAACGAGGCGGGCCACGACGACCGCGATCGCGACCAGTTGACCAGGTCCTCGAGACGCGCGGTGATCACGTTGTGCGCAAGACCACCGAGGCCGTCGTCGCGGACGTTTTCGACAATTCCCATCTCTGGTGTCCTAGGCGGCTCGGCCGTCGGAGGGATCGTCGGGCAGCGTCTCGAGGAGGCGCCCTTCGGTGCCCACCCGCCTGATCGTCGAGTCCGCCGTGCGCTCGGGCGACACCATCGCCGCCTCCGCCGAGAGGTTGCGATAACGCTGGAGCGGGCCCCAGTCGAGACCTCCGCGGGCGACCTCGTACACGAACGTGAGGAAGAAGACAGCGGAGAAAAGCAGCTCTGCCCAGAATCCGTAGAAGCCGAGCACATCGGAGTCGATTGCGTACGGCAGCAGGAACAAGATCTCGATGTCGAACATCACGAAGAGCATCGCGACGACGTAGAAGCTCACAGGGAAGCGCTGCGGCGGCTCACGGCTCGGCACGATGCCGCACTCATAGGGTGCCTCCTTGGCAACCGAGGGGCGGTTCGGAGCGAGAAGTCGCGAAGCGACAAAGCTCAACCCGCCGAACGCAATGGCGAGAAAGCCCAGCACCACGACGGGCAAGTACTGGCTCACGGTCAGCCCGCTCTGGCGACAGCCGCCGCCGCTTCGAGATTCTCACGACGGAAGTGATCTCGGCGGTTGAGGAGATAGCAGAGCGCGAGGAAGATCGCGCCGCCGCCGATCGCGAGGACGGTCGCCGGCTGGCGGCGGGCTCCGAGGTCTCGGACCATGTAGACGTACTGCACCTGCTCGGCCTCATCGATCTCCGGCTGCGCCGGTGCTCGTCCGGGTTCGTTGCGGACCTCGATGAGCGGACGTGCCTCGACCACCACGTAGTGCGGTGTATGGATGAAGGCAACGAAGTCAAGGGAGTCGTTGATCTTCGGGTATCGCTCACCACCGATGTCGTAGACATCGGTGATGACATAACCGCCGGGACCGAACGCCTCTTCCTCCTCGAGGAACCCGGCGGCCGCTGCCTGCGCCTGGCCGAATGCGGGGTCGCCGGTGGGGAGCTTGACGTAGCCCTCGTCGGTGAGAGTGCCGCCCACGACGGCCGCCGATTCGTCTGGGAGCGCACCCTCATCGACGGGCGGAAGTGTCTCGATGGCGCCGCTGTCACGCAATGCGGCAGGGTCCTGGAGCACCGTCGCGCCGGGAACCTCGACCCACGCGGGATCGGGCCCACGAAGGCCGATCCCGTAGATCCACCACACCATTCCCATCAGCATCATCCAACCGGCGAGACTCGTGAGGGTGACCAGGAACCCGAGCCTGGCGCCGATGTTGGTGGCCAGGACCAGGTAGATGCTGCCGCAGAGCACGACGACACCGATGATGACGGTGAGCAGGCCGCGGAGCTCGGGCTCCCAACCGATTGCGAACAAGGCCATCTGTCACAAGCTCCGTACGTACTCGACGACTGCGGTGATCTGAGCGTCGGTGAGCAACGCACCGAAGCCGGGCATCCGGCCGCTTCCCTGGCCGTTGAGGCCCTAGAGCTTGCCGTTCTCCGAACCCTTCTTGATGAAGTCGACCATTTCCCCTTCGCTGCCGAAGTGGCTGACCGTGGAGCCGCCGGTGAGGTTCCAGCCATAGGCACCGAGGCCGCTCACCCCGGGTCGGTCGTAACTCCACCCGAGCGTGTGGCAGCGGGCGCAGCTGTACGCACCACTCGCGAGGTCGAGGTTGAACAGCGCCTCGCCGTAGCTTGCAGCGGTGCCGTCGTCGACGGCCTTCTGTGCGGCCGCTTCGATCTCGTCCTGGATGGACGACGGCAATGTCCCCGATGCACAGAGGCCTGCCGCGTAGTACTCGTCACTCTCGAGTTCTTCGTCCAGACAACCCTCGCGTGGAATCTGGATGCTCTTCATGTATTCGATGAGGTTGCTGATCTGTTGGTCGTTCATCGGCCCGCCCCCGACCAGGCCCCACGGAGACATCGGTGAGAATGGTCTGCCGTAGTTGAGGATGAAACGCACCTCGTCCTCGTCGAACCGGTACATGACCGTGTTCAGCGCCGGCGCCTTCCAATTGACCTGGTTGACCTGACCGGTGACGGGATCGGTGACCGTGAACGGCGCTTCTCCGCCGACGGCCGCCATACCGCCGTGACAGCCGGCGCAGTTGAATCCGCCCTCGGCGGTCGGCTCGAACAGTTGCCCACCCCAACTCGCGAAGCGTTTGTCCCAGCCCTCCTGCGCACCCGCCTGGCGGCTGGGCTCGAGCACCCAGTAGAGCGGGAGCGCAACGACGGTGACGAAGAGCAGCAGCACGCCGTACAACTGCACGCGCTCGAGGCGCGGGCCCTCGAGTTGTTCGTCATCGAGATATGGCTTGCGGTTCGCGGCGAGTTCGACCTCGGAACCGACCTCGGCGCGGCCACTCACGACGTTGAAGATGCCGTAGACGATCCATCCGACGAGAATGATCGCGAACGCGAGCACGGCGAGGGTTGTGGTGGTGAGCGCGACCATCAGTGTTCGCCACCGCCGGTGCAGTGCGGACCTTCTGCTTCCTGACCGGTGGTGTTGGTGCCGATGGCGGGTCCCGGCACGACGGTGCCGGTGTCGATCACGACATCGCCCGTCGAGCTGACCGTGGCGGGATGGCGATCCATTCCTCGCGGGGCCGGGCCGGCCTTCTTCTCACCGACGCGGTTGTACTGCGAGCCGTGGCACTGGCATTCGAACCACTGACTCGTCTGGCAGTCCGGCACGCGACAGCCGAGATGCGGGCACTTCTGGCTGATGATCGTCAGGCCTTCGCGCATCGCAACGAGCAGGACGTCGTCGTAGACGGTCTCGGCCGCAGGGAGCGACTCGGCCGGGTAGTCGGTGATCCACGAGCGGGCCTCCGGCACGTAGAAGAACCCACCACCCTGCTTGATTCCGTCCTTGATGTTGCCGAGCTTGCCCACCGCGACGGTCCCGCCGAAGCCACCCGTGCCACTCGGCCACAGGAAGGCGACGAACGCCGCGGCCGCGAAGGCACCGAGGCCCACGCTCATCAGACTGACAGTTGCGCGGTTGAAGAACTGGCTACGCGAGACGCCGACCAACTACGGGTCTGGTGGCTCCCACGGCTCGATCTCCTGGATCGGCTCGTCGACCACGGCGACCGCCGTGGTGCGCGCTCCGGTGCCCTCCGCCTCGGCGTCCGAGGCGGAGCGGACAGCGCGCGTGGGCTCGGTTGCGGCCCGCTCGCCGCGCGCGCTGCGGTCGCGCTGCATCGTCTCGCCCGACAGCGCTCCCGCGCCCCGCACGTCGGTGCGACGGGAGAGCGTGAAGAACGCGATGGCGGCGAGTACGACGACCACGCCGACGGCGAGGGCGATGACTGCTGCGGTGCTCATCGAGACATCTCCTTCCAACAGATCACAGTTCGAAGAACAGGCCGTCGACCCACGGCAGGACGAAGTTGAAGCCGGGTCCCCGGAAGAACGACCCGATCAGCACGAGGACCGCCCAGAACATCATGTGGATCGTCATGAGTGAGGTCGCGAACTTGCGGTCTTCCGGCTTGATCGAGGGGTTGCGGTCGACGAAGGGCGTGAGGATGAGGAAGATCAGACCCACTCCGGGGATGGTCACGCCGGCAACCATGGGGTGGAACATCGTGAGGAGTTCCTGGAGCCCGAGAAAGTACCACGGTGCCTTCGACGGGTTGGGGGTCTGATTGGTGTTGGCCAGTTGCAGCAGCGGCGCATTGACGAACACCGAGAAGATGAACGTGAACGCGGTGCAGGCAAGCGCCGCCACGAACTCGGCGGCGAGCAGGTGGGGCCACGTGTGCACCTTGTCGACCGGTGTCGCCTTGACATCCTGGATCGACCCGGATTTGACGACGGTGAGGAGCCGTTGAGTGTGTCCACCGGGACCGGCTCCGACCGGCACCGCGCCGCCGTCGACGGGCGCGGCAACGACTGCACCGACCTTGTCGGCAACCGCCACCGACCCACCCGCGGCCGCCGAGTCATCGGCGCTGTCACCTGACTTGGAGGCCTTGGCGGCCTTGCTTCGCTGCAGGAGATGTTCGGGAATCCGCGAATCGGATGTCGTGGACGCGTCACCGGAGTCGGCGGGGGCCGCCTCAGCGGCCGGCTCGGGGGCGGCCTTGTCGCGCGCGGCTTGCGCACGCTTCAGCAGGTGCTCGGGGATCTCCGTCACTGGCTCACCTCACTCTCGACACATCGAACAGGACAAATCACAACGGGCCCGAAATGCCGCCGTCCTTGCGGACCCGCCAGAAGTGGATCGCCATGAAGATGACGATGATGAACGGGAAGAACAACACGTGCAACACATACCATCGCAACAGCGTCTCGGAGCCGATCTCGGCACCGCCCAACAAGACGAACCGGACCTCCTGTCCGAAGACGGGTGTGTAGCCCATCATGTTGGTACCGACGGTGACGGCCCACAGCGCCAACTGGTCCCACGGCAGGAGGTAGCCGGTGAACGACAGCAGCAACGTGAGCGTCAGCAAGATGACTCCGATCACCCAGTTGAACTCGCGCGGCGGCTTGTAGGCGCCGTGATAGAAGACGCGCGCCATGTGCAGGAACACGGCGAGCACCATCAAGTGCGCGCCCCATCTGTGCATGTTCCGGACCAGCAGACCGAAGGTCACCGACGTCTGCAGATTCTGGATGTCGTCCCACGCCGCGGTGGCCTCGGGCCGATAGAAGAACATCAGGAAGATGCCGGTGACGGTCAGCAGGATGAAGAGGAAGAAGCTGAGACCGCCGAGACACAACGTGTAGCTGACCTTGACTGCGTGCCGCTTCACCTTGACCGGGTGCAGGTGGTACAGCACCGAGTTCATGATGACGTAGCTGCGGTTCCGGGGGCTGTCGGTGTAGCCCTTGCGAAAGATCGAACCCGGCCGGAAGATCGAACTCCAGGCCTGGCTGCCCTGCACCGAGTCGACCGTGGAATCCATGCGGTCCTTCATCGTGGGCCGCGGTTTGTCGTCGATCGTCTTTGCCATGTCAGCGTTCCCCGGCCACGTCGTGAACTACCCGCGCAGCGTCTGGGCACTCGCTCGCGGGCTGCGCGGAATGCGTCGTTGTCGATGTCATGATCAGAGCCTCATGCCATAGCCGTAGCCATGGTTGTTCGTACGGATGTGATGATCGCCCGCGGCGGTGGCGGCGCCCACCTTGCCGAGGATGATCACGCCGGTCGGGCATCGATCGACGCACATCGCGCAGCGCGTGCAGATGTCGTCATCGATGGTGAACATGAAGGCATCGGACGGATCGACACCCGGACGCTCGGTGCCCTCGGCGGCCACGACCGCGTCGGTCGACACCATGTGGATGCACTTCCACGGGCAGATGTCGACACATCCCTCGCAGGCGATGCACTCGCTCTGGTCGATGTGGATGAACTGTTTCGGCTTGACCGCCCGCCCGAGATAGTCCGCGTCGACTTCCACCAACGTGTAATCGTCGGTGAACGGCATCATCGGGGGATTGGCGTCGGTGACAGCCATTGCTCAGCGTTCCGTCCCGCAGCGTTCCACGGCCACGAAGGCCGCGTCTGAGCGTTCGCTCGCCGGCGCTTCGCTCACTCGCAGCCTCGAAGGTGCCGACGCGGGTGACCAGCACGCACTCACTCGCAGCCTCGAACAGATCGACACGGTCACGCCTTCCTGACCAGTGGGCGACCGTAGGTAGAGGTGGAGGTGGACAGCTCCTTCGGCTTGACATCGCCGCGCTTCTGCCACCACACAGCGAGGTAGACGAAGAGCGCGAAGAAGATGACGTGCAAGATGACGACAACGATGTCGCGGACCGCCTCGTACTGCAGGGTGATCGGATTCCATCCGCCCATCGATTGCGGCTTCAGGAAACCGCCCCAGCCGATCAGGAGCTTGTCACGCGACCACCCGAGGTTCTTGTCCGCGTGGTCGATCCACTGGTGCGGAACGATGCCGAAGGCGAGGAAGAGCACACCGAAGGAGTAGGTGGCTCCGAGCATCGCGTCACCCCACGAGAACGGCTTGCCGACAGGACGGCGCTTTCCGTACGGGATGATGGCGAGAGCCAACGCGAATGCCGCGATGAACGACACGATGAACGCCTGATTGAAACCAGGCCACTCGAGCACGTCGATTCCGATCATCGTGGTGGCGGTTCCTTCCTCTGGCAATTCTGTGTCGGTGGTTGTCGGTCGGCGTGCCGGGGCAGCACATCGTGAATTTGCTCACGATCTGTAGCCGTCGGCTGGTGCCGTACGAAGTCTGGCACGCAAGTGTCGCCGCCGCGCGAGGTTGTGCAATAGTGCACGTCCCCCGCATCTGGCCCGCCGACGCCTTGCTCCCGACGGCGGAGACCGCTCGGCGGATCAGGACGGCACGGAAATTCCCGCGCTCGGCGCTCGGCCATCTATCCTTTCGCCAGTGACCGAGATCCCCGAACACCTGCTGAAGCGATCGCGCGACCGCCGCGCCGCGATCGGCGAGGGCGACGACAGCGGCGATGCCGCGCCGGCAGCCGGCGACGCTCCAGCCGGCAAGGCACCTGCTGTCGCCGCCTCGGCACCCGTACCGGCGGCGGCGGCCGGTGGGCCACCTGCCCGCGGCGGACTCCCCGAGACGCCGGCGTCCCCGCCACCCGAGCCCGACCCGCCGTACGTCACCGCTGCGAAGACGCGGCGCAAGGCACCTTTCTGGGCGATGGCTGCACTCGGTCTGCTGCCTGTGTGGGGCTTCATGTATGTGCGCGCGCTCACCGAGAGTCCCGAGGAGTCGACTGGGCCGCTCGGCCGCGGCGCCGAGGTGTACAGCAACTGCGCGAGCTGTCACGGCTCCGATGGTGGCGGCGGCGTCGGCTACGCGTTCTCCAACGGCGAGGTACTCGACACCTTCCCGCAGATCGAGGATCAGATCCGCTACGTCACCTACGGCACCGAGGGCTACAACGCCGCCGGCATCGAGATCTACGGCAACCCCGACCGTGAAGGCGGCGTGCACACCACCGGAAGCCAGGGTGTGATGCCGGCGTTCGAGAGCCAACTCGAAGCGAGCGACCTCATCGCGGTGGTCTGCCACGAGCGATACACACTCGGCGGCGCCGAGCCCACCAGCGAGGAATACGCCGAGGAGTACGAGGCGTGGTGTTCCGACGAGGCGCCGGTGTACCAAGCGGTCGAGAATCTCGAGTACAACGTCACGACCGACAATGCGGAGTCGTTCGCGCTGCCCGGAGGCGGTTCCATCACCGTCATCCCGATCGGAACAACACCCACCCAGGGGCTTCCCCCGAACCTCCCCGCCGGCGAATCCGGCCTCGGCTGACGCCGGGCACCCGCCGGGCACGGCGCGAGATTCCACGTGGTGACCGGTCCGCCAGATAACTCCACCGATGTGCTCGTCGTGGGCGGCGGTCCTGCCGGCTCATCGGTTGCAACGCGTCTCGCTGCGGCCGGACATTCGGTCACCCTCGTCGAGAAGCGAGAATCCGCCGCGCCCAAAGCCTGCGGTGACACCGTCACGCCGCGGGCGATCGCCGAACTCGCAGCGCTGGGCATCCAGGTCGATGACATCCCTCACCACCGCGTGCTCGGCGTCGAGATGCGTCACGGCGAGCGGGCTCGGCCGATTCCCTGGCCCGACCACAGCGACCTGCCCTCGGAGGGACTCGTCATGCGCCGGGACATGTTCGATGAACGCCTCCGCCAGGCCGCGAGCGATGCAGGCGCCCAGATCCTCTCCGGACATGAGGCGACCACACCCATCATCGACCGCGGGTTCGTTCGGGGGGCCCAGCTCGTCACTCCCGATGGCGGCACGTGTTCGATGCACGCCAGGTTCGTCGTGGTCGCGGATGGGGCCGGCAGCCGTTTCGGCCGCGTTCTGGGCACCAGCCGTGATCACCGCTGGCCGTATGCCATCGCGACACGGACGTACTTCGAGAGCCCTCGTGCCGATCATCCGTGGATCGAGGCCACGATCGGTCTCGCCGAAGCCAACGGTGCGCCGGTCGCCGGCTACGGGTGGGTCGTGCCCGTCGGTGACGGCACGGTCAACGTCGGCATCGGTCTGCTCTCGACCGCGAGCGACGTCAAGCAGATCAACGCGCTCAAGCTGCTCGACTCGTTCGCAGCATCCATTGCGGATCGCTGGAGCATCGATGTCCACGCGCAGCTGGTCGCTCCGACACGTCACCGTCTCCCGCTCGGTGGGTCGGTCGATCCGAAGATGGGCCCTACGTTTCTCGTCGTCGGCGACGCCGCTGGTGCGGCGAACCCGTTCAGCGGAGTCGGCATCAGCGCCGCACTGATGACGGGACGACTCGCCGCGACCGCGCTCGACGACGCACTGGTCACGGGGAGCGCCGCCAGCCTCCAGCGCTACCCGACACTCCTGACCCAGGAGGTGGGCCGTTACTACAAGGTCGGGAGGTTGACCGCCAGATTCCTCGGGCGGCCGAGCGTGCTCGCGCCGTTGCTGCGGATCGGCACCCGCAGCGACAAGGTGATGGGCGGCATGTTGCGCATCGCCGGCGACGAACTTCGATCGATCGATCCAGGCGGCACCGAACGTGCCTACGCTCTCGCCGCCGCGCTGTCGAAGCTCGCACCGAGCTGGTAGCCCTCACCTGGCCGACGACTCCCGCCGATGTCCGGCTCCGTGACGGACGCCACACTGGCGTCGATCCGGGACGAGGTGTACGTTCGATCGAGCGGTGTGGGGACAGCGCCGCCAGAGGGGACAAACATGACCACGACCGATACACCCGTCGACAACGGGGTGAACGTCGAAGCACTACTCGGCGCACGCGCCGCGCTGACCGATGCACCTGCCGCCGCGCAATTCCAATGGCGAGCGACCTGCGAATGGGTGAACGGAACGCACAGCCATTCGACCGTCGAGAGCTTCTTCGGACTCGGTGAGGAGCAGGGACACCGCACCGAGTTCGAGTACGACGCCGACCATCCGGAGATATTCGCGTCTGAGGACAACGGTGCAACGCCGGTCGAGTACGTGCTCGTCGGCCTCGCCAGTTGCCTGACCGCGGGTATCGCCTCAGTCGCGCAGCATCGCGAGATCCAACTCCGCTCGGTCAAGGCAACGCTGACCGGCGGCATGGATGTGCAAGGCATCCTCGGTATCGACCCGCAGGTGCGCAACGGCTTCAGTGACATCAAGGTCAGCTACGACATCGACGCGGACGCATCGCCGGCCGACCTCGAGGCGTTGGTGGCCCAGTCGCAGAAGCGCTCGGCGGTCTACGACGTCATCACGAACCCGACCAACGTCGTCGTCGAAGTCAACTGAGTTCGCGGACGGTCACCGCCGTCATCGTCGGCGCGGGCCATGCCGGACTGGCGATGAGCGGGGCTTTGACGCGCCGATCGATCGATCATGTCGTGCTGGAGCGAGGCTCGGTCGCGCACTCGTGGAAGACCGAGCGGTGGGATTCGCTGAGGCTGCTCACTCCCAACTCGCAGACACGCCTTCCGGGTGCCACCTACGACGGGGACGAGCCCGACGGCTTCATGGCGGTCGCCGATGTCATCGCATTCGTCGAGCGGTACGCCGAGACCGTCGACGCTCCCGTCCTCGGCGACACGACGGTCACCTCGGTCCGCGCCGCTGGTGACGGCTACGACATCCTGACCGGTCAGGGCCGATGGCACGCCCGAGCTGTCGTACTCGCGGGCGGTGCGTGCAACGTGCCGACCGTCCCCGACTACGCGACGGCGTTGCCGTCGACAATCGAGTCGGTCACACCCGATCGGTACAAGAATCCCGACCAACTGGCCGACGGTGGTGTCCTCGTCGTCGGCGCATCGGCTACTGGCCTACAACTCGCCGAGGAGATCCACCGCTCCGGTCGACCGGTCACCGTTTCGGTCGGCGAACACGTTCGAATGCCGCGGGTGTACCGCGATGAGGACATCTTCACTTGGATGGCCCGCGTCGGCTTGCTCGATGAACGCTGGGACGAGGTCGACGACGTCGTCCGGGCCCGCAACGTGCCGTCGCCGCAGCTCATCGGCACTCCTGAGCGACGGTCTCTCGACCTCGACGCACTCACCTCGATCGGTGTGCAGTTGCGCGGCCGACTCGGCACGATTCGCGATGGCGTCGCGATGTTCTCCGGCGGGCTGCGCAACCAATGCGCGCTCGCTGACTTGAAGCTGAACCGCCTGCTCGACACGATCGACGAGCGGGCGGGCGAAGCGGGGTATGGGGAACCGGACGGGCCGGAGCGATGCCAACCGACAACCGTTGGAGATCCGCCCCTCACGCTCGACCTCGCGAGCGGCGAGATCCGTACGATCGTCTGGGCGACAGGGTTCCGGGCGGATCACTCGTGGCTCGACGTCCCTGTGGTCGACCACAAGGGACGAGTGCGCCACGACGGAGGCATCGTCAGCGATGCGCCGGGAATGTACCTGTTGGGGGCGACGTTCCTCCGGCGCCGCAAGTCGAGCTTCATCCACGGCGCCGGCGATGACGCCGAAGACCTCGCGGCGCACCTGGCCGCTCATCTGGCAACGCGCTGACCCCGTCGCGCGGCGTTACGAAACGATGGCGACCTCTACGACCTCGTACCCACGTAGCCGAACAGTTCGACGTCGCCGCGCAGAGGCAACCCTTCTTCGATCCGTGATGCCGCGAGTTCGGTGGCGCGGCGGAGGAACTCGTCCTCGCCGATGTTCTGGATCGCCTCGTAGGCGGGCCCGGTCGACGCCATTGTCCGGGCATACGTCTCCGGGTCCGGGCACTCGAGGGAGAATGGGACCAGGACTCGCGCCTCGGGCTCGAAGCCAGCGTCGCGTAGAAACGACTCGCCGACGCCGGGGCGGCCGAGGGACACCATGTCGGCTTGATTGCCGATCTTGTCATCCGTCGCCCACAGGAAGGGCGCGAACATCCACCCGCCGGGAGATTTGCCGACATCACCCCACACGGTCATCGCGACCCGGCCGCCCGGGCGCAGCACGCGGCGGATCGATTCCATCACTCCTGGTGTTGTCCCCCAGATACCGCGGAAGCTGGTGACGACGTCGAACGCGGCATCGTCCCATGGCAGATCGTGCATGTCGCCGACGCGGATGTCGCTGT
>JASJHI010000440.1:0-15154 GCA_033791105.1 Acidimicrobiia bacterium | reverse complement strand
CGGTGGTGGTCTTCACCTTCGACGGCCACACACATCTCGATGCATGGCTCGAGTCCCCGGCGCGCCACGAGATCCTCGAACAGATGAGCCCATACGTGGTCGGCGCCCGCACCGTCAACGTGGTCGACGGCTTTGGCGGCTGGTTCGATCTCGATTCGGATCGGACACCGCGTCGCTGGAAACAAGCGACGGTTGTCCTCCTCGCGCTCTACCCGACGGTGATGCTGATCACCCTCGTCAACGAACACTTCGTCCCGGAGATCACGTTGCCGGTGAACATCTTGCTCAGCAACATCGCGAGCGTGTCGATCCTCACCTGGCTGCTGATGCCACGTCTGACGCGTCTACTCGCGGACTGGCTTCGTCGGTAGCTCCCGGGCCGCGAGCAGCGACCGAGTCGCCGTACAACAGGGTCTGGGCGACTGCTGCGAGCGGCACCGCAAATGCATAGACGAGCGCGATGAGCGCCGAGTAGATCCAGAACGGAAGACCGCTCAGCACCACGAGCAGGACGAGCCCGATCGTGAACACCGTTACGCCGATCAACACGTTGAACAGCGTGATCATCAACGCGGTGTACCACCAGCGGCCGCGGACCAGGTCGCTGCTGCGGGCGAGCGCCGAGCGACCGTCGCCACCTTCCAAGACGGCTACCTGCGGCATGAACTGATAACGGATGAGTTGCCGAATCGCCCACGGGATACCGACGATCGTGATCGCCAGTCCGAGCACGATGCCGATCGCGCGGACGAATCCTGATGCAATCGCTCGACGATGTGCCCACGCCTCGTGAATGCCGTCGACCACGGTTCGACGCGAGTCGTCCTCGGAGGGTCGGTTGAGTGCTGCGACAGTGGCGTTGACCGCGACGTAGGCGACCACGCCGGCGAGCGCTCCCGCGAGGTGTGTTGCGGCGACGCGTGTCTGTGTGATGTCGTCGATCAGTTCCAAGTGGCGTCGCGCGCCTGCCGGACTTGTCGCGGCTGCGCCGACTGCTGTGACGACCAAGGTCACGGGCAGATAGATGAGCCCGACGCCGATCAGGCTGAGCGGCCGATGTCGGTACATGCTCACCGCCGTGCGCACGATCTCGCCGGCGCGGCGCCGCCGCACGAGCGGTGTGGGCTCCGTGAGCGTCCACACCGTGCGCCGTACGAGCCACACGACGGCGAGGAGCATGAGCCCCGTCGTGAGCAGGAAGCGGGCCGGTGTCGTGGTCAGCTTGATCAGCTGTGTCGAACCCCACTCGACGACGCCGCAGAACCCCGAGATGACAGCATCGGCCTGTGAGTCGCCCGCCGGCACGACCGCACTGTCCGATCGCAGGTCGTCATGCCAGTCGATCGGCTGCGTCCAGCGATCCTTCGAGGCGGGCCCGGTCGGGCCGCTGAAGGCGCCGCTGTGGCGCTCACCCCAGCGTCCCTCGAAGCTCAGCCAGGCGAGCGGGTCGTCCGCGTCGTCGACACGGTCCGGCAACACGATGGTCTCCGGGTCGAGGCGGACCGACGGGCCGTCGGTCTCGTCGCACCCGAAGCCTTCGCTCGCGCTCCGACCGAGATAGAGCGCAGAGGAGTAGTAGCTCGCGTGTGATCCCGCAGACGAGTAGACGAGCGGACGCGTGCCATCGCGTTCGAGCTTCGATGCGTCCCAGTCGGACCGTTCCCCGCCCTCGTGCTGTGCGTAGCCGACACTGACCGGCTCGGTCTCGAGTGCCTCCTCGATCGTGCCGACGTCGAACAACAACTGGATTCCCTCCCAGTCGCTCTCGTGTTTGTTGTTCCAGTCATTGAAGTACCAATAGAACCAGTACTGCAGCGCAAGCTGGTCGGGTCGGTCCTCCTGTGTCGCGATGTGCGCGTACACCGTCGGCTGCCGGCCTTCGTCGAACTTGTCGGAGTCCCGTTCGTAGATACAGCCGGGCGAAAGCGCCTGACCGGGGAAGTCGAGATAAAATCCCTCTCCGAGTCGGAACAAGTCTGATGCGGAGGGCGCATTGGTGATCACCGGGTCGGATCGACCGACCTGGCGCAGGAGGATCTCCGGATTGTCGAGCACGATCTCGACAGATGACGGTCGGTAGGCCTCGCCCTCGCTGTCGCACGGCTCTGACTGCGCCTTGATCATGATGACCGGGACGAAGCGCTCGGCGAGCAACTGTTCGGGGGACCTCTGCCCGTCTCCGTCACCGTCTCCGGCGTACGCCTGGCCGGTCGGCGACGAGATCGCGATGAGCGAGGCCGTTACGAACGCGAGCGCCAGCGCGACTCGAGACCGTGAGCGACGCGGGGCCCCGATCTTGGATGGCTCTTGGGCCCGGGGGTCGTTGGTGCGGGCGCTCGCGATCACCCGCGGACCGTACCCGCGGTGCTCAGGCGGCGGGCGGTTGGGGGATGACGACCGTCGGGCAGATCGCGTGATGGAGGAGCCAGTTCGTGACCGACCCGAGCAGCATCGTGGCGATCGCACCGCGGCCGCGGGCGCCGACGACCAAGAGATCGGAATCGGCGGCCGCCTCGATGAGCGCCTCGCGGGCGTCCTGGAGCACGACGCAATGTTGCACCCGCGGATCATCGGTGAGGCCGTCGAGTTTGGCGACCAGGCGTGTCGTCTCGCGCTCGACCTCGTCGGGGAAGCGTGCGCGAACGAGATCGTCCACGAGCCAGGGCGTCACCTCGATCGCGATGATCACTCGGATGGTGGCGTCCGCCGGAGCGAAGTCGACCGCCCATCGAAGCGCTCGTTCGGCGTTCGGGCTGCCATCGAAACCGACGGCCACCGATCGGCATTCGCCGTTTGCCCATTCGGGCGGCACGACAGCGACCGGTGTCGGGGCGTGGGTCGAGCAGTACCGGCTCACCGATCCGAGTGAGGAGTGGCGGCCGGCGTCGGCTCCGCGCTGGCCGACGACGAGAAGGTCGACGTCGGAGCACTGCTCGACGAGTGTCGCAGCAGGCTTGCCCTCGACGACGCGGGAGACGCAAGCCACCTCGGCGCCGACGGGTTCCTCTGCGAGCGCGACATCGATGTCGTGAGCGGTCGTCGCCTCGATGCCCAGGCGGTCGACATCGAACGCGCGCTTGGCCATCAGAATCGAGAGCGACATCGGAACGTGGTACGAGCCGACCGCGACAATCTCGTCGGTGCGGCCGGGGGCGTGCGCGGCCGCCCACCGGAGGGCGGATCGAGCGTGGTCCGATCCGTCGATACCGACGATCCACTGTGTGCTCACGGTGTCGATTCTACGGCGGTCGCGGCTCGCCGGGAGGGGTCCAACGTCATGCCGTGCCGTCGGGACGAACGACCCTTCCGTCGCGGATGACCTGGGCGGACGATGATGATGCCGACAGACCCAGAAGGAGTGGTGATGGTTCAGCACATGATCGTCCCGGTCGACGGATCGGCTATTTCGTGGCAGGCGGCCGAGGTTGCCGTCGCCCTCGCGCGCCGCTGCAACGGTCGCGTCGATGTCGTCGAGGTCGTCTTCGAGCCCCGAGAGGTCGACGCCGCGAAGTTGCGACTCGACGGCGGCATCGGGCGGCTCGGCGCGAGCGACGTCGCGATCCAGCCGGTCGTGTCCCTCGCGGCGAACGGGGTCGCCGCGGCGATTGCCGATCTCGTCGAGAGTCAACCCGACGCGACGCTCACGATGGCGTCGCACGGCCGCGGCCGATCCGCCGCCTTGCTCGGCA
Source organism: Acidimicrobiia bacterium (assembly GCA_033791105.1). Lineage (GTDB taxonomy): Bacteria > Actinomycetota > Acidimicrobiia > Acidimicrobiales > Ilumatobacteraceae > JASJHI01. Next base: position 11,465 of record JASJHI010000440.1, on the reverse strand, counting down.
GCATCGCCGAGCAGCTGTTGCACCGCGTGTTCGGCCCGATCGTCGTTGTCGGCCCGAAGGCGACCGTCTCGGCGTTCGACGGCCCGCTCGTGGTCACTGTTGATGGTTCCGAACTCTCCGAGGCGGCGCTTCCACTCGCGGCGGCCTGGGGAATCGAGCTCGGTGCGACGCCGTGGGTTGTCGGGGTCGTCGACGCAGGGGCGGGGGTTCCGGCCGACATCGGTGAATCCGGCTATCCGTCGCGAATGGCGGCGCGACTGGGCGCGGAGTCTGCCCACGACGTGCAACACGAGGTGCTGCACAGCCGGCACGTCGACGATGCGGTCGCCGACTTTGCGGCATCGATCGACGCATCGTTGATCGTCGCCAGCACTCATGGCAGGACGGGCCTCGCCCGGTTCGTCGTGGGGTCGACGGCCGCCGGGTTCGTGCGCCAGGCCCAATGCCCTGTGCTCCTCATACGCCCGCCGCACCTGGCGGCCGTGCCGCAGGCAGCCGACGGCTGACCGCTGAGAATCCGCCGCCAGAGATCGCTCGGCGACGGATTGCGGTAGCTCGGCTCATCCCGAGCGGTGGCTCAGCGGTACCGTCCCGCGCATGGACTTTTCCATCCCGAATTCGACACAGCAGCTGCTGGACGACCTCGACCAGTTCATCGTCGATGTCATCGAGCCGATGGAGCAAGAGGACGACAACGTCCGCTACTTCGACCATCGCCGCGAGGACAGCCGCACCGACTGGCACAGGGACGGCCTCCCCAATGCCGAGTGGGAGGCACTGCTGCGCCGCATGCGCGTGGCGGCCGACGAGGCCGGGTTCTACCGATATCAGCTTCCCGAGCGGTTCGGTGGCAAGGGCGGCTCGAACCTCGACATGGCGATCGTTCGCGAGCATCTCGCTCGCCGCGGACTCGGTCTGCACAACGACCTCCAGAACGAGAGCTCGATCGTCGGCAACCTCGTCACCGTGCTGATGATGGAGCGATACGGGACCGCCGAGCAGCAGGAGACGTGGATTCCGAAGATGCTCGCCGGTGAGGCCCGCATCGGCTTCGGACTCACCGAGCCGCTCCACGGATCGGACGCGACCTGGATGGAGACCACCGCCGTTCGCGATGGCGACGAGTGGGTGATCAACGGCGAGAAGTACTGGAACACCGGGTTGCACCACGCCAGCCACGACTACGTGTTCGCCCGCACCTCCGGCGAGCCGGGCGACGGAAACGGCATCACCTGTTTCATCGTGCCCACCGACTCCACAGGATTTTCGGTCGAGGAGTTCATGTGGACGTTCAACATGCCGACCGACCACGCGCACGTCCGGCTGACCGACGTGCGGGTCGGCAACGCCGACATCCTCGGTGAGGAGGGCCGTGGTCTCCAGACCGCGCAGCTGTTCGTGCACGAGAACCGGATTCGTCAGGCCGCGTCCTCACTCGGTGCCGGGATGCACTGCATCGACGTCGCAGTCGAGTGGGCCAATCAGCGGACCACGTTCGGCAAGCGACTCTCGACCAACCAGGCGATCCAGTTCCCCCTGGCCGAACTGGCGACCGAGGCCGAGATGTTGCGGGCGCTGATCTGGAAGACCGCGTGGCAACTCGACGAGGGCATCGACCACATGGAGATCACCGACAAGGTGGCGATGTGCAATTACCGGGGCAACCGGTTCTGCTGCGACGCCGCCGACCGTGCGATGCAGACCTGCGGCGGCATGGGCTACAGCCGGGCGATGCCGTTCGAGCACATCTACCGGCACCACCGTCGTTACCGCATCACCGAGGGATCCGAGGAGATCCAGATCCGCAAGGTTGCCGGCAAGCTCTTCGGCTACTCAGGTCGCGCCAAAGGCTGACCCTTCCCGCCAGCCCCCAACCCCGGCAATCCACCACCCCAAGCCCCGAAACTTGTGCCGATCTTCCCGCTCGGCGCGAAATCGTGCACGCAGAACGGTGGGGGAATCGAGGATCGGCGGTTGGATCGACCCGTCTACGGTCGGGTGACATGGCGGTGACCGTGCCGGACGTCGTGCGCGAGAAGGCGCTCGTCGCGGGTGCCCACGACTGGTTGCGCGATCTGCCGACGATGATCGCCTCGCTCGAGCACGAGTGGGAGATGGAGATCGGTGCGACGTACGACTGCGCCACCGAAGCGCTCGTCGCAGCGGTCATCGTGGGCGGCAGCGAACCCGCCGTCCTCAAGTTGTGTGTACCGCGCGAGACCGCCGCGGCGCGACGCGAGGTCCTCGCGCTCGAGGCAGTCGAGGGTCGTGGCGCCGTCCGGTTGCTCCGGAGCGACGTCGAGCGGGGCGCGCTGCTCCTCGAACGGCTCGGGCCGTCGATGCACGACGTCGGGCTCCTACTCTCGGAGCGCCACCGCATCCTCTGCCGGCTGGCGGCAGCGTTCCAGCAGCCTGCACGTTCGCTCGACCTGCCGACCGGGCGTGAGAAGGCGGATTGGCTGGAGGCGTACGTCGTGAGGTCCTGGGACGAACTCGACCGGCCATGTACTACGGGCGCCGTCGAGCATGCCGTCGCCTGCGCCCGATCCCGCGCCGCTGCACATGACGACGAGCGAGCCCTACTCGTGCACGGCGACGTCCACGAGTGGAACGCGTTGCAGCGCGGTGACGACTGGGCGCTCGTCGACCCGGACGGGCTGGTCGCCGAACCCGAGTACGACCTCGGAATCATCATGCGCGAGGACCCCGTGGAGTTGATGTGCGGCGATCCGCGGGACCGCTCGCGCCGGCTTGCCGCGATGACCGACCTGGACGAGACCGCCATTTGGGAGTGGGGGGTGGTCGAACGGGTGGCGACTGGTCTGCTCGCCGCCCGCATCGGGATGCAACCGGTCGGCGGGCAGATGCTCGAGGCGGCCGACCTCATCGCCGAGCGCGCGTGAAAGTTCGCGCAACTCGGTTCCCTGCGCGTCAGCTCGCGCTGAGTGCGACCTCGCGCGTCTCGATCGGTCGAGCGGAGGGAACCTCCCAGTCGCCGGGCATTCGCGAGAAGTCGAAGAACGGGGCCTCGTCGTGTTCGGCGACGGCGTTCTCGATCTGGTCGTAGAAGCCCTTTCCGGTCTCCTCCGAGAAGGTGATCGCGACCTCGCCGACGTCGGGCGCGTCTCTGACGTCGGGCCGTTCGACGTATTCGGGGAACGATGCCTCCGCAGCGTCGCCTGCGGAATAGCCACGCGCGAACATCTGTCGGAGCGTGCCGAAGCCGTCGTCGCGGACGAGCGTCTTACCCCGCGGCGATCCCCCGAGTTCGGTCATCCGCGCCTGGAACGCGGCGAGATCGTGGGTGTCGTACGCGACGTGTTGGCACGAGTGGTCCCCGTGGCGCTCGACGAACGTCGATACTTGAGACGTCGTGTTCCGGTCGATGCCCTCGATCAAGGCAACGCCGAACTCGCCGTAGTCGATACACCAGATCTTCATGCTGCTGTCGGGATCGTCAGGTCGGACATCGTCGATCCTGTTGATCAACGTTCCGCCCTCGACCTCGATGTGGAACCACGCCCACTTCTCGATCGACCCCTGCTCACACGCATACGCGATGTGATCGACCTTCTTGAGCATTGACGCGGGCATTCGGTCCTCCATGTCGTCACCTGATGTTGCCCAACAGTGGACAGAACGGATGATGAAGTGCAAGATGTTCAAACGAATGCTCCCCAGATACCCGAACGTGATGGCAAATCGTTCAAGTTTGCGCGGCACGGGAAGGAACAACTGAACACGATGTCCACCCCACTCGACGAACTCGACCTCCGCCTGATCGCGCACCTCCGGCGAGAACCCCGCACTTCGGTGGTGCAACTCGCCGCCGCCGCCGGGATCGCCCGTGGTACGGCGTACTCACGCCTCGCACAGCTCGAGGCAAGCGGTGTGATCACGGGGTACGGGCCAGACGTCGACCCGGTCGGGGCAGGACTCGGTGTGCTGGCGTTCTGCACCCTCGAGATCGTGCAGGGTTCGCACGACGCGACCGTCCAGGCGCTCACTGCGATCCCGCAGATCCTCGAGATCCACACGATCACCGGTTCGGGCGACCTCCTCTGCCGGGTCGTCGCGCGGTCGAACGACCATCTGCATGACGTGTTGCAGCACGTCGCGGCGGTCACCACCGTGCGTCGCAGCCAGACGCAACTCGCGTTGTCGACCAGCTTGTCGCGCACGATCGCTGACGTCCTCGTCGGACGCTGAGCGCTCCGGCGTCGCGAGTGAAGCGCCGCGGGTGTCAATCTGTTGAAATGACGGGGGTGAACGACGACGGCGGCGCGGCAGATGGACATCGCGGCGTGGGCGGAGTCGGGTCGTCGGAGGACGAACGGCGCCACACGGTGATCACCACGACCCCCGCGGACGTTCCCGACAGCGGTACGTCGGAGTACGCCGCCGCGCTCGCTGCGAGGAGCCGTCGCAAACGCGTCGCCGGCACCCTGCTCGGCGTCATCGTGGTCGGGGCGGTCATCGGGGGCGTGGTGGCCCTCGATGCGAACGAGAACCAGTCGTCCGAGCCGAACGCGAGTCCGAGTGTCGCGACCACCGCGGCGCCGGTCCCGACCAGACCACCGGGTATCGGGCTTCCCGCCCAGCTCGTGTTCGGCGAGCTACAACCACTGAACGCGACGGCGGCCGGAACGGTGAGTTCGATCTCGGAGGTCGGCACCGTCCTCGAGCGCGGCGACGCGGTCGGTCTCGTCAATGCTGTTCCGGTCATCCTGTTCTACGGCAGCGAGCCGTTCGCGCGCGAGATGCGGGTCGGCGACTCCGGCACCGATGTCCGTCAGCTCGAGGCGAATCTGGCCGCGCTCGGATTCGACGACAGCGGCGCGATGTCGGTCGACCTCGACTACACCGGTGCGACCGCCGCGGCCGTCGCCGCCTGGGAGAACTCGATCGGTCTCGCCCGCTCCGGCGTCGTCGCTGCGGGTCGGCTCACGACCGCTGCGGGACCGGTGCGAGTCGGCGAGGCAGTGGAGCCCGGTACCGAGGTTGCGGCAGGACAACCCCTGTCGCGGGCGATCCTGATTCGGCGGATCGACGACCTGGTGCAGGACGGCACCGGGGTGCTCACAGCACCATCGGCGCCGGGTACGGCGATCCGCCACGGTGACACGCTGCACAATCTCGGCGACTTCCCGGTGCTCGCGATCACGGAATCGAACGACTTCGTGTCCAGTGTGCGCGGTCCACTGGCGGCCGGCGACATCGAGGGAGTGGAGGCGGCGCTGGTGTTCTTCGGATACGACCCAGACCGGGTGATCGTGATCGACACGATCGCCGACCTCGCCACGCTCGCCGCGTTCGCCCGCTGGCAGACCGCGGTCGGGCTGCCCGAGACGCTCGCGCTCGGACCCGAGTTCTACATCGACGCACCACCGCGTTCGAGCATCTGTCGGACGCACGTCATCGAGGGGCAGACGATCGAGAACGGCGCGCTCACGTACTCGGTCGAGTCGCCGACAGCGATCGTCGAGGCGCATGTTCCCGTCGAGCAGGCAGAGCGATTCTCGATCGGTGAGGTCATCATGGTCGAGGTGGCCGACGGCGTCGTCGCCGGAGCGGTCGTCGTGCGCTCGGGCGCAGATGCTGTCGATCCGTTCTACGCGAACATCCCTGCCGCGGGATCGGACGAGGTCGACGACCCGTCCGAAGTGCCGGTCGCCCTGCTGCTGCTCGACGCTCCGGCGACGGCCCTCGGTGGCGAGGTCACGCTGCTGCCAGAGGCCGAGGAGCCGCAGCCGTCGGCCGAGCAGGCATCGGCTGACGATCCCGCGTCGTGCTCGGTCACCGCTCGATGAGGGCCGAGAGCGGACACCGCTTCGCCGACGCGCGAGAATTGCGCTCATGCCCACGCAGGATTCCGCAGCTGCGCCGCCGATCGCCTGGTCGGTGGTGGCGATGAGGTCGGATCGATGAAGAACCCGGAGTTCGACTACCGCCGTCCCGAGACCGTCACCGATGCGCTCGACCTGCTCGCCGAACACGGCGACGAGGCGAAAGTGCTCGCCGGTGGCCAGAGTCTGCTGCCACTGATGGGACTGCGGCTCGCGACGCCGGCCGTGGTCATCGACATCGGGCGGCTGCCCGGTCTCGACCGGATCGAGGTTGCGGATGACGGGTCTGTCTCGATCGGCGCGGGCGTCACGCACGTCGCCGCCGAGGAGAACGACGACGTCGCACGGCACGCGCCGCTCGTTCATCAAGCGATGCCGTTCATCGGTCATACAGCGATCCGCAATCGTGGCACCGTGTGCGGCAGCATCGCCCATGCCGACCCAGCCGCGGAACTCCCCGCCGTGATGCTCGCGATCGATGCCATCGTCCTGGCGGCGTCCACCTCGGGCGAGCGCGAGATACGTGCCGCAGACTTCTTCCGCGGGTATCTCGACACTGCACTGCGCGACGACGAAATGGTGCTGGGTGTCCGACTTCCCCCGTGGCCCTCGACGCGAGGCTGGTCGTTTCTCGTGGTCGGCCGCCGCCACGCGGACTTCGCGATCGTCGGACTCGCAGCGACGCTCGATGTCGTCGACGGCTGGATCGCGGCCGCCGCGCTTGCATTCTCGGGGATCGCGGGCACACCCCAGCGAATCGATGACGCGGAGTCGCTGCTCGTCGGGCGAGCACCGGACGATGCGTCGGTAGCGGCAGCCGCGGAGATCGTCCGCGACGCGGTGCGGCCCTCCGCCGACATCCACGCCACCGCCTCCTACCGCACGCATCTGGCCGGCGTGCTGACACGCCGAGCGCTCGCCGCCGCCACGAACGTGATCGGAGTTGCGACATGACCGCCGACGGGACCGAGGGAGGCCGAGGGGAGTCGATCGACACGTCGGCCGGGCCGAGGGTGGGAATACCCATCACGTGCACGATCAACCGCACGCCGATCGAAGCGGTCGTCGAGTCTCGCCGCACATTGGCCGACTTCATCCGCGACGAACTGGGGCTCACCGGCACACACCTCGGCTGTGAGCACGGGGTGTGCGGTGCGTGCACGATCGTTCTCGACGGACGCGCCGTCCGGTCGTGCCTGATGCTCGCTGCACAGGCCGACCGCACCGAGATCCCCACGATCGAGGGGCTCGCCGACGGCGACGAACTGCATCCGATCCAGCAGGCCATGCATGACACGCACGGGTTCCAATGTGCGTTCTGTGCGCCCGGGTTCCTGATGACCGCGGTCGCGCTGCTCGAGACCAATCCGAGCCCGACGACAGAGGAGATCCGCCGGGAGATGTCGGGCAACCTCTGTCGTTGCACGGGTTACCGCACGATCCTCGACGGGGTGGAGCGAGCGGTCGGATTGATGGCCGACGGCATGAAGGAGGAGGGTGATGAGTAGTCGATCGGGACTCGGCGGCTTCGTCGGGACGAGCGTCAAGCGAGTCGAGGATCAGCGTCTCCTCACCGGTCGAGGCACCTACCTCGCCGACGTCCGAGTCGAAGGATGCCTCGACGCTGCATTCTTGCGGAGCCCGTACCCGCACGCCGAGATCGCGTCGATCGACGTCGCGGCCGCGTGCGCTCTGTCGGGCGTGCACGCGGTGTTCACCGGGGCGGACATCGAGCGGCTCACCAATCCGTTCCTGCCGTTTTCGATGATGACGAATCTCTACACGCCGCTGCACTACGCACTGTCGAAGGATCGTGTCCGGATGGTCGGCGATCCGGTTGCGATCGTCGTCGCAGAGTCGCGATACATCGCTGAGGACGCGCTCGACCTGATCGAGGTCGACTACGAGGAACTCCCGCCCGTCGGCACGATCGCCACGGCGCTCGATCCGACGTCGACGCCGCTGTGGAAGCGGGCCGGCGGCAACGTCCTCTACGACGACAATGCCGAGCACGGCGACGTCGATGAGGTCTTCACGCGGGCCGACCACGTTTTCACCGAGACGTTCAGTTGTCCACGTCAGTCGAACCAACCGATGGAGACCCGCGGGACGCTCGTCGAGGTCGACGCCGGCACCGGCGAACTCACCGTCCACTCGGCGACGCAATCGAGCCACATGCTGCGTTGGCTGCTCGCGGCGTACACCGAGCGACGGTCGGTGCTGGACTCGGCGAAGAGTTTCGCGCGCAACAAGCAGCGGCGCGCGGGTCTCCTCGCCGGCGCGAGGAGTTTTCTCTCCGAAAGCGCCGACGACCTCAAGAAGCAGGACAACTCCGGCATGTTCGCGCAGGTGCGCAAGGAGCCCTCGACGCTGCCACACATGTTCCGCACAGCGCTCGGCGTCGCGGGCAAGGAGCGATTCCCGACGGTCGTCGCCAAGGACATCGGCGGCGGGTTCGGCGCGAAGGGTGCTGTCGCCCGGGAGGACGTCGCGCTGGCAGCGGCCGCAATCGAACTCGGTCGCTCGGTCCGGTGGGTGGAAGATCGAGTGGAGAACCTGCTCGACGGCGGCCACGCCCGCGAGGAAGAGATGACACTGTCGATGGCGGTCGACGACGATGGCACGATTCGCGGCTTGAAGGTCGACGTCGTCCTCGACCAGGGCGCATACCCGAGCACACCCGTCGCGGGGGCGATGATCATGCAGATGATGCGCGTGATGTGGCCGGGCTCCTATCGCATGGAGGCTTTCGCCCAGCGGTCGAGGATCGTTGCGACGAACAAGGGGAAGTACGTCGCCTACCGGGGCCCCTGGGCCAACGAGACGTGGACCCGCGAGCGAATGGTCAACGTGGTCGCGCGTCGACTCGGCATGAGCCAGGCGGAGATCCGGCTGAAGAACATCATGGGTGCCGAGGATTTCCCGACGGCCATGGTCACCGGTCCCACAGTCGACGAGACCATGTCGACGCGCAAGACCCTCGAGCGGGCGCTCGAATTGGCCGATCTCGACAGCTTCGAGCGGGCGAAGGCCGATGCGGCTGCCGAGGGCCGCTATCTCGGCGTGGGCATCGCCAACTACCCCGAGGCCGCGCCGGGCCCTCCCAACTACTGGGATTCGCTGAGCCCGGGTTCGGGCGTATTCCTGCGTCAAACCGCGCGAGCGACGGTTGCTCGCGATGGTTCGGTCGAGGTGCGCACACCCCAGATGCCCCATGGCCAGAGCCACGAGACGACGTATGCACAGATCGCGGCTGATGAACTCGGCGTCGGCATCGAGGACGTCACGGTCGTGTACGGCGACACGTCCCGAACCCCTTTCGATCTGCTCGGCACCGGCGGCAGTCGCGGTGGACCCGTCGGCGGGGGAGCCGTCCGCAAGGCCGGCCGTTCATTGCGCGGGGAGATCCTCGACGCGGCCGCCGACCTGCTCGAGGCGTCGGTCGACGACCTCGAGATCAAGAACGGATCGGTCCACGTCTCCGGCGTACCCGCTCGAGGCGTCGCTCTTGCCGACGTGGCGGCGTCGGTGGTCGGAGACGATGCTGCTGCCGACAGTCTCGCGTTCGACGTGTCGGAGAGCTACACGTCGGCCGGCGACGGTGGATGGTCGACGGCGACACACGTGTGCTGGGTCGACGTCGACCTCGACACCGGTCAGGTGACGATCCCGCGCTACCTCGTCGTCGAGGACTGTGGACCGGTCATCAACCCGGCGATCGTCGATGGCCAGGTACGCGGCGGCGTTGCTCAGGGTGTCGGCGCCGTGCTCTTCGAGCGCGTCGCATACGACGACGACGGCGGGATGCGGTCGACCACCTATCTCGACTACGAGATGCCGACGTCGATGGAAGTGCCGGACATCGAGATCGAACATCTCGAGACGCTCTCGCCCGGGGAGAACGACTTCCGCGGCGTCGGCGAGGGCGGGATGATCGGTGCGCCGGCAGCCATTACCAATGCGATCGAGGATGCACTCTCCGAATTCGACGTGACAGTCCGCGAGCAGTACCTGCCGCCGTCGCGCATTCTTGAACTTGCCGGTGTGATCACACCGGATTGACGGCTCCGGACTGCGTCACCGGACTGCATCACCGGCTCAGTTCCTGAACTACTGTCGACCGGACAGGAAACGGGGGGTATCCGATGGCATACGAGGACGCCGACACGATCGAGGCGAAGCCGGTCACCGACTGGGTCAACGACTGGGACTGGTTGGATCCGAGCTGGGGCGCCGACGCCATTGAAATCTTCAACGCCGTGCGCGAACAGTGCCCGGTGGCGAAGACCGAGCGTTATGGCCGGGCGATCATGCCGGTCACGATGGAAGCGGTGTCGGCGATTGCCAAGGACACCGTGAACTTCTCCTCTGAGTGGGTCTCGGTCGCGCAGCCCGATGCGCCTCGACGGCCTGCGCCACCGATCACGTCCAACCCTCCGGATCACACCGGACACCGCCGCTTGCTGTTGCCGTCGTTCAGCCCGAAACGCATCGCGATGATGGAGGACGAGCTCCGCCACTACTGCCGCGGTCTGATCGGCGCGATCGGTGATCGCGACACCGCCGACGCGGCGGCTGAGTACTCGCAGAACATCCCGGTGCACGCCATTGCGCAGATGATCGGTGTCCCCGAGACCGACGCGGACCTGTTCCGCGACTGGATCTACCGCAACTTCCAGCTCGCGCCCCGCGACACCCGCGTACGGGTGCAGGTCACCGCCGAGATGCGCGAGTACACGCTCGACCTGCTGGCCAAGCGCAAGAAGGAGCCGCTCGACGATCTCGCATCGCTCGTCAGCCAAGCCGAGATCGACGGCGAACCGGTCGACATCGAGTTGCAGATCGGCTACATCAATCTGCTCATCTTCGCTGGGATCGACACCACGTGGAGCGCGATCGGCTCCGGACTCTGGCACCTCGCCACGCACCCGGATGATCGCGACCGACTCGCGGCCGTCGACGACGACGACCCATTGTGGATGACCGCGACCGAGGAGGTGCTGCGCTATTACGCGCCGGTCACGATGGGTCGCCGTGTGGTCGGCGATACCGAGATCTCGGGATGCCCGGTGCATGCCGGCGACCAGGCGCTTGTCACGTTCCCGGCCGCAAACCATGATCCTGCGGCGTTCGATTCGCCAGAGGAATTCCGCATCGATCGCGAGGTCAACCGGCACGTCGCGTTCGGGCTCGGGATCCACCGTTGCCTCGGCTCGAACCTGGCGCGGCTCGAACTGCTCGTGTCGCTCCAGGAGTGGCTGCGCGCGTTTCCGACGTATCGCCTCGACGAGTCGCAGGAGACGACCTGGACGAGCGGCCAGATTCGCGGGCCCCGCAACGTCCCGGTGCTGCTGCGCTGAGTCGAGCAATCGGCGCTGCGCGAGCGCCGCTCAGAGGATGATGGCGCCGCCCGGCCCGCGAATGGTCGCCCCGATCGTGGGTGCTCCCTGGTGGACGGCGTCGCTGAAGCCGAGGGCGGTCCGGGCCCGTTCGACCGAGTCCGGATCGGGATGGGCCCACCGGATCGCGGGGAGGTCGACCCCGCCGGGGGCCGGTCGTGCGGGCTTCTCGGTGTTGGGCCAGACGAAGTCGAACCGGAGGGTGCCCACACCCCCGCCC
>JASJHI010000439.1:0-24730 GCA_033791105.1 Acidimicrobiia bacterium | reverse complement strand
GGCCAATGCACGATGAATGGATCGGAGATGCCACCCCGATACGTTTCCCGCTTCCACCGTCGGAACGGCGTGTTGCCGGCGAACGTCCATCCCCAGGCGTAGTGGTTGAACGTGTCGGGCCCACCGAGCTCGTCGATTCGTGCGAGGTTCTCCTCGAGCGACTCCGGCACGTTGTTGAAGAACAGGTTCTCGTTGACCGAACCGTGCGGTCCGCCCTCGGAGCTGGCACCGTTGTCGGAGATCAGCATGATGAGCGTGTTGTCGAGCTCGCCGAGCTGCTCGAGATGGTCGACCAGCCGCCCGATGTGATGGTCGGTGTGTTCGAGGAATCCCGCGAACACCTCCATCATCCGCGCATAGAGCTGCCGCTCGTCCGCTGAGAGGGAGTCCCAATCCTGCACGTCCGGGTCGTGGCGCGAGAGCTCCGCATCCGGTGGTGCGATACCGAGTTCCTGTTGCCGGGCGAATGCGGCGTCCCGATACGCGGTCCAGCCATCGTCGAACTTGCCTGCATACTTGTCGGACCACTCCTTGCGGACGTGATGCGGCGCATGCATCGCACCCGGGCAGAAGTACATGAAGAACGGCTTGTCGGGTGCGACCTGCTTCGAGTCGGTGACGAAGGAAATCGCATTGTCGACCAGATCTTCGGTCACGTGGTAACCCTCGTCCGGGCCGGCCGGGGGTTCGACGGTGTGATTGTCGTGGACGAGTTCGGGGTAGTACTGGTGGGTCTCGCCGCCGAGGAATCCGTAGTAACGCTCGAACCCGCGTCCGAGAGGCCAGCGGGCGTAGGGGCCGGCTGATGAAATCTGGTCGGCGGGCGTGAGATGCCACTTGCCGAGCGCGTAGGTGTTGTAGCCGTGCTCGAGAAGGATCTCCGAAAGGAAGCCGTTCTCGAATGGGATGTTGCCGTTCGCGCCCGGAAAACCGGTCGACGCCTCGGTGATGCATGCCATCGCGTTCGAGTGGTGATTTCGCCCGGTGAGGATGCACGAGCGCGTCGGCGAGCAGAGCGCCGTGGTGTGCATGTTGTTGTAGAGCAGCCCGTTTGCGGCGAGTTTGTCGATGTTCGGCGTCGCGATCGGCGACCCGTAGCAGCCGAGTTGGGCGAATCCGGTGTCATCGAGCACGACGAACAAGACGTTCGGCGCACCGTCTTCGGCGCGGTTCGGTCGCGGCCACGCAGGCGACGACTCCTCGGCTGTGCGGCCGATCACTCCGCCGAATGCGCTACCGGGCGTGTACTCCTGCAATCCCATGGGTATCTCTCCAAGTCGGTCGGTGCTCGGTTGGTCGATGAGCCTTGTCTCGCCGCCTCATCGTGCACCCGTGTCCGAGACGCGCACAGAGGAGCATGGCACCTTCTGGGCCTTCGCAGGACGCGCTCAGGCCATCGTGAACGCCCCGAGCGCGAGGGGATCGGGATTCCCATCGGGTCACCGCGGGGCAAGCACCCGCGCCTCTACTCGGGTTCCGTGGCGAGGACAGCCTCGAGCTTGTCCAGGGCCATGTTCCAGCCGGCTGCCCCTGGAGAATCTGCAGGTACGCCCGCATGGGTCATCACCATCTTCGTTCGTCCTCCGAGGTCATGGAGCTCGACGGTGACCTCCGTCGTCATGGGGTGGCCGTCGGGCATTCCTGCCTCGGCCGCAGACAGCACGTGGCCGTGCTCGTCGGCCATCGACTCGGTGTAGACGAGCCGTTGGTTCTCGACGATCTCGAGGTGCTCTCCGGTGAACCACATCTGCATGGTCCCGTTCGGCGTCTGCATCTCCATACACACCAATCTGCGGCCACCCACCGTGATGTCCATCTCCGCAACCGGGATGGCCGCCCCATCGGGGCCGTACCACGCCTGGAAATGTTTGGGCGCAGTCCACATCCTCCAGACGAGTCCGACGGGCGCATCGAGCGTGCGTTCGAGCACGACGGCGTTCTGAGAGCTGTTCTGGTCAGTCATCTTTGTTGTCCATTCTTGGTCGGGGTTGCAGTTGTTCGAGGTATTCGTCCAGTTGGCCGAAGCGCGCCTCCCACACCGGCCGGTATTGCTCCGCCCAGGCCGAGACCGCCTCCAACGCGCGCGGCTCGATGGTGCACGGCCGGAACTGCGCGCGTTGCCCACGTACGACGAGTCCGGCACGTTCGAGCACCTTGATGTGTTTGGAGACCGCCGGGAGTGTCATGTCGTACGGCTCGGCGAGCTCGTTGACGTTCGCTTCACCCTCGGCGAGACGGGCGAGGATCGAGCGCCGCGTCGAATTGGCCAGCGCAGCAAAGGTTTCTGTCAGCCTGTCCTCGTCGATCGTGGTGGTCATCCCGCCTACTTGCCTCCTCGGTTAATTAACCGATCTGGAAAGTAATAGCTACTCAGGGAAATGTCAAGTAGCTGACCGTGCCTGGTGTGTTGCTGGACGCTTCTTCGATGTCTGACTCGGGTCCTGGTCGACCGGAACGGCGCCGGCGGCCAAACCTCGTCCCGCGACCGCCGGCACGTCGATTTCGCGCGATGTAGGATCGCTTTCCCCCAGCGCAAGGAGCAGTCATGGCTGAGACGAGCGACACGACCAACAGCAACGGCGGATGCCCGATGTCCGGTGCACGCACGGCCATCGGTGACGGATCGAACCACGATTGGTGGCCGGAGCAACTGAACCTCAAGATCCTCGAGCGCGCCGATGGCGGGCCGCATCCGTCGGGCGACCACTCCGACTACGCCGAGCAGTTCGCGTCGCTCGACCTCGATGCGCTCGAGCAGGACCTCATCGCGCTGATGACCGATTCTCAGCCGTGGTGGCCTGCCGACTACGGCCACTACGGTCCACTGTTCGTTCGGATGGCCTGGCACGGTGCCGGCACCTACCGCATCGGGGACGGCCGCGGTGGCGCAGGGTCAGGCGCGCTCCGCTTCGCTCCGCTCAACAGTTGGCCCGACAATGCCAACCTCGACAAGGCGCGCCGCCTTCTCTGGCCGATCAAACAGAAGTACGGCCGGAAGATCTCGTGGGCCGACCTGATGATGTTCGCCGGCAACTGTGCGCTCGAGTCGATGGGGCTCACGCCCTACGGCTTCGCTGGAGGACGCGAGGACGTCTGGGAGTCCGAGGAGGACGTGTATTGGGGTTCGGAGGAGACCTGGCTCGGAGATGAGCGCTACTCCGGCGACCGAGAACTCGAGAACCCGCTCGGCGCGGTGCAGATGGGCCTGATCTACGTCAACCCGGAAGGCCCGAACGGCAACCCTGACCCGCTCGCCTCCGCCAGGGACATCCGCGAGACGTTCGCGCGGATGGCGATGAACGACGAGGAGACGGTTGCACTCATCGCCGGCGGCCACACGTTCGGCAAGGCCCACGGCGCTGCCGATGCCGATCGCTACGTCGGTCCCGAGCCCGAGGGCGCGCCGCTCGAACAGCAAGGCCTCGGTTGGCGCAACACGTACGGCTCAGGTCGCGGTGACGACTCGATCACGAGTGGCTTGGAAGGAGCCTGGACGACTCAGCCGACCACCTGGGACAACAACTTCTTCGACAACCTGTTCGGATACGAGTGGCAACAGACGACAAGCCCGGCCGGAGCGACGCAGTGGACGCCGACGGACGCGTCCGGGGAGGGCACCGTGCCTGATGCTCACGATCCCTCGAAAACCCATGCGCCGATGATGTTCACGACCGACCTCGCACTACGAGAGGATCCGATCTACGCGTCGATCTCACGGCGTTTCCACGAACACCCAGACGAGTTTGCAGACGCATTCGCGCGGGCGTGGTACAAGCTGACGCACCGCGACATGGGTCCGCGCTCACGTTGTCTCGGACCGCTGGTGCCCACAGAGCCCCAGCCGTGGCAGGACCCCGTACCCGAGGTCGATCACGAACTCGTCGCAGAGCGGGACGTCGAGTCGTTGAAGGCCATGATCCTCGACTCGGGACTCTCGATCGCGCAACTGGTGTCCACCGCCTGGGCCTCGGCCTCGACGTTTCGCGGCACCGACAAGCGGGGTGGGGCGAACGGTGCGCGAGTCCGCCTCGCACCACAGAAGGACTGGGCTGTCAACGGGCCCGCCGAACTGTCGAAGGTGCTCGCGACACTCGAGGCAACCAGGGACGAGTACAACAGTTCCCATACGGACGGGAAGCGAGTGTCGCTCGCCGATCTGATCGTGCTCGGTGGAGACGCCGCGGTCGAGCAGGCAGCGAAGAGCGCCGGGCACGATGTCGATGTGCCCTTCTCCCCCGGGCGTACCGACGCATCCCAAGATCAAACCGACGTCGAATCGTTCGCAGTGCTCGAGCCAACCACCGACGGATTCCGCAACCACGTCGCCGATGGCCAGAAACGACCAGCCGAAGAGTTGCTCATCGACCGGGCACAGAAGCTGACGCTCACCGCGCCCGAGATGGCGGTACTGATCGCGGGGCTACGCGTACTCGGTGCCAATGCCGGCGGTTCCACGCTCGGCGTCCTCACCGACCGGCCCGGAACCCTGACCAACGACTTCTTCGTCAACCTGCTCGACATGGATACGGAATGGCAGGTCTCCGCAGCCACCGAGGGGGTCTTCGAGGGCCGCGGTCGCACCTCGGGCGAACTCCGCTGGACCGCCACCGCTGTCGACCTCGCGCTCGGCTCGAACTCGCAACTCCGGGCGATCGCCGAGTTCTATGCGTCAGACGATGCTGATCAGACGTTCGCTGCCGACTTCACCGCCGCCTGGTCCAAGGTGATGCACCTCGACCGCTTCGATCTGAGCTGAGGCGCTCGACGGCGATGACGGCCGTCAGGCACGGCCTGGTAACGGCCCAAGAATGTTGAGCATCGTCGGCCTCGGGGGCCGTGACGCGGACGACGCCGACTTGAGATTGAAGAAGTCGCTGCTCGTCGCTTCGTCGGCGATGATGGCGTTGGCCGCAATCGGGTGGGGTATCACCTACCTTCTTCTCGGGCAGCATCTGGCTGGCGCGATTCCGCTCACCTACGCAGTCCTGACGTTCTTCAGCATCACGTTGTTCGCGCGGTTGGCGCGCTACCGCCTGTTCCGCGCGAGTCAGCTCACGTTGTCGTTGTTGCTGCCATTCCTGCTCTGCCTCGCGCTCGGAGGGCTCATCGCTTCGAGCGGCGTCGTGCTGTGGTCGCTGACATGCCCACTCGGTGCCCTCGTGTTCGCGGGGTACCGCGAAGCGCGTTGGTGGTTCGTCGCCTTCCTTGCGACGCTCGGGGCGGCATATCTGCTCGACCCAGTTGTGGCGGACCGCACCGCGCTCTCCGAGCGGGTCATCGAGATCTTCATCGTGCTCAACATCGCCGGCGTCTCGATGGTCGCGTTCGTACTCCTCCAGTACTTCACGATCCAACGAGAGGCAGCCCAAGATCGCTCCGACGCACTCTTGCTCAACATCCTGCCGGCCCCGATAGCCGAGCGCCTGAAGCAGAACCCGACGACGATCGCCGAGCACTACGACAGCGTCACCGTTCTCTTCGCGGACGTCGTCGACTTCACACCTCTCTCAGCGGACCTCGCTCCCACGGAACTCGTCGAGTTGCTGAATGAGGTGTTCACCGTGTTCGACGGGTTCGCCGACCGGTTCGGCGCCGAGAAGATCAAGACGATCGGCGACTGCTACATGGCAGCCGCCGGCGTGCCGGACCGTCGCGACGGCCATGCGCTCATCGCTACGAACCTGGCACTGGCCATGAGGAACCACGTCGAAACAAACGACTTCGGCGGCCGGACACTCGAGTTCCGGATCGGGATCAACTCCGGCCCCGCCGTTGCCGGCGTCATCGGTGCTCGCAAGTTCATCTACGACCTCTGGGGAGATGTCGTCAACACCGCAAGCCGGATGGAGTCGCTCGGCCAACGCGGCACGATTCAGATCACTCGGGCCACCTACGACCTCATCCAGCAGGATTTTGTCTGCGAACCACGCGGCACCATCAGCGTCAAGGGAAAGGGCGACATGGAGACATGGCATGTCCTCGGCCCCCGATGACGTTCATCGATCGTGCGGCTCGAGGGCGCCGACGGCCTGCTCGCACACCTGGCCGTCGAGTCCTGCTTCGTCGAACAACGCGACAGGAGGTTCGTCACACACGCCTACAGCAGATGTTCGACCTGTCGAAGCGAGCCTCGCGCCACCACCACCAGCCAGAGCGTGTACGGAAGTACGACCGTCACAGCGGCGCGCCTGGCACCGAACCCGAATACGTGGTCGACTCCGGTGATCAGCGCGAGGGGCATGACGACTGCCAGTGACAGTGCCGCCACGATCATTCCGGGACCGAGCACTTCGAGTGCCCCGGCCGCGATGAGGACGACGCTCGCCAGCACGATGATCGGAGTGTGCGCGAGCCCGACGATCGCGAGTGTCGACTGCAATGACCGGACGCCACGCCGGCCAGGCGCGGCCAGTTGGGCACCGACCCAGATGGCGAGCGCCAGCGCGAGCCATCCCCAGACACCGACGAGCGCGAGGCGGGCAAGGGCTCGCGGTGCGTCGACGGCGAGGCCTCCGAGTCGGCTGAGTGCAATGAGCCCCCACGCCGCAACGACCACCGCCGCACCCGCCCACAGCGAGCGGGGACCGATGACGGCCCACCGATCGCGCAGCGACCCGAGTGCTCGGCAGACGCCGTTCATGGACTCCAGACCGTGCCATCGGGCCAGAACGTGCCGAAATCGTCGGGGAACGCGGTCAGACCCGGGAGCTTGTCGAGGATCGTGCCCTGCAACTCACCGCCACCGACCGCGAGGCCGAGGGCGGGATCGAACCGCGTGCCCGTGACGGCATCGCGCAACTCCGTACCGTCGATCTCCAGCTCGACCACGGCATCGCCGACGCGGCGTGAGTAGACGGCCCAGCGCTGTGGTTCGGTCGGATCGCTGACCACCGCGATCTCGAGTCCGGCCACGATGTCGTTGACGACCCCGGCCGCACGGAGATCGGGGACCGGGTAGGCGCGGGACTCGGTCCCGAAGTCGACCACGATCGAGAACCTGGCGAGATCGAACCCCGACGAACCCGCAGGCGCGTCGAGCGCCAGCGTGTCCGGGTGTTGCTCGACCCACGCCGCCCACGTCGTGAACTCCGACGGCAGCAGTTCGAGCGTCTGTCCGCGGCGCGGCCCGGCGATCGCTTCGCCGAGCGGCTGGCTCCACACACTTCCGGTCCCGTGGTCCCACCACGTCATCGCATTGCCCCACAACGCTCCGTGATTGCCGAACGTCAGTGTCTCACCCTCCACTTCTCGGCGATGGACCATCGCCGTTGCGCAAAGCGGTCACCAACTGACAAGGATCGGGTCTCCCCCGATCTCGTCGACGACGATCTCCCGACCGTTGAGGAAGCTGACCGGATACGCCTTCGCCTCGCCGCCCTCGGCAACGCCGATGACCTCGATCGCGCCCGACCACCCGCTCGCCTCGGCGGGCACGAAACGCGGGTCGTAGACGGGCAAGATCGCGTCGCGTGGGAGGAGCTGACGAAATCCGTCGGGCAGGGGTTCACCGGCGGTGACAGGGTTGTAGGCGCTCGCCGCATCCACTCGGACGCCCGCCTCGGTGCGCGTCGGTGACGTGTCCTCGCTGAACGCCCACCACGACACCCCGGTAAGAACGACCAGCAGCCCGAGAGCAATAGCGAGTCCTCTCGCGGGCGTCCGGGACTCGGCAGGATCGGCGGCGGTCTCCATGTACCTATGCATAACCCCGGTCAGCGACAGGGTCATCCCGTACCCCAATTGGTAAGGAATGAGAGCAGCGCTGTGTCCGGCGCGTGCCGCCTCCGATCGCGGTGTACCCGCCGTCGACCATCACCGCGGCGTCGCGCAGCGGTGCGACGGTTCCTTCGAGTACGTCGTCGTGGCGGTGGACGGTGAAGTAGGTGACACCGTTGGCGTGATCTTCGTCGACGATCTGGCAGTCGATGTAGTCGCAGTGCGCCGTGACCAGGCGCTCGCAGTCGCGCTCGATCAACAGCCGGTCGAGGTCCTCCATGCGGCGAAATCGTGCTGCCGCAACAACCCCGGCCGACGGGTTGACCCGTTGTGACTTGACGTCAGCCGTCGGTCTCGGCGTCGTCGAGCTCGTCGCGGCGATCGACCGTGAGATCGGCCCGCATGAAGGCGGCCGTCTCGGGGAACGCCACGTGGAAGTTGGCAATCCGTTGGACCTGCGCGCGCAGTCCGGACCCACAGCTGTTCAGCACATGGCCTCCACCCTGGTGGTCGTCGGTCAAGAAGTGGAGATGTCGGTGTCGCGCAGCCCGTCGAGCGCCCGCAACAACTCGTCGAAGGAGTCGACGTGCGCGAGCTCTGTTGTCTCGTCCGCTCTGAAGTTCAGTACCGCGGCGTAGGGCACCCTCGCAGCGAGGTGGGGAACCCGATCAGCCGGTGGGTCCGCGAACCGGTGGGAGATGTCGAGGATCGAGCTGGGTGATCCGAGGTCCTACTGGGCGTAGTCGCCGTTTCCCGGTCGCACGGCGAATAGCGCTCGGGCAGCAAGCGTCTAGGGTCGCCGCGAAGCCACTTTCGCCGAGTCCTCGCCGAACATCGAGTGGCAGAATTCAGAGCTTCCCTCCAGACGAACCAGTCGAAACGGACACGGTCGAATGAACTCAGGCAACCCACGGCTGACCCCGCCCGCCGAATCCCCGGCTGTCTCCGGGGCCGGTGACGGCCAGACGTTTCTCGACGCGCTCGGGCGGGCGATGACCATCGCCGCCGACCGCGAGGCACTCATCTGCGGGGATCGACGGCGCACCTACCGGGCGCTCAAGAGGCGGATCGAACAGCTCCACGCGGTGCTCCACGATGCCGGCATACGCCGGGGCGAGCGGGTCGCGATCATCTCTGCGAACTCCGATGCGATGGTCGAACTGTATTGCGGGCTGCCGATGGCAGGATTCGTCCAGGTACCCCTGAACTTCCGGTGGGCCGACCCGGAGTTGGCGTACGCACTCGAGGACTCCGGCGCGCAGGTGCTCGTCTGCGATCGTGACCCGGGGGCTCTGCGCGGCCGTGTCGAACGGGTGATCCGCATCGACGACGGCGAGTACGACACGCTGCTGTCCGGCGCCACACCCAGGCCATTCGACGACGTCGAGCTCACCGAGTCGGACGTTGCGGGCCTCTTCTACACCGGCGGCACGACGGGAGCGAGCAAGGGCGTCGCGCTGACGCATCGCAACCTGGTCGCGAACGCCTCGAACATCAACGCCATTCAGCCGATGGGCGGCGCGGACCGCTACCTGCTGATGGCCCCACTCTTCCACGCTGCCGGCTCGGTGAGCGTGCTCCAATCGATCTTCGCCGGCGCTACGCAGGTGGTGCTACCGGCGTTCGACCCAGCTGCGATGCTCGAGCTGATCGAAACCGAACGCATCACCCACACACTCGGCGTCCCGGCGATGGTCGCAGCCACGGTCGAGGAACAACTCCTGCGGCCACGAGACGTCAGCTCGCTGGAGGTATACGGCCACGGCGGTTCACCGATCGCACTCGAGGTGGTTCGTCGCGGCGTCACCGCCTTTCCCGGCGTCCAATTCGTGCATGTGTACGGCGCCACCGAGACCTCGCCGATCATCAGCGGCTTGACAAACGAAGTCGACCTGCTCGACGTCCCCCGTGGACGATCGGCGGGGCAGCCGGCCTTGGGCTGCCAGGTGGTCATCCGACGCCCGGACGGCACTCCCGCCGACACGGACGAACCCGGTGAGGTGACCGTTCGCGGCCCGAACGTCATGGCGGGATACTGGAACAAACCCGGACAGACGGAGGCGGCGCTACGAGCCGGCTGGTACTGGAGTGGAGACGTCGGCAGCATGGATGACGGAGGCTTCTTGTTCATCCTCGACCGGTCGAAGGACATGATCATCTCCGGGGGCGAGAACGTCTACTGCACCGAGGTCGAAGATGCCATCTACACCCATCCAGCGGTGCTCGAAGCAACTGTGTTCGGTGTGCCCGATGAACAGTGGGGTGAAGCCGTCCACGCCGTGGTCGTCCGTCGCGACGGCAACGACGCCATCGACGCGGATGCGTTGATGGAGCACTGTCGGGCCCACATCGCCGGCTACAAGATTCCGAGAAAGATCGACTTCCGCACCGACCCCCTCCCGAAGTCCTCGGCGGGGAAGGTCTTGAAGCGAGAGCTGCGCGATCCCTACTGGGCCGGGCGCGACCGGTCGATCGGCTGAAGGCGGTGCCGAGCCGCGAGCCGGTTGGGAGCGATGTCGGAACCGATCGCTACAGACCCTTCTGCTCGGCCCAGCGTTGCGACCATTGATCGAGTGGATGCAGGGCTGCTCCGAGGTCCTCCCCGAGAGCAGTGAGTGTGTAGTCGCCGCCGTCGTCCTTCGCCAACAGGCCAGCCGCCTTCAGTTCGGTCAGTCGTTCGTACAGCACGCTCGACGACATACCATCGCACCGTTGGCGCAACGCTCGCGCGCCGAGCGGTTCGGCTCGCAGCTCCCACAGCAAGCGCAGCGCCCAACGGCGACCCAGCAGATCGAGCGCGGCCATGAGCGGTCGCCCAGTTCGGGAGCCTCGGACCGGGTGGCCGGGTGCCGGCGCCGATCGTGTCATCGTTCACACCCCGACGTTTCGATAATCGAAACGATACCATCTTCGGTGTTTCTGAAATCGAAACCCTGAGGAGTCATCATGGCCCGAATCCAGCCCGTCAACCCGCCCTACGACGAAGAGACCGCCGCACAGCTCGCAACCATGATGCCGCCCGGCGCCGAGCCGATCCTGTTGTTCAGAACGTTTGCCAAGAACCTGCCGATGGCGGCCGCGATGGGACCATGGGGAGGCTACGAACTCAGCCGCCGGCTCTCGTTGTCGATGCGCGACCGGGAGATCCTGATCGACAGGACGTGCGCTCGCTGCGAATGCGAATACGAGTGGGGGGTCCACGTCGCCTTCTTCGCCGAGCGTGTCGGCCTCGGCCCCGAGCAGATCGCTTCGATCACCCACGGTGACGCCGACGACAGATGCTGGAACGACAGCCGTGATCAGCTCCTCATCCGAACCGCCGATGCGCTCCACGACAACGCCACGATCGACGACGTACTCCAGAGTCACCTCGCCGCCGAGTTCACCGAACCCGAGCTCCTCGACATCTTCATGCTCTGCGGCTGGTACCACGCGATCAGCTACACAGCCAATGCCGCCGGCGTCGACCTCGAACAGGGGGCACCGGCCTTTACCGACCACCAACCGGTCTGACGTCAGAAAGTGTCGACCGCTGGCCGCGACCGACGCGGCACCATCCGCGGACGAATCGAGGCCAGGACGATCAGACCTCGCGCATCGCGCGGTCGACCGCTGCGTAGTGATCATCGCCGACTCGCACGAAACCGGTGAGACCGGCCCGAGCCAGCTCGTGACGCAGAAGCTCATCCTCTCCGGCGCGGATGAGCCGCGACTGGACCGCATCGACCGCATCGATGCCCAGACGCTCGGCGGCGATCAGCGGCTGCGTCGGCCACGGACCCAGTCGACTGATCGTTCGGAGTCCCGCCAGACGGGGCTCGTCGCGCCGCCACATCGCGAGCAGCAAACCGTCGACCACAGCCGCGTCGATCTCGCCCGCCAACACCATCTCGACCGATCGACGATGGCTCCCACTCATCACCAGCTCGGCGAAATCGTCCTGGTCATGGCCCGCACGGGCAAGCTCGATCCGCAGCGCGTGGTATCCGCTCATGCTGAATCGGTCGTTGCAGGCGATCCGGCGTCCGCGAAGGTCGTCGAGGTCTGTCGACGTTGCGCCTGATCGCACCACGACGTCAGAGTGGTACAGCGGACGACCGACGGCGCCCTCGTTCGCCGGCGCCCAGGCAACTCCGGCGAGACGGATCGCCGAATCCGGGCGCCTCGCGAGGTCGACGAACGACGTCGAGCAGACCCAAGCGAGATCGGCACGCCCGTCCGTCAGCGGGTCGTCTCCCTCTGCTGGGCCGGACAGGCCGTCACCGATGACCAACTCCGCCTCGAGGACCTCACAGATTGCCTTGAACAACGACAGTGGATACCCGGGCGTCAGGTACGACAGCATTCGCACCGGCCCAAGATACGGGGAGACTGCACCCCGTTCACCGTCAATGCCCGAACCATGTGCCGCGTGACCAGGGCCGTACCGACAGTTGGTTGATGTGACCCGATCGGGGTTGTCAGGTTGTCCCGCACGCCCGGAAGCCGCGTGGAGCCAATATGTCTGAGCGCCAGGGCAGGTCACGAAGGTCCGGCTCGAGCCAGTCTCGGCGAGCAGCGACGCTGAAGAGCGCGTCGCGGGACCAGTACGCGAGGGGCGCGTTTCGTCGACACTCTTCGGCGCTGTAGATGCTCTCCAGCGGCTGGCCGCCCTGTTGTGCGATCGCTTCGACGTAGTACCGAGTGAGGGTTTCGTGGTAGCCGGACGTGTCCGTGTTGGATGTGCCGGTGGCCTCGTTGTAGGCACGGATCGCTGCGCGCAGGTGTGCGATGGATTCGTCGACACTCATCTCGCGGAGTGCGTACCAGCACACGACGAGGTGTGCTTCGTGGGTCCACTCTACTTTCGGCAGCGTTCTGTCCTGAAAGGCTTCGACGAGCTCGGCCGGATGACGGGCGCTCATGATCTACGTGGATGTGCATGAGTGGGGTGTGTGCCGGCCGCTGGCGTGGCCATCCCGGCGTCTGGCTCGAGCATGACGTGGGACGCGGCCCCTGCGAGAAGTCGAATGCTGTCGGCGGTGCGGTCGACCGGGAGGGCGCCGAAACCACTGAGGAACGCGAGCCGATCGACACCTTGATCGGCGAAACGTTGTATCAGCTCAGCGGCCTGGGAAGGATCCCCGAGCACCGCGGTGCCCGCGTCGACCATCTTGTCGTAGAGCATGTTCGAGTCCAGTTCGGGGCCACCCATCCGTTGGGTGGTTCGCGCCAGTGCGGGGCCACCGAGCGCCCGCGCTTCGTCGGCACTTGTCGCACAGCAGCCGAACACGACAACAACAGCCTGTCGGCTGCCGGGATCGTGCCCGGCATCGATCAAACCCTCACGATGCGCACTCACACGGTCTCCGATCTCGGACGTATCCCGAGTGCCCGGCGTGGAGATGGTCAACAGGGACGAGCCCTCCTCGCCGAGACGGCGGGCGCCATCGACGCTGCTCGTAGCGATGAAGGTGGGCGGCGCCGGCTGCTGCACCGGCGGCAGGTTCATCGTCTCGTAGCCGAGTTGGCCTGCCGCTGCACCTTCGAATCGCTGCCGGAGTTCCTCGAGCGAAAGGAGGTATTCGTCCTTGGCTCGGGCAGGTTCCAGGCCGACGCCGGCGAGTTCGAAGGGGCTGCTGCCGGAGCCAACCCCCAGATTCAGTCTGCCGTTGGAGATGTTGTCCACCATCGCGTAGTTCTCCGCTGTGTACAGCGCTGGGCGCATCGGCAGGACTGCAACGGCTGGGCCGACACGGAGGTCGGTGGTTCTGGCCGCGATCGCGGCGAGCAACACAGCGGGGTTGGGCGCAGTGCCGAGCTGGTGGAAATGATGCTCGGCCAGCCAAACGGCTTCGTAGCCGAGCGACTCGGCGAGAACGCACTGATCGAGCACGGCGACATACCGATCCTCCACCGACCCGGAGAGCTCGGGGTAGTGGTCCAGGAGATAGAAGAGTGACGTTCTCAACTCGATGCCTCGCTTTCGAATGGCGGTAGACCGAGTACAGACTGGCCTGCGCATGGACAAGTCGCTCCTCAAGGTGATGAAGGGCGTCGCGGAGTACATGGATATGTCCCTGGCCGATCTCGTCGAGGGTCTTCTCCTGCACGCACTCGAGGGAGAGACAGCCATTGTCGACGCGGAGACGCTTGCGGCGATCGAGCAACTCCGCACGGTCTATGGCCTCGAGTTGACCTCAGCAGACGCTCACAAGAACCCTGAGCCTGACTGAACTATCACGTGTCAGCGGGCAGCGCCGACGCGAAGGACATCATGGGGACATGTGACGGCACGCCATGGGAGGCGCCTGCTCGACCTACGAGCTAACGGGTCCTGAGGTTCCCGGTGATCCCTGTGCGATACAGCTCGTCGAAGTGGATCCACTCCGGTTCGCCGTCGACGAGCTCGCGGAGCCTCTCGACCCAGCGCTCGGTCGCCTCTCGCCGGTTGTTCAGTTCAGCTTCGTCCGCGGCGGTGAGGTCACCATCGACCTCGGCGAAATCGGCCAGGATCAAATAGTGACCCGGGTGGTCTCGATCGGCGAGCAGCCTGGTCCCGATGTAGCCCATGACCTCCGACCTCGACTGTCCAGCGTCCCACTCGGCCTGCAGCGCCAACAGTGCGTCGGGATCGGAGCATTGAACCCGAATTACCTGTGCGAATCTCATCTGACTTGACTCTCCTTCCAACGTGGGCAGGTCATCTGGACGGATCGAGCGATGCCGCGAACGCCTGCTGATTCTTCGACATCCCTGCGAGATCGAACAAGCCCGGGGATGCTGCAGCGACACGAGACTTCGGTTCGAATCCAAGTTCGGCACGCACATCATCGATTGGCTGGTCCGTGAACTGGTGGTAGTCGACTTCGAGCAAGTCGATCCTGAGCCGATCACACAGCACACACCCGCGGTTCAGCGCGTCTGCCATGCGGGCGTGCATCTCCGGGCTTTCGAGACGTCGTTCCTCGAGATCACCGGTGAAGAATCCAGCGTCGGCAACGTAACCGGTCTCGAACAGACCGACCAGTGTCGCCATCCATGCGAAACCCTTCGGATCGGGGTCAGCACGAGCGATCAGGGAGAAGACCTCCAGCTCGCCATTGAGGTTGGTCCCGTAGTCAGCGAGTACGTGAACGAAGTCGTGCTGCGCGAGATAGGCCGATGCCCCGCCGACAGACCCTGGCAAGGCGAACCCCCTGCCCCGGTACATGTCCCACATCAGGCGACCGAGCGTGCCCGGTGGCAGGTGCTCAAATCTTGCCCAGACCTCGGCAAGTAGGGGGTCCTCCACTCCAGCGGCGAGCTGGTGTTCGAGTTTTACCGTCGTCTTGAGCTGGTCCATCCGCGCCATTTCCCAATGTTCCGAAAAGCCACTCTGGTGGAGATCGAGCCAGGCCAATCCGAATGCGCCCTGGGCATACCGGCGAGCGATGCGAACGAACTGATCGTCGATGTCCAGCGCCTCGGCGTATGTGGCGACCCGACGGGCGACAACCTGTGGGATGGGGCGAAGAACGAGCTCGCCGAGCACCATGTGGTGAACAACACGCTGGCGGAATTCCCTCGGGCGGTCGGCAAGTGCGGCAGCCAACTCGTCCGCGCCAAGCGGATCCAGCGCGCCGAAATCCAGCTCGATGCCGAAGAGCGCCGCAACAACTGAGCCCATCAGACTGATCTGGACCGGTTCCAGGCCGGTATCGGGCTTCACCGCCGACGCGATACCTCGGGCGATCAAAGTGGCGTCTTCGGCCGACACGGTCGGCATCCCGGAGGCTTCAGTTTCCACAGCGCTTCAACACTTCCACAGAGGCCATGAACTCACCGGTCTGAACGCCGTCGAGACGAACCCGCGGCGCGAGGATTTCCCTTCTGCGACCATCTTCGTACTTGTTCGACATCGTGTTCCGCCTCCCGTCATCCCTTGACCGTCGAAGCTACATGGCAAGCGGCACGCCACCGATCGCGGGCTGGGCGCACACGCACCGCCGGCGCGTTGATCTACAGCCTCAGCACGGCGCGCGAGCGAGCAACATCTCCAGCGAGACCGTGGTTTCAAAGTGCCGACCATCCGGCCTCGTAGCCGGGGAGTCGGTTCGCGTCGAGCCGCCCGATCTCTGCCCGACCGGGGACACGTCGTCGAATACGATTTCAGCACGTGAGTCCCGACATGCGGCCGTCTCGGGTGCGCCCGGAGACCGCACGTCGACGCGTGGCCGTCTCGGGTGTACCCGGAAGCGGCAAGTCGACGCTCGGCCGCGAGGTTGCACGACGCCTCGATCTTGCATTCTTGGACAAGGACGACTACCTCGAGGCACTGTTCGAATCAGAGCCCTCCACCGAATCTCGTTCGGTGCTGAGCCGGCGCGCCGACGACCAGCGCCGGGACACCACAACGCTGCTCGATCAGGCCACGGCTCTCGCCGAACTCGGTCCTCTTGGTGTAGGTCGCCTCGTTCGTGTCGAGACCGACAAGCACGTGGACCTCGACGCGGTGGTCGCGGCGATCGAAGCACCCTGACCGAACAGCGCGCACGATGATCAGACGGCGCGGCCGCATCGACCGCACGAGCCCGATAGCTCCATCGACGGGAGGTTCTCGTGCCATGCGCCTTCCGTCGTCGACACCGTGGGACGACCCCTTCGGTGTTCTCGCGTTCGAGTCGCGGAGCAGCGGTGCATGAGACGGGAGACTCACCAGGAGGGTGTGGAATGCTCCCTCCATGCCGAAGGCACCGGACCTGCTGCCGCTCAGCGAGACGTGGTACCGCCGACTCCTCTTTCTCTCGGTGGGCATCGGTGTCAGCGGCGGGCTGGCCGCGGTGGTCTACACGAAATTCACCAACTTCGGCACGGAGTTGTTCTTCGACGATCCGACCTCAGACCCGTTTTCGGGTAGGTGGTGGTGGGTTCCGCTCTTGTCCGGAGGTGCCATAGTCGTCGAGGCGCTCCGTCGTCGGGCCGGGGTTTCGCGCACCGTTCCGGGCGCCGTCGCCTACGCGCGGAAGGGCTGGGTGGAGCCCTCGACCGCTGTACCGCTCTTCGCGATCTCCGCGCTCTCGCTGTTCGTCGGCGCGAGCCTCGGCCCGTCGTTCGGGATCGTGATCTCCGGTGGTGGTCTCGGATCGTGGCTCGCACAGCGTTCTTCAGTGTCCGACGGCGAGGCCGAGAACGAGTACGCGATGACGGGCATGGCAGGCGGCCTGTCCGCGGTGTTCGCGGCGCCCCTGTTCGGCACGCTCATGGCGTCGGAGCTCGGTCCCATTCCCAAGTCGAGGTACGTCGCCTCGTTCATCCCGATGTTCATCGCATCCATCGTCGGGTTCGTCGTCTTCACCGAGCTCTCGGGGAGCGGACTGTTCGGCGCCTACGAGATGCCCGGCTATCGGTACGAGAACATCCACCTGCTCTACGGGCTGTTCCTCGGAGGGTTCGCGGTCGTCGTGCTGCTCGTGCAGGCGGTCGTCGGAAACGCCGTTCGCTGGCTGTCAGGAAAGATCGAGCATCGGTGGTTCCGCGCTGCGCTGATGGGCGCGGTAGTCGGACTCGCGGCATTCGCTCTCCCGCTCACCGCGACCGGAGGGAGCTCACAGCTCGCGTTCGAAACCTCGAATTTCTCCGAGCTGAGCACGGGTCTGCTGATCGCGGTCCTGCTCGTCAAGATCATCGCGTTCGTCGCGAGTCAGGAAGCTGGCTATCTCGGCGGACCTGTCTTCCCGACGCTGTTCATCGGTGGAACCGCCGGGCTCGTCGTCCACCTGATCTTCCCCGACATCCCCGCGCCACTCGCGGTCGCGGCACTCCTCGCCGCCCTTCCCGGAGCCACGATCGCAGCACCGGTGAGTTTCATCCTCCTCGCCGCGGGTGTGGTGGTCGTCGGCGTCGCCGGGCTGCCGCCGATCGGCATCGCGGTAGTCACCGCCCATCTCGTCGTCTGGCGGCTGGAGATCTTCCGCCAGACCCGGGACAGCATGTGATCGACGGTCATTCCATCGCCTACAGAGGCGACCGAGGTTCCATCTGCCCCGGTTGACGAACGAGGAACGGCGGCCGTTGGGCTACTCGGCAACCGCCGGGCAAGGCTGCCCGCCCTGTTCCCGAGACAAGACCTCGTCGGGATAGTGGAACCATCGCAGGTGCTCGAAGTCGGCGGTCGTGTCCGGTAGGCCGATCGGCTCCGGGGGCGAGCCGACAAGCTCGTCGATGACCGCCGGAGCCCGTTCGAGATAGTCGGGCAGTCCACCTTCGGGGAGCAACGTGGGGCGCCGCCGGTACGACATGGTGTCGTCGGTGTAGCTGATGTCGAGCAACGAGAGCGGCGGGGTCGTGAGCCCGCTGCGGTGCCTCCACAGCCCGGTCGACGGCTCGAAGCGGTACCACGGCAGGAGGTCTCGGCCGCGGTCCGCGACGAGCGACACGGCATCGACGATGTACCGGAACGTCTCGTCGTCGATGAAGTAGTTGAAGTTCACCCGCACCCACCCCGGCTTGATCCCCTCACATCCGCGTGTGATCTCACGCTCGAACTCGTGAGACCGGTCGATGTCGATGCCGAGCAACCTGTGCCCGTACGGGCCGGCACAGGAGCAGCCACCGCGCGACTGGATACCGAAGAGGTCGTTGAGCACGGCGACGACGAAGTTGTGGTGCAAGTGCCGGCCGGGGCCGTCGCGAACGGTGAACGACACGATCGACAGCCGCTCCGCGTCACGGCTGCCGAGGATCTCGAGATTGGGGTGTTCCGACCAGGTGCTCACCGCCTCGCGAACGAAGCGCTCCTCGCGGCGCTGGATCTCGTCTGCGCCGACGGCTGCTTTGAGCTGGAAGACGAGACCGGCGCGGATCGAGCCGACGATGTCCGGCGTGCCACCCTCCTCACGTTGCTCGATCTCGTCGAGGTAGTCGTGTTCGGCCGGATTGACGAACGCCACGGTGCCGCCCCCCGGTACGTCGGGTACCCGGTTCGCGAAGAGCTCCCGACGCGCCACGAGCAGACCAGGCGTTCCGGGCCCCCCGATGAACTTGTGCGGTGAGATGACGATGGCGTCGAGGTGGTCTGGCCCATCGTCGGGCGATCTCATGTCGATGTCGACGTACGGCGCCGCGGCGGCGTAGTCCCAGATAGCGAGCGCGCCGTAACGGTGGAGCAAGGACGACACGGCTGCCGTGTCGGTGACGATCCCGGTGACGTTGGACGCCGCGGAGAACGATCCGATGAGCTGTGGCCGGTCGCGATACCGATCCAGTTGAGATTCGAGTTCGGCGAGGTCGACGTGGCCGTCGGCGTCCTCGTGGACGGTGACGACGTCGGCGATCGACTCCCGCCACGGCAACTCGTTGGAGTGGTGCTCGAACGGGCCGATGAACACCATGGGCCGTTCCTCCGCCGGGATGTGCCGGCCCAAGTCGAACCGGTCTTCGAGGACGGATGGGATTCGCAACCCCAACACCCCGACGAGCTTGGCGATCGCGCCGGTCGACCCGCTT
Source organism: Acidimicrobiia bacterium (assembly GCA_033791105.1). Classification (GTDB taxonomy): domain Bacteria; phylum Actinomycetota; class Acidimicrobiia; order Acidimicrobiales; family Ilumatobacteraceae; genus JASJHI01. The sequence goes on along the minus strand of JASJHI010000439.1, from coordinate 5,548 downwards.
CCGCAGAAGACAACGGCGTGGTCGTCGCCGGCCCCCACGCAGTCGCGGATGATCGCGCGGGCGTCCTCGCGGAAATGACTGGTCTGCAGCCCGGTCCCCGAAGACTCGGTGTGGGTGTTCGCATACAGCGGGAGGACCACGTCCCGCAGGTAGTCCTCGATGAATGACAGCGCACGCCCGGAAGCCGTGTAGTCCGCATAGACGACCGGTCGCGGTCCGAACGGACCCTCGACCATTTCCCGCCGGCCGATCACGGAACGGCGGACGGTCTCGATCAACCCATCGGCAGACATGCGCTCAGCGTACGGCGCGCCCCGCGTGACCCCCGGAACCGTGAGCTGGCCTCACCAACCCGCCTCACCGACCCGACCATTGTCGCCCATGTAGGTTCGCGAGAGCTCGGATCGCCTAGTGCCGGGCAGGACCAGCCTTGACCATGCAGCCGAACATCGTGCTCATCATGTCCGACCAACACCGGGCCGACGTCATGGGCTGCGCGGGTGACCCCGCGGTGATCACTCCGAACATGGACGCGCTGGCCAAGTCTGGTGTGCGCTTCTCCAGCACGAACTGCCAGGGTCCTCTGTGCATGCCGGCGCGCACCTCGTTCGCGACCGAGCGTTGGGTGCGCGACCACGGAGTCTTCGACAACTTCTCCGAGGTGCCGGCGGGCACTCCCACGTTCCTCCACGGGCTGCGCGAGGCCGGATACCACACGGCCGAGATCGGCAAGATGCACTTCTGGATGCACTCTCGGCATCCCGGCAAGACGAGTTGGGACTTCGAGCCTTTCCTCGAGTCGCTCGGATTCGGTGAGAGCCTCGAGACCCTGGGCAAGCATGCGTCCCTCCGACGCGACAATCCGTACTCGGCGCATCTGCGCCATCGCGGTCTGCTCGACGACTACCAACGCGTCCTCGAGGCCAAGCAGTACCGCACCGACGACAGCCAGCCGATCCCGAGTTGGGACGTGACCCCGTGCGCAATGCCGATCGACGACTATGTCGACGGATGGCACGGCGTGCAGGCCGAACGCTGGATCGAGGCGTATGACCGCGACGAGCCGTTCTTCTTGTGGTTGGGCTTCCCGGGCCCGCACGACCCTTGGGACGCACCGCTCGAGGTCCGGCATTGGTACGACGAAATCGACATCCCGGCACCCGCCTCGTCTGCGCCGCCGGACCCGACGCACACCGACAACCTGACTGGACTGCTCGAACTGATGCAAGGCATCGGAGACAGCGCCACGCTCACCCCCGACCGCATCGCCGAGGTACGAACGGCGTACTACGCCGCGGTCACGATCATCGACCAGGCGATCGGGCGGGTCGTCGGCGCGCTCGAACGCACGGGCCGGCTCGACAACACGTGGGTCATCTACACCAGCGATCATGGTGAGATGCTGGGCGACCACCAGCTGCTCTTCAAGTGCGTGTTCTATGACGCGTCGGTCCGAGTGCCGCTGATCGTTCGCCCACCTTCTGGCACCGAGGGGCAGACCGTCGATGCGCTTGTCGAGCACATCGACGTTGCCGCGACGATCCGAGACATCGCCGGCGCCCCCGCTCCACCGTCGAGCGAAGCGCGGTCGTTCCTCGGGTACTTCGCCGGTGACGATCCCGAGCCCCGCGAGGTTTCCATCACCGAGAACTGGGGGTTCGCTGCGTTCGAGACGGCCGAATACAAGCTGGTGGTCGACGAAGACACCCTCACGCCGCTCCAACTGTTCGATCGCGGCGAGGACCCGAACGAAGACACCAACGTGGTCGTCGACCCGGCGTATCGGGACGCGATCGAGTCGATCATGAGCGCACATGTCCGTCCGTTCCTGGCGACCGCCCCGGTTCGGCCACATCGGTCGATGTTCGCCGCCGAGAGCCTCGGGCAGTAGATCAGAAGTGGCGTAGCTCCCGGAACACCAGGGTGATCGACGCCGGCCGCCCGGGCGACGCAGTGTCGTCAACCGGCCGGATTGGCGGGCAGATGGTCGAAGACACCCGCCGGACGTGTGCGTTGATACTCCTCGACGATCGGTCGAAGCTCGGATGGGCTCGCACCATGCAGGATGACACCGTCACAGCCGAGGTCGAACTGGCCGCGAATCGCGGAGACGCATCCTTGCGGGTCTCCCGATGCGGCCGGAGCGAGCCAGGCGGGCGGCAGCAAGGTGGCGAGGTGTTCGAGCTGGTCGGTCGTCGCGATCGCGTCGATCGCTCCGGGCATCGCGCGCACCACGGGGTCCTCCCGGAACCGCTGTAGGACTGCCGGGTCCCAGTCGTTGGTTCGAACCATCAGGTCGCCGTACGCCTGCAGGTACGTGGCGAGCCGGCCGACGGTCTTCTTCAACCTGAGTGGCTCGGCAAGATGGTCCCCGATCGTGGCGAAGCACGACCAGACCCGCACGCTCGCCGGATCACGCCCGGCCCGCTCCGCGGCCGACTTCACCGCTCGCACGGCGCGGGCCGTCGTCTCGTCCGTGAAGAACGTGTGCAGGACCACCGCATCGAAGCAGCGGCCGCCGAGCGCGAGCGAGTTCGGGCCGAACGCGGTGAGCGTGAGCGGGATCTCCTCCGCACCCACACCACGCATGGCCAGCACCGGGTACGAGCCGGCCGCTCCGACATGGCCGACGACCGCCTCGCCTCGCCAGACGCGACGCATCAGCCCGGCGAAGTCCTCCATCTGAGCCGTCGTGATCGGCTCGAGACCGTAGGCGTCCGCCACGACGGCGATTCCCCGGCCCAGGCCCAGCGAGAACCGGCCATCCGTCAGCTTGTGCATCGTCATCGCGTACGCGGCGGTGACCATCGGGTGCCGCGTGTTGTGGTTGGTCGCGGCTGTCGCAATACCGATCTGCTCGGACACGGCCCCGATCGCCCCGGAGATCGCCGCCGCCTCCTTGACGTTCAACCGCTCGCTGATGAACGCCGCACCGATCCCCGTTTGCTCGGCGTCGCGAACCTCTTCGATCAGTGCTCGGGGCGAGTCGGGCGCACCCGCCAGCGTGTAGAAGCCCAGTTCGTTCATCTGCATGACGACAGCCTGCACGACGGTGGCGGCCGAGCCGGCCTCGAGCAGGCCGGCCGTCAGATGCCTCGGAGGATCTCCATCTGCGTCGCCAGTGCGTCGGCGGGCAGGGTCGGGTCGAGAACGACGCTGTCGACCGCGCCGCCGAACCTGGCGCGGATGATCCGGGCAGCCGCGGCCGGTTCGCCAACCGCGGCGAAGGTGTCGAGCATTTCGTCGGAGATCTCGTTCGCGAGTTCGTTCCACTTTCCTTGCTTGGTCATGCGGTTCAGCATCGGTTGCAGATCGCCCCACCCGTGCGCCTCGAGCACGGGTCGGTACGCGGGCGTCGAGGCGTAGAAGCCGAGACGTGCTCGCGTGGAGTCGCGCGCTGCGGCGAGCCGCTGCTCGTTCTCGCCGGTCGCGAGCAGCAAGGGATATTGGATTTCGAAGTCGTCGAGGGTCCTCCCGCGCGCATTGAGTGTCGGCTCGATGCGCGGCAGCATGACGGTCTTCAGGTAGTGCTCGGTGCAGAAGGGATGAACGATCAAGCCGTCGGCGACGCTCGCGGCTGTGTCGAGCATCAGCGGGCCGACCCCGGCCACGAGGATCTTCGGGCGCCGGAACCCTTCGACGGGCGGTGTGAACATCGGCGTCATCAACGTGTATCTGTAGGAGTCGCCCCGGTATCGCAACTCGGCGCCGTCGTACCACGTGTCCCAGATGGCATGCAGCGCCTCGACGAACTCACGCATCTGCTTCGCAGCGCCGTGCCACGGCATCGAGAATCGCTTGGTGATGTGCGGCTCGATCTGCGATCCGAGGCCGAGTCGGAAACGGCCGTTCGAGTAGGCGTTGAGATCGTGCCCGAGGTACGCCAGGTTCATCGGGTTCCGAGCGAACGCGACAGCGATACCGGTACCGATCTCGATGCGGTTCGTGGCGTGCGCGGCAAGCGTGAGAGGCAGGAACGGATCGCTCGAGACCTCGGCGATGAACAGACGATCGAAGCCCAGTTCCTCGAGTTCCATCGCTCGCTGCACGAGCGCGTCGGTGTCGTAGCCGGCGCCCGGCTGGAATGACGCCTCGACCTTGATCCTGCGGGTCGTCACATCGCCTCCTCGGTCGGGTAACAGGCCGCTCGTCGGTTCTGATGCAGTGCGGTGATCAATCCGTGCTGAAGATCTCGATCTCGACGGCGCCCGTGTTGCCGCCCGTCGTCCGGTCCGCATCGAAGCGCAGGACCTGACCGACCATCGGCTCGGCGAGGGCCACGGGACTGCTGCCGGCCGGGTACGGCCCACTCGACGCGCCGTCGATTGTGACGGTGAACGTCTCGGTGATCGCAGTGCCGTCGCTCATCTCGCGGGTACGGAACGCGATTCCGGAGATCAGGCGTTCGATGCCGAGATCGATCTCGATCCAGGCGTCGTCACCGTCGCCTGCCGTCGACCACTCGGTACCGAGATCGCCGTCGATCGCCATCGACGCGGCGAATGTCTCCGCGAACTCCGAACTGACACCGGAAACGGCACCGGAGGTGGCGATGTTCGCTCCGAGACCGGTTTCGATCGCAACCGGAGTGCGAAAGGTCATGACCTCGCTGCGGTAGATCACGCCGTCCGCGTCCGAGCCCTGCAGGCGGTAGCTGTACTCGGTGTCCGGTGTGAGGCCGGTGAGCAGCGGGCCGTGCTCCTGGTGCGCGCCGCCTCTCATGTCGTCGTCGACGGCGATCGAGCCGAACGAGTCGTCGGTGCCATAGACGACCGAGCATGCGACCGGGATGGTGGTGTCGACATCGACGGTCGCAGCGGTGCCAGACGGATCGACGACGATCTCGATCCCATCGTCGAGTATCAGGTCGATGTTCTCGATTTCATCTGAAGACTCGTAGTTGCTCGCGCAGCCCGCCAATCCGACGAGTGAGACTCCGACAACCAACAACACGCCTCGCGGGTTCATCATCGCGGCGACCATCTTAGATCCGGAGAGCGACCCGGGATCGACGGTCGATAACGAGGTCGAGGATCCCGCTCGGATCAGCTGCCTTGGATTTCCCGGTCAGGCGGGGCGTCGCCGACGGTGCTCCGAACGAGCAGTTCCGCCGACATCTCTTCACGGCAGGACCCGCAGATGCCGTAGGAGATGGGGGGCATCGACACCCGCTCGAGAAGACGTGCGGACTGAACGAGTTCCTCGATATCGAGCCAGTCGGAGCCGCGCTGCCCGCGCCCGCACCAACTACAGAGTGGAACGGGCTCGGCATCCCTGTCCCGTTCCGAATGTGCATCGAGGAGCGCCATTGGAGAGCGCGTCTCTTCGAAGGCCAGAACGGAGCGGAAGTGCACCCTTCCGCCGGGCTCAGGTGTGATCGTCATCTCGAACCATCGCCGGGCGTGCGCCGCATCGCAGCGGAACGGGACTCGTGCTCGCACCTGCAGCGTTCGCACCCGCTCGACGAGGAGCTGCCACAGTTCTCGGATCTCCTCGCGGTCGATGTAGCTCCACAGGGTGCGGTCGTGTGCCGTGACCGCCAGCTCTG
>JASJHI010000438.1:0-4668 GCA_033791105.1 Acidimicrobiia bacterium | reverse complement strand
CTCCGCCACAGGCGAGCAGGACGACACTGTCGACGACCCCCAGGGGGTCGGTCGCCGTCATGCGGGCGACGCGGTTGCCGAAGGCGTGCCCGACGACGTGTGCCGAGTCTCGCAGGGCACCTCCCCTTCCCGACTATTTGCCCGCTCGCGACGACAGGTATCCTCCGCCAGGTCGTTCGCGCACACGGGCGCCTGGACTGAAGGATGGACATGACCGAAGACTCCACGAATCACTACGATGTGCTGGTCGTCGGAGCCGGCATCTCCGGCATCGGTGCCGCGTACCACCTCCAGGACAAGTGCCCGGACCACACGTTCACGATCCTCGAGGGTCGCCACGACATCGGCGGAACCTGGGACCTCTTCCGCTACCCAGGCGTCCGTTCGGACAGCGACATGCACACGCTCGGGTACAACTTCAAGCCGTGGGCTGCCGAAGAGTCGATCGCCGACGGCCCCTCGATCATGGAGTACCTACGCGAAGCCGTCGACGAGTTCGCGATCCACGAACACATCCGTTTCGGCCACCTCGTCGAGCGCGCCGAGTGGTCGAGCGACGACGCACGATGGACCGTCCAGGCCCGACTCGTCGACACCGATGGCGCGACGGTGGGCACGACGACATTCACCTGTGGCTACCTCTTCATGTGCTCGGGTTACTACAGCTACAAGGGCGGTTTCCTCCCCGAGTTCGAGGGCCGCGAGCGATTCGAGGGCCAGATCATCCATCCGCAGGAATGGCCTGACGATCTCGACTATGCCGGCAAGCGAGTCGTCGTCATCGGCTCGGGCGCCACCGCGATGACAATCGTGCCGGCGATGGCTGACGACGTCGCGCACATCACGATGCTGCAACGTTCGCCCACCTATGTCGTGTCCCGACCCTCTGTCGACGCCGTCGCGAACAAGCTCAGGGACTGGCTGCCCGACGACATCGCCTACAAGGCGACACGTCTGAAGAACACCACGATGCAGCAACTCATGTACAAGAAGATGCGTGCGGATCCCGAGAAGGCCAAGGGCCAGTTGCTCGCCCTCGTGCAGGAGGCGCTCGGCCCCGATTACGACGTCGAGGCACACTTCACTCCGTCCTACAACCCGTGGGACCAGCGTCTCTGTCTGATTCCCAACAGTGATCTGTTCGACGCGATCAATTCCGGCCAGGCGTCGGTCGTCACCGATCACGTCAAGACCTTCACCGAGCAGGGGATCGAACTCGAATCCGGTGACGTGCTCGAGGCCGACATCATCATCACCGCCACCGGGCTCCGAATGGTCACGCTCGGCGAGGCCGAGTTCGTGGTCGACGGCGTCCCGGTCGACTTCTCCAAGACGTGGACATACAAGGGCTTCGCGTACTCCGACGTCCCCAACCTGGCGTCCTCGTTCGGGTACATCAACGCGTCCTGGACACTTCGCGCCGACCTGATCTGCGAGTACGTCTGCCGCCTGCTCGACCACATGGCCGACGTCGGCGCCGAGCAGTGCACGCCGCGATTGCGTGACTCCGATCTCGACATGCCCGAGCACGACTTCATCGAGAACTTCTCATCGGGTTACATGCAGCGCACGATGCAACTGCTTCCCCGTCAGGGCGACCGCGAGCCGTGGACGAATCCCCAGAAGTACTCGATCGACAAGAAGCGGTTCCTCAAGGCACCCGTCGATGACGGTGCGATGCGGTTCACATCGCGGACCGCGCCGACCCGCGCGCCGGGCGAGCAGGTCGCCGAGCCGGCACCCGTACCGGCGTGAACGACGTGGTCGACGCTTCGGGCGCGCCCGAAGTCGCTGAAGAATCGAAGTCGCACCCCGGTCCGGTACGGCGGGCTCTGCGATTCATGTTCTGGCGCCATCTCTGCTTCGGAGGCCTGATCGGCGCGCTCGTCTTCTTCACCATCTCGGTGAGCCCGTCGCTCCTCCCCCGCGGTGCCCTCTTCCAGGGCATCCTCAGCGGCATCAGCATCACGATCGGCTACGCGATCGGCGCGGGTGTGTCGGCGATCGCCAGGAAGTTCGATCCGCCCGAACCGTCAGCCGAGGTCAAGCGCTGGTGCTGGTGGGGGCTCCTCGGCGTCGGCGTGATCGCGGTGCTGATCTCGCTCTGGTACGGAAACCTGTGGAACGAACAGACCCGCACGCTGATGGGGATGACCGATCTCGAGCCTTGGGACTGGGGACTCACGCTCATCGTCATGATGGTCGTCGCCGGCTTCATCATGGTCATCTCGCGCGGGATTCGCGGGCTCACCCGCCTCGCCATCGGCCTGGTCGACCGCTGGGTGCCAAGACGCTGGAGTGTCGCCATCGGTGTCACGCTCGTCGTCCTGCTCACGATCGGCATCATCGACGGCGTCGTGCTGCGCACCGCACACGAAGCGATGAACTCCACGTACTCGGTCCTCGACCGCGACACGACGCCGGGCATCACACAACCGGTTTCCCCCCTTCGCTCAGGCTCCGAGGAGTCACTCGTCGAGTGGAGCGACATGGGCACAAAGGGCCGAGACTTCACGGGGGACGGCGAGGGCGAGGAGAAGCAGGCGGGCCCCGATGCCGTGCAGATCAGCGAATTCAACGGGGACCCCGCGCTCGACCCGATCCGCGTCTTCGTGGGCCTCCGCAACGCCGACTCGCTCGACGAGCGCGTCGAACTCGCCCTCGCCGAACTCGACCGCACCAACGCGTGGGATCGCGAGATCCTCGCGGTCTACGGAACGACCGGAACCGGTTGGATCGATGAGCGAGTCGCCGACTCGCTGGAGTACATCTGGGGCGGCGACACCGCGGCGGTCGGCCTCCAGTACTCGTACCTGCCGAGCTGGGTATCGTTCCTCGTCGACCGCCAGAAGGCATCCGACTCAGGGGCGGCGCTGATCGATGCCGTGGTCGACCGCATCGCGGCAATGCCCGAGGACGATCGGCCAAAACTGTTCCTCTTCGGCGAGAGCCTCGGCTCGCTCGCCACCGAGGCCGCATTCGGCTCCCTCGACCAGATGGTCGAGGAGACCGACGGCGCAATGCTCGTCGGCCCCACGTTTGCCAACGACCTGCGCGAGCAGTTCACGAACGACCGCGACGAGGGCAGCCCCGCTTGGCGCCCGGTCTACGAGAACGGCCAACGCGTGCGGTTCGCGGTCGAGCCCGCCGACCTCGACCAGCCCGAGGGGCCGTGGGACGACCCACACATCGTCTACCTCCAGAACAGCTCCGACCCGATCTCATTCTTCAGCTTCGACCTGCTGTGGTCGTCGCCCGAGTGGCTCGACAATCCCCGCGCGCCCGATGCGAACCCGAAGATGTCGTGGTTCCCGATCGTCACGTTCTGGCAGGTCACCGCCGACCTCACCTACTCGTTCGGGGCGCCCGCCGGGCACGGCCATCGCTACGGCGCCAACGTTGTCGACGGCTGGGTGGCGATCGGTGCACCCGACGGCTGGACCGACGACGACACACAACGCCTGCGCGACGTCGTCGGGCACGAGTAGGCGACCGGCGTCGACAGACGCGTTCAGACCCAGTCGTTCGAGACCACGATCACACCCGCGACGAACGTGGTCCCGTTGAACGCGATGTGCGCCAACCACGGCGCGACGACGCTGCCACTACGGACCCGGAGCCAGCCGAACAACAACCCGGCGACGCCGGTTGCAAGCACCGCACCGACAACAGCGCCCACCTGCTCGAGCGTGCCGAGGGACTGCGTGGCGTCGTTGCCGCCGAGGTCGCCGATCGTGGTCAGCACGTGCCACAGGCCGAACACGAATGCTGAGACCACGACGGCCGAGCGCACCGACAACAACGCGAGCAGCACACCGAGGAGCACCGACCGGAAAAGCAATTCCTCGGTGAGTGCAGTGATGAACGGGATCCGGAACAGGACCTGGTAGGCGACCTCCACGGCGGCGATGTCAGCGAATCGTTCGTCGTCGAGGAATCCTCGCGAGAACGGAACGAGTGCAACGATTGCGACGCCTGCGGCGATCACCGCCGAGACGAGTGCTCCAAGTCGGAGGCCGGCCCCGAACGAACGCGGCGACAGAGCCAGATCGTGTGCGGTGTAACCCCGAAAGCGCGCGATCGCGACCGCTGCCCCGGCGGCGAGCACCTGCAGCGTCGCCGACATCCATCCCTCGAGCAGGATCGACGTCGCGACGTGGGTGACGACGAGGAGGCCGAGAAGTCCGGCGAGATCGACGGCGGGCCGGTCGACCGTCGAGGAGAGCGTGGCTGGGTTCTCCATCGTGGAGTCCGAGCTGCCGCCGGTCAGCGCGGTCCCTGACCGTCGTCGGCCTTGATCACCGTTCCCGTCACCACCTCGTTCTCGAACGAGGTCAGGTAGAGGAGCGTCCGGTCGAGTTGTTCAGGTCGGCCCAACCGCTTGCGCGGCAGGCTCCCGCTGAAGTCACCCATTCGTTCGATCATGCCGTCCATCATCTCGGACTCGAATGCGCCTGGCGCGATGCAGTTGACGTTGATGTGATTGCGCGACCACTCGACGGCGAGCGCCTCGGTCATGCGGATGATTCCTGCCTTGGTGGTCGAGTACAGCGCAGCGCCGTGGCCGTCGTAGTGCAGACCCGACATCGAGGAGATGTTGACGATGCGTCCTGGCTTGTCGTCCGCGATGAGGCGCCGAGCGACCTCGGTCGCGAGCACCCACGGACC
>JASJHI010000437.1:0-6788 GCA_033791105.1 Acidimicrobiia bacterium | reverse complement strand
TCAACCAGGTGTTCTTCGACAACGTACGCATCCCGGCGTCACTGCGCGTCGGTGACGAGGGAGACGGCTGGCGGCTCGCCAAGGTCACGCTCTCCAACGAGCGAGTGTCGCTGTCCTCGGCCGGGTCGCTGTGGGGTGTCGGGCCCTCGGCCGACCACCTGCTCGATCTGATGCGCGCCGTTGACGTACATGACCCGGTGCTCCGCGACCGCGCCGCCGGGCTCTTCATCGAGTCCGAGCTGCTCCGCCTCAACCGGATGCGGAGCCTCTCGGCAACGTTGCAGGGGAAGACGCCAGGGCCGGAGGCCTCGATCCAGAAGATCATGGCCGACGAGCACGGCCAGCACGTCATGGCACTCGCCAAGGATCTCGCGGGGGCGGACGGAATGCTCGCTGGGAGTGGGCCCGCAGGTGTGGTGCCCGAGACGATGCAGGGCGGGCCCACCGAGAACAACCTCGTCGACGCGCCCTACCGGGAGGTGCATCCGATCTGGCACTACGGCTACCTGTTCCATCCGGCGCTCACCCTGGGCGGTGGCACATTCGCCGTACAGCGCAACATCGTTGCCGAGCACGTGCTCGGGCTGCCGCGCGAACCCAACCTCGAGCAGGGGCTCACCTGGTCCGAGGCTCGCCGACAGCCGGCGCGGTCGTGAGCGGAGCAGCCGAGCGCGGCCGTCAGGTGGGCTTCGGAATCGACATCGGCGGCTCCGGGATGAAGGCGGCCGTCGTCGAACTCGAATCTGGCACCCTGCGCGGCGAGCGTGAGCGGATCAAGACGCCGCATCCCGCGACGCCCGCACCGATGGCGGACATCGTGCGGCAGCTTGTCGAGGCGCAGGGTTGGACCGAACCGCTCGGCGTGACGTTTCCAGGCGTGGTCCGCTCGGGTCGGATCGAGACGGCGGCCAACCTCGATTCATCGTGGCTGGGCGTGCAGGCAGACGAACTGTTCTCCGCTGCGGCCGGCGTCGATGTGGTCGTACTGAACGACGCGGACGCGGCCGGCCTCGCGGAGGTGGAATTCGGCGCGGCGAAGGGACGCGCCGGAGTTGTCGTCGTGCTGACGTTCGGAACCGGGATCGGTTCGGCGATGTTCAACGACGGAACCCTGCTGCCGAACACCGAACTCGGCCACTTGGAGCTCGACGGTGCGCTGGCGGAACACCGTGCCGCGGCCCGCATCCGCAAGGACGAGGATCTCGGCTGGGAGGAGTGGTCGGCTCGCGTCCAGCGGTACCTCCGTCACGTCGAGCTGTTGTTCTCGCCTGACCTCTTCGTCGTCGGAGGCGGGATCAGCAAGAACCCCGAAAAGTGGCGACAGCACCTCGATGTGTCGACCGAGATCGTGCCGGCGGAGCTGGCAAACGGCGCCGGCATTGTCGGCGCAGCACTCGTCGCGGCTACGCGGTCGGCTCGAACTGCCTTGCCGCAGCCCTGAGCCGGAAACCGCGGACGACGATGACGGTCATCGTGATGACGACGATCGGGATCACGAAGTAGAGCGCGACCGACCGGTAGGACTCGCGCACGCCGTGCTCCGAGGCGTCGAGGACGAGCCAGACGATGTAGCCGAGGTAGAGGCCCAAGAAGAGGACGCCCTCCCATCGCTCGAGGACGTGGCCGTTGGCGAAGATCGGCAGACAGGCGATGGCGACCGCGATCATGATCGGGATGTCGATCTGGATCGCGGACGGCGCGACCGGAAGCGGGTTCGGCGCGATGGCGGCGGTGATTCCGAGCACCGCGAGAATGTTGAACAAGTTCGAACCGACGGCGTTACCGACAGCGAGGTCGCGCTGGCCACGCATCGAAGCGATCACCGATGTTGCGACCTCCGGAAGTGATGTGCCGATGGCGACGACCGTCAGACCGATGACGAGATCGCTGACACCGAGTTCTGCGGCGATGTCGCTCGCCGCACTGACGAGCGCCTGCGAGCCGAGGACGAGCAACACGAGACCGAGGAGTACAGCGCCCAAGTCGCCCCACACCGTGTGCCGCCGCAGGGCTGCCGGGTCGAGGTCGATCTCGAGGAGTTCCATCGGCTCACCGGTCTGCGACTCCTCGCGGCGAGCCGCGAGCACGGTCCACGTGATGTAGCAGATGAGCCCGATCGTGAGACCGATCCCCTCGATGCGGCCGAGCTGCTCGTCGAGTACCAGCAGCCACAACACGACCGAGACACCGATCATGATCGGTACATCGATGCGGACGATGCGCCGCGCGACCACGAGTGCTCCACCGGCCGCTGCTGCGAGTCCGAGCGCGAGCAGAATGTTCGCGATGTTCGATCCGACGACGTTGCCGATTGCGAGTGAGCCGGCTTCATCGCCGCCGCTCAGCACGTCGCCGATGCTGACCGCCAGCTCGGGAGCACTCGTGCCGAAGGCGACGACGGTGAGACCGATCACGACGTTCGACATTCCGGTGCGCGCGGCCAGTCGCGCTGCTCCGCGCACGAGGCTCTCGGCTCCCATGACGAGTGTGGCGACCCCGAGAACGAGGAAGACGAAGGTGAGGACGGTCATCCGGCGCCGAGGCTACCGATGGTCCTCCGGTGACTCGTCGGGCTCGATGGTGCCGGCGGTTCGACGTCGCCGCGGGACGAGGTGGGCGTAGCTGCGAGGCGCGTCGATGGCCCCGGCCCGGTCGGCGATGATCTCATTGAGTTCGGCGCCGAGCAGGAAGACGAGGCATGCCGCCCACAGCCAGGTGAGCGCGAGGAGCGCCGCGCCGGCGACCCCGACGATCTCGTTGCCCGAACCAGCGAAGCGCACGTACCAGCCGAATCCCGCCGACAGGACGAGCCAGCCGATCGCGGCGAGGCCGGCGCCGGGAAGGTCGTACCGCCAAGGCGTGCGGTGGTGCGGCCCGATGTGGAACATCGTCGCCGACCAGACGATGAGCAGTGCCATCGCCGCGAGCACGCGCAGGACTGTCGGAACACTTGCCTCGCGCGACGCGACCCAGAGGAACGTCGCGCCCGCGACCATCGCGAGCGTGCCGATGGCGAGTCCGAGCGCGGTGAGACGCAGGCGGATCGCACCACGCGACTCCTCGACGTCATAGGCCACGTCGAGCGCGCGGATCAGGCCGGCGAATCCGCGGGAGACCGTGAAGAGCGCGATCGCGATCGAGATGCTGAAGAGGCCGGGGCGTTGCATGAGGAAGAGACCGTCCACCGCCTCGCGCAACCCCTGTGCCTCGGATGTGAACGTCTGGTCGATGAATCGATTGACTGCGTCGTGCAGATCGGTCGCCAGCGAGTCGCCGAGGAGTGACACGGCTGCGAGCATCGCCAGCACGGCCGCGGGCAAACTCAACAGCAGCCAGAATGCAACCCCGGCCGCCGCGTCGACGACGCCGTCCGCTCGCGACTCACCGCGCATCTCCTCGATGACCGCGCGAACGCGCTGCCAACGCGTCTCTCGCGCGTCGGTCGTGTCGTTCATCGAGCCGGAGTGTATGGACGTGCTGGTTGTCGGCGTCGTCAGCGCAATCGCTTGCGCAGTTCCGCGCGGTAGGCCTTCGCCCTGCGGAGCTTGAGGTCCTCGTATCCGCGAACCTGATCCGGGAGGGACGCGATGGCGATCGACTCGCCGAGTGTGTCGGCGGCGAGCCGGTCGCAGAGGCGCCTGACGGCGTCGACGTACTCGGGGATCATTGCCCGCTCGACGCGCCGTACCTCGGCCCAGCGGAACGGATCGGCAGGTGTTCCGCGCAGACCCTTCATCGAGCGCAGCGCGCGCAATGCCGGTGCAGCGGTGCGTCGCAGCTCGATCTTGCGGTCGAGTCCCAGGGACCGGAGCATCGGCGGATGAAGGCGGTACGTCACCTGGGTGTGTTCGCCACCGACCGCCCGGTAGGCGTCGGCGGCCTCGTCGAGCAGGAGGAGTCTGGCGACCTCGTACTCGTCCTTGTACGCCATCAGCTTGTGCAGGTTTCGAGCGACCGCCTCGGAGAACTCCGTTCCGGAGCCCAGTCTGTGCTCGGCCGCACGCGCGCTCGCGACGGTCTCGTCGAAGCGACGCGCATATCGCTCGGACTGGAACTCGACGAGGTCGGTACGTAGCCGGTCGACCAGCGCGTCGAGCGACTCGACCGGGGGTCGGGTCGGAAGGTCGGCCGCGGTCTCGACCGCGCGGCGATCGATGACGGCGGCGCGGCCCCACCGGAACGCCGCGAGGTTGCGTTCGACGGCTACGCCGTTGAGTTCGATCGCTGCTTCGATGTGTTCGACCGGAACGGGACTGGCTCCCGTTTGGACTGCGGCGCCGAGCATGAGCACGTTTGCCATCGTCGTCGAGCCGAGCAGCCCGGCTGTGAGCGCGGCGGCGTCGAGAAAGACGTTCTCGTCGCGGCGCGATATCTCACCGACGCGGTCGAGCATCGTCGCCTCCGCCGGCAGGGCGATGTCCGGATGCGTCACCATCTGCCCGGTCGGCACGGCATCCGTCGACGCGATGACCACGGTTCGCTCTGGATCGGCGCCGATGAGGTTGGTGTCGCTCGCTCCCACGAGGAGATCGAACGACAGCATGCAGTCGATGCCCGCGGAGCTGGCGTGGTTGGAGATCGGTGTATCGGCGGACGTGATGCGCAGATCGCTGACGACCGGCCCGGCCTTCTGCGACAAGCCGGTCTGGTCGAGTCCGCGCACGCGGAGTCCCGCGAGCATCGCGGCCGTGCCGAGGATCTGGCTGATCGTGACCACACCGGTGCCGCCGATCCCGGTGAGCCGGAGGATGCAGCGGTCGGTCGGGACGATCGGAGGGTGCGGCGCCGCGAGGTCGCCCGGCGGCTCGGGAAGTGTGCGCTCGGTGCCCTCTGCCGATGGACCGGTCGTCACGGTCGCGAACGACGGACAGTCGCCCTTCATGCACGAGAAATCGAAGTTGCAGCTGGACTGATGGATGCGAGTCTTGCGCCCCCAGAGCGTGTCGACCGGCTGCACCGAGAGACAGTTCGATTGGTCGCCGCAGTCGCCGCAGCCCTCGCACACGCGCTCGTTGATGACGACGCGGAAGCCTGGCGTAGCCACGGTTCCGCGCGATCGGGCGCGACGGAGTTCTGCCGCACACGCCTGATCGTGGATGAGGACGGTGACGCCCTTGGTGGCGGCGAGGACCGATTGCGCCTCGCCGATTCTGCTGCGATCCCAGATGTCCACCCCCGCGGCAAAGTCGCCACGATCGTGCCGATGCGGATCGTCGCTCGTGACGATCACGCGGCGGACACCCTCGAGGAGCAGGAGCGAGGCGACGTCGGGCACCGTCATCTGGCCCTCGGGATCCTGACCGCCCGTCATCGCGACGGTGCCGTTGTAGAGCAGTTTGTAGGTGATGTCGATCCCTGCGGCGACCGCTGCGCGCACGGCGAGTGACCCGGAATGGAAGAACGTGCCGTCGCCGAGGTTCTGGACGAGATGATTGCGGTCGACGAACGGCGAGATCCCGATCCATTGGGCACCCTCGCCGCCCATCTGAGTGAGTCCGACGATGTCGCCGACGCGTTCGGGCTCCATCATCGCCACCATCGCGTGGCAGCCGATGCCGCCGCCGACAAGCGTGTCGGCGTCCGCGCGGGTGCTCGTGTTGTGCGGGCATCCAGAGCAGTAGTACGGGGTGCGGTTGACCGGGAGGGGGATGCGCGGCCGCTTCGGTGTGACGACATCGGCGAGCGGCCGCAGGCGGGCGGCGAGTCGCACGCTCAGCCGAGCATGGAGCGGGGCCAGCAAGCGGTCGACGTCGAGCGTGCCGGTTCCATCGATCAGCAGGTCGCCACGCTCGTCGTGGCGACCGACGACGCGCGGGTGGTGGGCACCGTCGTAGAGCGCCTGTTTCATCAGGCCCTCGAGCGTCGGGTTCTTCTCCTCGACGACGATGACCTCCTCGAGTCCGACCGCGAAGTCGCGCACCTGACCGGGGTCGATCGGCACGGGCATGAGGATCTGGAACAGGCGGATCCCGGCGGCGCGAATGTCTTCGTCGCTCGCGAGCCCGAGGACGCGCAGTGCCTCTCGGAGTTCGTGGTAGGTCTGGCCGGACGCGGCGATGCCGACCCAGTCGTCGGATGTTCGGACGGCCACCCGATTGAGATCGTTGTCGACGCCATACCGGCGGGCGAGGATCGATCGGACCTGCTGGAACTCGCGCTCCATGTCGAGTGTGTACGGAGTGAGGAGTCGGCCATTCGGCGTCGGCTGGAACGGCTGTCCGTCGACCTCGACCACCGGCGCCGTCGGCCGCACCCGATCAGGATCGACATCGACCGTGCCGGTCCCGTCGGCGACCGCCGTGACGAGCTTGAAGCCGGCCCACAGCCCGCACGTGCGCGACAAGGCGATCGCATGACGGCCGAGATCGAGCGCCTCCTGCACATCCCCGGGGAACAGGATCGGCATGTGCAGATCGACCATCGTGGCGTCGCTCGACGAGGGGACGGTCGACGACTTGGCGGCGGGATCGTCACCGACCACCGCGACCACGCCACCGTGGGACGACGTGCCTGCGAAGACCGCGTGGCGGATGGCATCGCTGCTGCGGTCGAATCCCGGACCCTTGCCATACCAGAGTCCGACCACGCCGTCGTAGCGGGCGTCGCTGAGGGTCATCGCCAGCTGGCTCCCCATGACAGCGGTCGCCGCAAGTTCTTCGTTGACGCCGGGTTGGACAACGATCGGAAGGTCGGGAACGGTCGCGGCGGCGCGCCGCCGCTCCGCGGGCAGCGGGCCGACAGGGGAGCCCTGGGTCCCGGCCCCGCCCCCGCCGGTCGAGTGCCCGCGC
>JASJHI010000436.1:0-12893 GCA_033791105.1 Acidimicrobiia bacterium | reverse complement strand
TGGGCGTGGCGCTGCGGGCCAAGGAGCTCTTCCACCGCGACAAGGACTACCTCGTGGCCGACGGCCAGGTGAAGATCGTCGACGAGTTCACCGGTCGGGTCCTCGACGGTCGGCGTTGGTCCGACGGACTCCACCAGGCGGTCGAGGCCAAAGAGGGTGTGAAGATCAAAGAGGAGAACCAGACCCTCGCCACGATCACGCTCCAGAACTACTTCCGGATGTACGACAAGCTGGCCGGCATGACCGGTACCGCCCAGACCGAGGCGGCCGAGCTGATGAACACCTACGGGCTCGGCGTGGTACCGATCCCGACCAACCGCGATCTCCAGCGCGCCGATCAGCCCGACCTGATCTACAAGTCCGAGCAGGCCAAGTTCAACGCGATCATCGACGACATCGAGCCGCGCCACGAGGCCGGGCAGCCGATCCTCGTCGGCACGGCCAGCGTCGCGCGCAGCGAGATCCTCGGCCGGCTGCTCAGCGAACGCGGTATTTCCCACGAGGTGCTCAACGCAAAGCAACACACCCGCGAAGCCGAGATCGTCACGCAGGCCGGCCGCCTCGGAGGTGTCACCGTCGCCACCAACATGGCAGGCCGCGGCGTCGACATCCTGCTCGGCGGCAATCCCGAGGGTCTTGCGCGACACGAGGTGCTCAAGGAGGGCTTCGACGAAGGCCTGCTCGTCGACGAGTTCGAACTCCCGCTGCCCGTCAGCGAAATGCCCGAGGAGTTCCAGGAGAACCGCAAGAAGGCGCTCGGCCGTTACGACGACCTCGTCGCCGGGCATTCCGCTGATTGTTCGGTCGAGGGCGATCGGGTGCGCGAACTCGGCGGCCTGTACGTCATCGGTTCCGAGCGTCACGACAGCCGCCGGATCGACAACCAGCTCCGGGGTCGGTCAGGGCGCCAGGGCGATCCTGGCGAGAGCCGTTTCTTCCTCAGCCTCGACGACGATCTGATGCGGCTGTTCGCCACCGGCGCGCTCAACTACGTGATGGGCCGTACGTTGCCCGACGACGAGGCGATCGAGGCGAAGATGGTCACCAAGGCCATCGAGCGCGCGCAGACCACCGTCGAGACGAAGAACGCCGAGATCCGCAAGAACGTCCTCAAGTACGACGAGGTGATGAACGAGCAGCGCAAGGTGATCTACCAGCGCCGCGATCAGATCCTCGATGGTGAAGACCTGCGTGTGGCAGCGATGGACTACCTCGCCGAGGCGGTCGACTCGCTGATCGGCACCCACTGCGCCTCGGTTGCCGATGACGAGTGGGACATCGACGGTCTCGCGAAAGAACTCACCACGTTTTGGCCCAACTCGGTTTCGGTCGAGCAACTCGAGGCGTGCGCCGACACCGACGAGATCTACGACCGGGTGATGGCCGACGCCACCGCTCATTACGAACGCCGTGAGGAAGAACTGGGCGTCGATGTTCTCCGCCAGGTCGAGCGCCAGGTCATGCTGCGCATCATCGACCAGCGCTGGCGCGAACATCTCGAGGAGATGGACTACCTGCAGGGCGGTATCAACCTGCGGGCGATGGGGCAGAAGGATCCGCTCACCGAATGGCAGCGTGAGGGCTTCGACATGTTCGGCGGGATGATGACCGGAATCGCCCAGGACTTCGTCAAGTACGTGATGCACGTCCAGGTCGTCCAGAACGAGCAGCCGGCGGCGGCGGAGGCACCGGCTGTCCAGAACGTGCAGACACGTTCGTCCGACGACGTAGAATCGACGGGCTTCGACAGTGCAGCACGGGCGGCGATCGCCGAAGGTGAACTTCCCGCGGAGGCCGCGCCCGCCGCACCGGCCCCGACGAAACAGCAGACCGTGGTGAAGGACGACTTCGACAAGACGCCGCGCAACGCCCCGTGCCCCTGCGGATCCGGCAAGAAGTTCAAACAATGCCACGGCGCTAGTTGATCGTCTCGACCTCACCTCTCGTCTGAGGCTGGTTGCGTCTGGTCGGCCTCGACGCCATGCTTGGTCGCTGGCGCTCCCGGCGCGGGCTGGGCTCTCACCGTCAATTCATCTCATGCGCGACTTCACTCAGGACATTCGGGATCTCCAGCGTCGACTCGGGGAGGCGGCGAGCTACTTGTCGATCGGCGACAACCGTGAGCGCTTCGCAGTGCTCGAGTCCGAGATCGCCGATCCCGAACTGTGGAACGATCAGAATCACGCCAAGCAACTCAACGCCGAGTACGCCAACATCCGCGACGATCTCGAGACCTTCGATGTACTGACCGAAAAGGTCGCCGATGTCGAGGTGCTGCACGAACTGGCCCGCGACGAGGACGACGCGACGCAAGAACCCGAGATCGAGTCGTCGATCGCCGAGGTCGACGTCGCGCTCGACGGGCTCGAGCTGCGCAGCCTGTTCACCGGCGAACACGACGACAGCGACTGCATCGTGCAGATCAACGCCAAAGATGGCGGGGTCGACGCGCAGGACTTCTCGGAGATGCTGCTGCGGATGTACGAGCGTTGGTGTGAGCGTCGCGGCTTCACAATCGGACTGAATGGCGTCTCCGAAGGGCAGGAGGCCGGAATCATGTCGGCCGAGGTCACGATCTCCGGCCGCTACGCGTACGGATTGATGTCTGCCGAGCGCGGTACTCACCGTCTCGTGCGGATCAGCCCATTCGACAATCAGGGCCGCCGGCAGACGTCGTTCGCCGGCGTGCAGGTGTGGCCGCTGCTCGACGACGTCGATCTCGACATCGATGACTCCGACATCCGCATGGAGGTCTTTCGAGCCTCGGGGGCAGGTGGCCAGCACGTCAACAAGACATCGTCCGCCGTCCGTCTCATCCACGAACCGACCGGCCTCGTCGCCAGCTCGCAAGAGGAACGCAGCCAGCTCCAGAACCGCGAGCGGGCAATGACTCGTCTCAGTGCGATGATCGCCGCGAAGGCCGAGGAGGACCGTGCCGCCGAACTCGACGCGATCGCCGGAAAGCAGGCCCAGGTCGGCTGGGGCAGCCAGATCCGCAGCTACGTCTTGCAGCCATATCAGATGGTGAAGGACCTGCGTACAGACGTCGAGACGGCGAACGTGAGCGGCGTCCTCGATGGTGACATCGACGATCTGATCGAGGGCTATCTGCGCTGGCGTCGCGCCCAGGGCGACGAGGACTGACCAGCTCCGCGCGCTCCGAGCCGAGCCGGGCGTCACCCTCATGGTGCCGCCGGTGGGTCCGACAGCGGCGGTACCCTTGGCGAGCCCTTCCAAGGCCCCACGACCATGATCCGACTCGAGAACGTCACAAAGAGCTACTCAGAAGAGGTTGTCGCGGTGCGCGACGCCAGCTTCGACATCGCCAAGGGCGAGTTCGTGTTCCTCGTTGGCCCGTCCGGTTCCGGCAAGAGCACCTTGCTGCGATTACTCAACCGACAGGACCGGCCCGAGCGCGGCGCGGTCTGGGTGGCAGGTCGCAACATCGTCGACATGCCGCCGAGTCGGGTGCCGCACCTCCGACGCAACATCGGCAACATCTTCCAGGACTACAAGCTGTTGCTCGAGAAGAACGTCTTCGAGAACATCGCGTTTGCCCAAGAGGTCATCGGACGCCCGAAGCACGTCATCCAGCAGCAGGTTCCGGCGGTACTCGAACTCGTCGGACTCGACGGCAAAGAAGAGCGTCTCCCCAATCAGTTGTCCGGTGGTGAGCAGCAGCGTGTGTCGGTGGCCCGCGCCTTCGTCAACCGGCCGCTGATCATGCTCGCCGACGAGCCCACGGGGAACCTCGACCCCGCCACCGGCGAGGGCATCATGCGCCTGCTCGACCGCATCAACAAGACCGGCACCACAGTGGTGATGGCGACACACGACCAACGAATCGTCAACACGATGCGCAAGCGCGTGATCCAACTCGACCGCGGTGTCATCGTGCGCGACCAGGCGCGCGGCGTCTACGAGTGACGGGAACCCGACAGTGCTCTCACGCCTCCGATACACGCTCCGCGAAACCTTCGACAGCTTCCGGCGCAATGCGACACTGACAGCGGCCGCGATCATCACCGCCGCGATCTCATTGCTCGGCGTCGGTCTGACCCTGCTCAGCCAACACGCGTTCGACAACCTGCTCGCCCGGTGGGAGGGCGGGGTCGAGATGATCGTGTTCATGCGGCCCCAGGCCACCACCGACCAACTGGCACTTGTCGAGTCGGCGCTCGAGAGCCAGAACCAGTTCATCCAGAGCTGGAGCTACTGCGATGCGGAATGCTCACTCGATGAGGCGGACCGCGTCCTCGCCGGCGAGCCGGGTGTCCTCGAACTACTCACCGCTGACACGATCACGACCCAATTCAAGGCCGTACCCACCGAGGGCACCGATGTCGACCTGCTGCGACAGCTGTCGAGCGAGTTCGCCGAGTTCCCGAGCGTGTTCGACGTCAAGTTCGCCGAGGATCAGATCAGTCTCATCACGCAGCTCCAGAGTTTCTTCGGATTCCGGCTGCTGCTGTTGTCCGGTTTCCTGCTGTTCGCCGCGATCCTGCTGATCTGGAACACGATTCGTACCGCGATCTTTGCTCGTCGCCGTGAGATCGAGGTGATGAAACTCGTCGGCGCGACCGACTGGTTCATCCGCGTTCCGTTCATGCTCGAGGGACTGTTGCACGGCGTGATCGGCGGTGCCCTGGCCAGTGCCGGGCTGTGGGCGTGGAACTCGCAATGGACGAGCGGGGTCAAGGAATTCCCTGAGGGCAGTGGTTTCGCGGCCCTTGTCGTGACCGATGGTTACGACAAATGGGTGATGGTGATCATGCTGGCGATCGGCGCGCTCGCGGGCGCGATCGGCTCGGGCATCGCGGCATCACGCTTCCTCGACGTCTGACCCCCTGTGCAGGTTGGCGTGGCGCTCGCCCTGCAGCTGTCCGCGGTGAATCAACAGGACGACACCGAGGATCGCTGCGCCGAGTAGGGCCACGCCGCCCGCGGCCAACGTCGCCCGGTCCCAGAGTCCGATGACCCGGGCCGACACCAGCACGGCGCCGATGTGCAGCCCGATGAGCTGCCACATGGCGATCCGCAGATCCGGCAGGAGCCGCAGCGCGAGCGGGAAGAGTGCGATCATCCCGATGCATGCCCAGGCACCGATGACCGAACCGGTTCGCTGGTCACCGCCCCACAATGGGAGCCAAGCCAGCGCGGCCGCGAGGGCGAACGCGCCGGCGCCCGAGATCCGGACGCTGAACGGGGGGACGGTCGTGAACGCCATCGGTATCGCGATCCCCAGCAGGATCCGCGCGAGGTCGGTGTCGGGCACGGTGGTCCAGATACCGAAGGCCGAGACCGCGAACCTCGGTCCCAGCGCGATGCGGTGTGGGCCGTTCTCCCACGTCGACAGCGCCCAGCCGATGGCCACGGCCACTCCGAAGGTGGCCACGCCGAAGAGCGGATTCGTGTACTCGAGCGCCAACGAGGTCGAGAATGCTGCGCCGCCACCGATGAAGAGCCATGCCGGGACGAGCCAACGTCGTCGCGAGTCGTCGCGGAGCGCCATGCTCCGCAGGCCGCCGCCGATCGCCATGAGGATCGTCGCAGTGGTCAGCGCCGGGGTGGCCCCCTCCTCGATCTGGACTCCGTAGACGAGCGGTGCGACGAGCACGATGCCCCATCCGCGGGCGTCGCGGCCGATCGACAGCGCGGCGAGAGCAACGAATCCGACCATGCCGAACGCGAGACCCATCAGAAACTCGGGCCGTGTGAGCAGGTCGAGAAATGTCGAGACCGATTCTCTCAACGGACACGCGCTCCGGTGATTCCGCCCGACCCCACCGGCGCACGCTGTCGACTTGTCGACATTCGGCGCATGAGGGCGGAATCTATCTGCGGTACAGAGCCGAGACGTGGCGGGGCCGCTTCTCCCGCACGCCACGACGCTGGGTACCGTCTCGGTCGTGGAGTACACCGAGATCGACTACGCCGTGAACGAACACATCGCGACCATCACCCTGGATCGTCCCGAGCGGCTGAATGCGTTCACCCGAACGATGATGCTGGAGACGATCGACGCCTTCGATCGCGTCGACGCCGACGACGATGTGCGGGCCGTGATCGTGACCGGTTCGGGCCGCGCATACTGTGCTGGGGCAGATCTCGGCTCGGGCGGCAACACGTTCGCCGGCAAGGGCAAGGAGAGTGCGGCCGAGCGATCGGTTCCGCGCGATGGAGGCGGCATGCTCACGCTCCGGATCTTCGACTGCACGAAACCGGTGATCGGGGCGATCAACGGGGCAGCGGTCGGGATCGGGATCACGATGACGCTGCCGATGGACATCCGGCTGGCGAGCACCACTGCACGGTTCGGCTTCGTCTTCACCCGCCGTGGCATCGTGCCCGAGGCATGCTCGTCGTGGTTCCTGCCGCGTGTTGTGGGTATCAGCACCGCCGCCGAGTGGTGTTACTCGGGCCGGCTGTTCCCCGCGGCGGAGGCGCACGAACGAGGGCTGGTCCGAAGTGTCCACGAACCCGACGAACTCCTCGCGGAGGCACGCCGGATCGGCGGTGAGATCGCCGCCAACACCGCGCCGGTATCGGTCGCGCTCACGCGCCGGATGCTCTGGCGCATGCTCGGCGCCGATCACCCGATGGAGGCGCATCGCGTGGACTCGCGCGGGATCATGGAGCGCGGCAACAGTGCCGACGCACGCGAGGGTGTGGAGAGCTTCCTCGAGAAACGCGATCCGGTGTACCCGGTCCAGGTCAGCGAGGGCCTGCCGGACATCTTCCCCGATTATCAGGAGCCCAGCTTCTACTGACCGTTCGCGCGGATGACCGCGAACCGACCTTTCATTACCACGTCGGTTCTGTTACAGTTGTGTGACAGCGGGCATCCAACCAATCGCCGGGTGCGAGCCCGGCGCGAGAAGCGAGGTCATCGCCATGACGACGCATTACAGAGGCCACGATGTGGTCGATCCCGATCACAAACTGATCGGCACGATCAGCGACGTGCTCTACGGCCAATCCGGCGACCCCGAATGGGCGGTCGTCGATCTCGGACTCCTGCGTTCGGCGCACTACCTGCCTGTCGGGGCGGGGTACATGTCCGAGCAGGGCGATTTCGTCGTCCCGTTCGAGAAGCGGATCGTGAAGATGGCGCCCAAGGCCGATCGCAGCCACTTCCTCGACGCGACCACCGAACGCGAACTGGTCCGTCACTACGAACTCGCGTCCTAGACGCCCTTCTGTCCGGCTCGGGTCGCCGCCTCCGCGGTGCCCGGTCCAATGATGTGCTGCCCGGCCGACGCTGGTCCCCCGAATCTCCCAATGCCGCGTCGGCCGGTCAGCGCTTACGGATCAGTGTCAACCCGTCGCCGACGGGGAGAACGTAGCTCTCGAGGTGGGGGTCGGTCGCGATCGCATCGTTGAACGCGATCAGCGCGATCGTGTCGTCGCTCGTATCCGGGTCGACCGGTTCGGCAACGCTCCCCGACCACAGTGTGTTGTCGACACAGATGAGCCCGCCCGGCCGCATCAAGGGCACCAGTACACGGACGTAGTCGAGATAGCCGGTCTTGTCCGCGTCGATGAATGCGAAGTCGATCCGGTCGTCGGGCGGCAGGCCGCGCAGCGTTTCGATGGCCGGGCCGAGCTGTAGCTCGATCCGATCGTCGAGGCCTGCGCGGGACCACGCCCGACGAGCGATCGAGGTGTACTCATCGCTGATGTCGCAGCACAGCAGCCGCCCGTCGTCGGGGAGCGCACGCGCGATACAGATCGCCGAATAGCCGGTGAACGTGCCCACTTCGACGGCTCGGCGCGCGCCGGAGATGCCGACGAGCAAGCCGAGCAGCGCGCCCTGGTGAGGGCTCACCTGCATGATCGACGCCCCGCCCGTCGCCTCCGCCGTCTCGGCGATCAGCTCGCGCAAGATCGCATCGGGTGGCTCGACGCGATCCGCGACGTAGGCGGAGATTGCCGGATCGAGCCATGGCGATGTCTGGACGGAGGACATCGGGAGACCGTACCGCTCTCGCGCCGATCACCAGGACGCCCGCGTCGGGGAGATGCTGCGCCCACGACGTCGGTTGGATACGGTTTCCGCCGTGTCCGAGCCCGGCGGAGCGACCGTCAGTCTGTACGACCGCGTCGGCGGCTCCGGCTTCTTCGAGGCGCTTGTCGAGCATTTTTACGACGCAGTGGCGGGCGATGAAGTTCTGCTCCCGCTCTACCCTGAGCGGCCCGACCTCACCGGTGCTCGCCGGCGGCTGACCCTGTTCCTCATTCAGTATTGGGGTGGCCCAGAGACGTACTCCGAAGAGCGTGGGCATCCGCGCCTGCGAATGCGTCACATGCCCTTCCACGTCGGCCCCGAAGAACGCGACCGGTGGCTCGCGCACATGCAGGCCGCGGTTCGAGTGACGTGCGCGGCACACGCAGTCGACACCGCGGTCGCCGAGGATTTGATGGACTACTTCGGGCCTGCCGCTGAGCACCTCCGCAACGACACCGGCCTGCCGATCTCGTCCGCCGCCCCCCGGAGCCCGTGACCGTGCCGGCGATCGAGGTCGAAGACCTGTGCAAGCGATATGCCGACAACCGCGCGGTCGACGGTCTCTCGTTCACTGTCGAGCCGGGTGAGGTGTACGCGTTGCTCGGGGAGAACGGCGCCGGCAAGACCACGACCGTCGAGATCCTGGAGGGACTCCGTCCGCCGACGTCCGGACGAGTGCGTGTGCTCGATGTCGACCCGGCGATCGGCGGACGCGAATTCCGCGATCGCATCGGGATCGTGCTCCAGTCGTCCGGCGTCGAGTCGGAGTTCACCGTCCGCGAAGTGATCGAGCTGTACGCCAGCGCGTATCGGCAGCGTCGTGGCGTTTCGGAACTCGTCGATCTCGTCGGCCTCGAGGACAAAGTCGACGACCGCGTCGGCTCGCTCTCGGGAGGCCAGAAACGACGGATCGACCTCGCGCTGGGCCTCGTCGGAACACCGGAGTTGCTGTTCCTCGACGAGCCGACCACCGGGTTCGACCCTGCTGCCCGGCGTCGCTTCTGGGAACTGATCGAGTCGCTCGGCGCGGACGGCACGACGGTGCTGCTGACGACCCACTACCTCGACGAGGCAGAACATCTCGCCGATCGGGTCGGGGTGCTCTCGAACGGGCGGATGATCGCCGAGGGCTCGCCCGCGCAGCTGAGAGAGCGGACGAGCGGCACCTCGATCAGCTTCCTCGCTCCGGGGTCGGTGGCGCACGACGAGATCGCGGCGACGTTCGGCGAGCTGCTCGGCGCGCGCCCGCGCATCTCCGGCCGGCTGGTCGAGGCCAGCGTCGCGCAGCCGACCATGGTCGTGCACCGCCTGTCCGGGTGGGCGCTCGACAACGGTGTGGAGCTCGAGTCGTTGACGGTGTCGCGGGCCTCGCTGGAGGACGTTTATCTCGGGCTCACCGCGCCGGACGGAGAGCCGCCGGAGCCGCCCGCATGATGGCGTTCCCCTCGTCGGCGCGCCTGCTCTTCCGGCAGACCTCGTATCAGCTCATCACGATCTGGCGGATTCCGGTCGCGTTCTTCTTCACGCTCGTTTTGCCGCTGATCATGCTGGTGCTGTTCAACGCGCTGTTCGGCGACGACATCATCGTCACCGACGAGGGTGTCTGGAAGTCCAGTCAGTTCTACACCGGTGGATTGGCGGCGTTCACCGCCGTGTCTGCGACGTACACCAACCTCGCCAACATGGTTCCGATCCGCCGCGACGAAGGTGTGCTCAAGCGGTGGCGTGGGACCCCATTGCCCACATCGATCTACATGGCCGGCTTCGTCGCATCCGCGGTGTTGCTCGCGCTGGGGGGCGTCGTGTTGATGTTGGCGCTGGGGTATGCGGTCTACGACCTCGAGATCGTGTGGGCGAAGATGCCGGCGGCGTTCGTCACGTTCATCGTCGGAGTCGCCACCTTCGCTGCGCTCGGACTGGCACTCGCATCCCTCGTTCGTTCGGCGAGTTCGGCATCGGCGGCGGCGAACGCAACGCTGCTTCCGCTCGCGTTCGTCTCGAACATCTTCATCCCACTGGATGAGGACTCACCCGAATGGTTGCAGCGGATCGGCGACTTCTTTCCCCTCAAACCGTTCGCCGAGGCCTTCCAGGCCTGCTTCATGCCCTTCGTCGAGGCCCCCGGCTTCTCGTGGGACAAACTCGCCTTCGTCGCATTGTGGGGAGTCGCCGGCGCCGTGGTGGCAGTCCGCAACTTCTCTTGGGAACCCAGTGGCTCCGCACCCCGCGGCCGCCGCGCGCGGTCCGGCTGATCTCAGCCGGGGCCGAGAGTCCAACATGCAATGGCGGTTGCCGCGGCGACGTTGAGCGAATCGATGCCCGGCGCCATCGGGATGCGCACGGGGGTGGCGATCTCCAGCACCTGCGCGCTGATGCCGGCCCGCTCGGAACCCAACACGATCGCCGCCCGCTCGCCCGGCTCGACGTCGCCGATCGGCGACGCCGTCGGCTCAGGGGTGAGTGCGTACACGTCGAACCCGTCGAGTCGGGCGACCTCGTCGGCCAGGTCACCGGTCCGTGCGTGCGGAATCGAGAACGCTGTTCCCATCGCCACCCGCAGCGCCCGGCGTGAGAACGGGTCGGCGCTCGTGTGGTCGAGGACCAGCCCATCCCAACCCAGCCCCGCGGCATTGCGAACGATCGATCCGATGTTTGCCGGGTTGTCGACGGCCTCGACGACGACGAGCCGTCGGCATCGGACGGCGAGTTCGCGTACCGAGGGTCGTCGCGGGCGGGCGAACAGGGCAACGATCGACAGCGGCATACCGAGCCTGGAGACAACCCGCCGCACCTCGCCGCCGCCGCCGTAGATCGGACAGCCGAGACGTTCGACGACCGGTGGAATGTTGTCGACGTCGACGAGCGCAGCGACGGGCACACACCCGGCGTCGACCCCGCGCTCGACAACCAGATCACCCTCCGCGAGGAACAGGCCGGCACCAGCGTCGTCGCGCTTCTGAGTCCTGCTCGCCAACCCGCGCTCGTTGAGCCGAAACTGGCGGAAACGCTCATCGTCGGGGTCGTCGACCACGATCACGTCGGCCATCTCACGCACTCAGAAGTGGTACGGGAACGGCGACCAGTCGGGTTCACGTTTCTCGAGGAAGCTGTCGCGACCCTCCTCCGCTTCGTCGGTCCCGTACGCGAGCCGGGTCGCCTCGCCCGCGAACAGTTGTTGGCCGACGAGGCCGTCGTCGATCAGGTTGAACGAATATTTGAGCATCTTCTGCGCGGTCGGGCTCTTGCCGCAGATCTCGCGGCCCCACTGCAACGCGGTCGCCTCGAGTTCGGCGTGCGGAACCGACTCATTGACCATGCCCATGCGGACGGCGTCGTCTGCGGTGTACTCGCGCCCGAGGAAGAAGATCTCTCGTGCGAACTTCTGACCCACCTGTCGGGCGAGATAGGCCGAGCCGAACCCGCCGTCGAAGCTCGCAACGTCCGCGTCGGTCTGCTTGAAGCGGGCATGTTCGGTACTGGCAAGCGTGAGGTCGGAGACGACGTGCAGCGAGTGGCCACCACCCGCCGCCCAGCCCGGCACCACGCAGATGACGACCTTGGGCATGAACCGGATCAGGCGTTGCACTTCGAGGATGTGGAGGCGCCCCGCCCGGCCCGGCTCGATGGTGTCGGCGGTGGTGCCCTCGGCGTACTTGTAGCCGTCCCTGCCGCGGATGCGCTGGTCGCCGCCCGAGCAGAAGGCCCAGCCCCCATCCTTGGGCGACGGGCCGTTGCCGGTGAGCAGGACGCAGCCGACGTCGCTCGACATGCGGGCATGATCGAGTGCGATGTACAACTCGTCGACGGTGTGGGGCCGAAAAGCGTTGCGAATCTCGGGTCGATCGAATGCGATGCGCACCACTCCGGCATCGACGGCGCGGTGATAGGTGAGGTCGGTGAACTCGAATCCCGGCACGAGCGCCCATGCCTCGGGGTCGAAGATCTCGGAGACGCCGCTGGGCTGGACACGTGGTTCGTTCGCCATCGCCCCATGTTGGCTCATGGGATACCGTGCGCCCATGCCGCACGCAGACGTCAACGGGCAGAAGCTCTCCTTCGAGGACACGGGCGGCAATGGCCCGTCCGTGATCCTGGCCGACTGAAGGGGCGCCAGATGACCCGACTCGAAGTGTTCGGCGTGGGTGGAATGCCCGAGATCGCCCCCGGTGACGACCTGGCGGCGCAGATCGTGGAGGCGTCGACCGCCGCCGGTTCACCGCTCGTCGACCGCGACGTGGTGGTGATCACGTCGAAAATCGTCTCCAAGGCCGAGGGATGTGCGATCGAACTCGACGACATCGAAGCGTCTGTGTTCGCCGTGGCCTGGGCCGAGCGCTGGGAGAAGGATCCGCGTGTGATCGAGGTGGTGTTGCGCGAGTCCAAACGCATCATCCGCCAGATCGGCCCCGTGCTGATCACCGAGACGCATCACGGCTTCTGTTGCGCGAACTCCGGCGTCGATCAGTCGTCGAGCGGCGCACACGGTCGTGTCCTCGTGCTGCCGGCGGATTCCGATGCGTCGGCGCGCCGGTTCCGGGAGCGATTCGGCGAACTCGGCCTCGACGTGGCGGTCGTCATCAGCGACACGTTCGGGCGTCCGTGGCGGGAGGGGCAGACCGACGTGGCCATCGGAATCGCCGGGATGCAGCCGTTGTTCAGCTACATCGGCCAGCACGATCCGCACGGTCACGAGTTCCGGGTGCAGGAGATCTGCGTCGCCGACGAAATCACCGCAGCCGCCGAACTCGTGAAGGGCAACACCAGCAGGGTGCCCGTCGCTGTCATCCGCGGCCACGAGTGGGCGACCGACGACGAGGCCACCATGGCTCCAGTCCTGCGCGACGCCGAGCGCGATCTCTTCCGCTGAACGCAAGCAAAGTCGTTC
>JASJHI010000435.1:0-3940 GCA_033791105.1 Acidimicrobiia bacterium | reverse complement strand
TTCACACCCGACGGACTCGGCGAGCTGTGGTTCGATCAGCCGCTCGATTTCGCTAACGGCATGGCACTCGCCCCCGACGGAAAGGCGATCTACGTCGTCGAGACGTTCGGTCGGCGAATCACACGGATCCCCATCGAGGCCGACGGATCGGCGGGGCCGCGCGAGCTGGTTGCCGAGTTCCCCGATGCGTTGCCAGATGGTTTGGCGTTCGGACCCGACGGCCTCCTCTACGTCGGGTGCTACGAACCCAGTCAGATCTGTCGAATCACACCAACCGGCGAGGTCGAAGTCGTGATCCACGATGCGGACGCTCACACGCTGTGTCACCCCACCGACATCGCATTTGTCGGGAACGTGTTGTACACGACGAATCTCGGCCGTTGGCACATCACGTCGATCGACCTCTCGGCAATACTCGAAAGCTGAGCCCTTGGAGGTCTGAATGTCCGCAGTCGTGTCCACCGACGCCCGCACACGGAGCCACACCAGAGAGGTCGCCGTCGAGACGACCTTCGAGGAGCTCGACTCCATCGTCGCAGCGGCCGCTCATGCCGGGGTAACCCTCGCCGCGCTCAACTGCTCGCAACGGGCGGCCGCGCTGAGCGCCATGGCCGACGCACTCGCTGCCGACCGCGCCGCCATCGTGGACACGGCTGATCAGGAGACCGGGCTCGGCGTCGAGCGCCTCAACGGCGAACTCGACAGAACGACTGGGCAACTCGCTCACTTCGCCGAGGTCGTGGTCGACGGCGGCTACCTCGAAGTGACGATCGACCGTCAGTCGGCGAGTCGCCCCGAGCTCCGCCGGTACCTTCGCCCGATCGGCCCTGTCGCCGTCTTCGGAGCGTCCAACTTCCCCCTCGCGTTCTCCGTCCCGGGCGGTGACACCGTCTCTGCCCTCGCCGCAGGTTGCCCGGTCGTCATCAAGGCGCACCCATCGCACCCAGCAACGAGCATCCGATGCGCTTCGGCCCTCAGAGCCGGACTCGCGACCGTCGGGCTCCCGCCGGCAACGATCGGACTCGTACACGGAACCGATGCCGGCTCCCGACTGGTCAGCCATCCAATCATTGCAGCGGTCGGATTCACAGGGTCCCTCCACGGTGGGCGAGCACTCTTCGACCTGGCCAACGCGAGGGACGAACCGATCCCGTTCTACGGAGAGCTAGGGAGTCTCAATCCCGTGATCGTGACCGACGACGCCGCGCAACGACGCGGCGAGCAGATCGCGAGCGACTTCGTCGACAGTTTCACCCTCGGCGGGGGACAGTTCTGTACCAAGCCCGGTCTTGTCTTCATCCCGGCGCTGCACGCCGAGACGATGGTGGACACCATTCGTGCCCGGGTTCGGCGCCACGAACCCACGGTTCTCCTCAACGCGTCGATCGCCTCCAACTACGCCGATCATGTCGCCCGGCTCGTCGCAGACGGGATTGACGTCACGTCCGCCGATCAGGGCATTTCGACAGGCACGCTGAACGGGGCGTCGGTGGCGATTGTCAACGCACAGGACATCGCCGGCGGAACGGTCTCGGATCTCACCGACGAGTGCTTCGGCCCCTTCGCAGTCGTCGTCATCTACCGCAACAGCGAAGATCTGCACGCGGGCCTTGCCCACGTCCCCAAATCGCTCACGGCATCCATCCATGGCGAAGAGACAGACGCGGACCAGGTGGGGACCCTGCTTGCGTTACTCGAAGGCCGAGCAGGCCGAATCGTCTGGAACGGTTTCCCGACCGGTGTCAGCGTCACTTGGGCGATGCACCACGGGGGCCCTTACCCCGCGTCGACGTCCCCTCTCCATACCTCTGTCGGCGCCGCGGCGATCCGGCGCTGGCTCAGGCCGATCGCCTACCAGAACGTGCCGGCGCAGTTGCTCCCTCAGGAACTCAGAGACAGCGAAGACCGTGCCACGCCCCAGAGGGTGGATGGGGTTCTGCGCCCCTAGTAGTTGCCGACAGGTCGCCCGGATCTTGCACGCAGGGTCTGCTGATCTGGCAGACTTTCGGGAAGCTCGTTGTCACGATTCTCTACCCGCGCACCGACGATGTCACTTTCGACATGGACTACTACAACGCGACCCACATGCCGATGCTCGCCGACGCACTCGGCGACGACTGCCACGGCTGGGGATCAGCCACGGTGGCCAGTGGCAAGTACGTGGCGATGGGGTGGGCCATGGCCACCGACCAGGCAGCGTTCGACAAGGCGATGGGCGAACATGGTGCAGCGATCATGGGCGACGTCGCCAACTACACCAACGCCGCACCCGAGATGGTGATTGGCGAGGCTGCCGGCGGCAGCCAATAGAGACGACCGCTCGAGGTCAATTGGCTCGCGCTGCACGCTGACCCAGGCGCGCGGCGGAATGCAACCCGCTCGCCAATCTCGAAGCGACGGCGAAGGTCGGCCGGTCGTGCAACTGCGCTGTTGATCAGGACTTTCGGCCCGTAGTACCGCGTGGCCAGATGTCGTAGCGTCCCGAGCGAGATGGGACACCCGATGCCGACGAACACGCAACGGCCGCAACCGGAGGTGTCGCGATCGGTCGTCGCCGGCGTCGACGATTACTCCAGATCGGTGGCTGGAGTCAAGATCGAGGCGGTCCGAACGGCGAGTGGCACCGGGCCGAACCGGGTGCTCGCCGTGCGTGACGATCGGTTCACCCTGACGTCGTGCGACATCGGCTTCCCGATGATGTCCCGCACGACCGTCGACGACGGCCGGATCATCCTGGCCCACATCGCCGAGGCCCCGGTGGGGAGCCGATGGTGCGAGACGGACCTGACACCCGGCCTGGTCATCGCTTATGGACCGGGTGCCGAGCACACCGCGGTCAACCTGCCAGGCCTACGCTTCTCGTTCGTGATCGCCGGTCACGACGAACTCGCAGCGCTGGCTGATCGGTTCGAGGTGGACATCACACCACCCCCGAATGGTCGGGTCCGCGCGCTCGGCCCAAACCGCAGCACTCGCGCCGCGGGCGCCGCGCAGGAGGCCCTTGCCGCCGACGCCGACCGCGGTGTCCGCTCGCTGGGCGATCGGGCGGACGACGTGCTGCGAACCATGGTGGACGCCTTCGCCGGATTAGATCCGCTCCAGCCAATCGGCCGCCGGTCACGCATCGACAGTCGACACGTCACCCACGTCTGCCTCGACTACGCCATGGCAACGCAGCGGATCCCCTCGATCACTGAACTCTGCGTCACGTCGCATCTGTCCGAGCGCCGCCTCCGGCAGGCGTTCACCGACGAGTTCGACGTACCACCGAGCCGGTTCTTCCGAGCCTGGGCGCTCGAGGCGGCGCACCGTCGGTTGCGAGCGTGCGAGCGGTCGGAGTGCACGGTCGCCGAGGTTGCGACCGATCTCGGCTTCTGCCACCTCGGACGGTTCGCCGGGCACTACCGGAAGGTGTTCGGCGAGACCCCATCCGACACCCTGCAAACGAACTCCGTCGGCTGAGTCCCTCGCGGACGCCGGAGGACCCCGCATCGGGTGAGCGATCCCCACGGTGATGTCGCCGCGGTTCAGACCGTCGACGCTGTTTGCCGCCTCCTGCAGGTGAAAGGGCCATTCGCCGAGCAGCACGATGCACAGCACCGGGCAATCGAATCGTCGCCGGGCAGGGTGTTGCCGTGCGGGCCGTTGTCGGTGGCGTAGATGACGATCGTGTTCTCGGTGACGTCGACGACCCAGTCATCCTCGACGAGATCGGCTCGGTACTCGCGATGATCGGCTATCCGCGATGGCGCCGTCGGCCAGGCCGCGAGAACGCAGCGAGGGCTAGGGTCCGGCTTCGTGGAGACCGGCGACCGAGCGAGTGTTGGATGACCGACGGACCGACGAGGGTGTTGGTCGCGGGTGCCACGGGGTATCTGGGCAAGTTCGTCGTGCAGGCGTTCAAGGAGCGCGGATACTGGGTCCGCGCGTTGACCCGCGA
>JASJHI010000434.1:0-8604 GCA_033791105.1 Acidimicrobiia bacterium | reverse complement strand
CGGTGAAGGTGACGTGACGCATCTGGGACACGACCGCAATCCACTCATTGGCTGCCGAACGCCTCGCAACAGTGAGGACACGGATTGCTTCGATGGTCCCGGTCCGCGACTTCGCGACACCGGTCGCGGTGCCGGTCAAGGCAGCTCGCGCTGCAGAGATCGCGTCGACGGCGTCGGTCTTGCCGGCACGGTGTCGTGCTTGTCGGTTCGGTCGGTCGACCTCGACGACCCCGACGCCCTTGTCGGTGAGGTGTCGGGTGAGGCCGGCGCCGTAGGAGCCGGTCCCCTCGACGCCGACCAAACTGATTGTTCCGAACCCGCCAAGCCACCCAACGAGGTGTTGGAAGCCAACCGTGGTGGTGTCGAAGGTTTCAACGCCAAGCACACCCCCGTTGGAGTCGAGTGCGGCGGCGACGTGGAAGTCGAGGTGGGTGTCGACACCGCCAGTGACGGTGATTGTTCTGTTCTCTACGATGGTCATTGCCATCCCTTTCAGTAGTTGTGAAATGGGTGGCACGCACCTGCCGGGACGGCGACATCACTGCGGAAACTGCTCGAACAGTTTCCGAGTCACAGTCGTTGCCCGACCGGTGGGTGCCGTTCCCGAACACGGCCGTCCGGTCATTCGAAAGACAGCCGAAGCGTCAGCCGGTTCTCGAGTCAGACCAGGTCGGGAACGACCCCGAACCTACGCAAACAGCTCAACGGTGATCGAGCCCCACGCACATCCGGTGCACCCACCAACGATCCTCCCTGCCGGCTATGAGCGATCTGGGCTGTTTGCCGACTGCACAGTATGGGCGGGAGGGATCGTTCGAGCGGCGGATCAAAGATCGCCGAGGTGCGGTCAGTTACACCAGTCGTCCGTCACGCCCATCGCACGCGCACCCGGATGGACACCAACAACGTCAATGCTCAGGGACGACGTCACCGGTCATCACCGCTCGGGAGCTCAATCCAGAACGTCGCACCTCCGCCGGGTGTGGGGTCGACGCCGAGCCCGCCGTTGTGCGCCCCGGTGATCGCGGCAACGATCGCGAGTCCGAGTCCGTTGCCACCCATGGACCGGGCCCGGCCCTCGTCGGCTCGATAGAAGCGTTCGAAGATGCGCGGGACTTCGCTCGCTGGGATTCCGGGACCGTGGTCTTCGACCGCGATTCGGACGCCGCTGTCGATGGCGGTGGCGCGAAGTTCGAGGGGAGAGTCCACTTGTGTGTATTGCAACGCGTTGGCAGCCAGGGCGGTGAGGGCCTGGAAGAGTTGGTCACCGTCCGCATGCACGATGACATCGCGATCGGCGATGACGGTGACGACACGATCTGGCTGCGCTGCGCCTATGTCTGCCGCGACGTCGTTGAGTAGCTCGCGCATGACAAGTGCGTCGACCTCGAGCGGTCGGCGCTCATCGAGGTCAGACAGCGTCAGGAGTTGCCCCACGATTCGTTTCATCCGGCCGGCCTCGTCGCTGATTCGTCGCATCGCATCGTCGAGTGATCCCGGCTCTTCGAGGGCTCCCTGCTCGTACAGCGCCGTATATCCCTGCAATGTGGTCAGCGGTGTTCGGAGTTCGTGGCTGACGTCGGCGGTGAAACGGGATCGTTGCGCCTCGGCGTCTTGGGTCCTGTCGATCATCAGGTTCAGCGCGCGCCCGAGCCGGGCAGCTTCGGTCCGGCCAGTTGGCTGTTCGACCCGGCGATCGACGGCACCCGCGGTGATGGCGTCGGCTGCTTCGGTCATCTTGCGGATCGGTTGGAGACCGTGCCGGATCATCCACCACACGAAAAGGGCCAGCGAAAGGAGAATGATCGCACCTGCGGTTGCCTCGGCGAGGATCAGCGACCGAAGCGACTCATCGGCCTGGGTGGTCGGCAGGGCGATGAGCACAAGCTGACCGTTGACGACGACGGTCGATGCGCGAACGTGGTCTGCGTCGCCGGACACCGTGCCAAGCGTGGTTGGGCTGCCGATGTCTTGACCATCCGGTATGACCGGCACGAGTTCGGGGTCGTCGATCGGTGTCGCGATCGGAAGCAAGTTGCCGTCCGGTGAGACGACGCCGATGTAGGCGTTGCCCACGATCGAATCGCTGTCGCCCGTGCGTTCGACAGGTGGCCGGTCGGCGAGGCGGCTGATGACGTCTTCGATGGCTTCGAGCTGCCGGTCGAGCTGGTCGAAGAAGTGGTTGCGCTGGGTCACCGTGATGGAGATTCCGACCAGGGCCAGCACAACGGCGACACCGAACACGCCCCCGAGGAGTCGGGTGCGCAGTGTCACGACGGTTCTCGAATGCTGTACCCGACTCCGCGAATCGTGTGAATGAGCTTCGGATCGCTGTGGTCGACTTTCTTGCGCAGGTTGCTGACGAAGGACTCGATGATGGCCGATTCACCGTCGAAGTCGTAGCGCCACACATGGTCGAGGATTTGGCCGCGGCTGACGACGCGCCCGGCGTTCGACATCAAACAGCGCAGCAACTTGAACTCGGTCGCCGACAATGCCACCTCGTCGTCGCCTCGCCAGACGCGGTGGGCGTCACCGTCAAGAATGAGATCTCCGACCTGCATCCGGCTACTCGTCGAGGCCGCACCGCTGTTCCGTCGCAGCGCAACGTGGACACGCGCCACCAGCTCTTCGAGCGCGAACGGCTAGACGATGTAGTCATCGCCGCCCGCCGTCAGACCTCTCACCCGGTCTTCGGTGTTGTGCCGAGCGGTCAAGAACAAGACGGGCGCAGCGATCCCATTGGACCGAAGCCGCCGAAGGACCTCGAACCCGTCCATGTCTTCGAGCATCACGTCGAGGACGATGACGTCCGGCTGACACCGTTGCGCCTCGCTGAGTCCTTCTGAACCTGAACTCGCTGTGGTGACATCGAATCCTTCGACGCGCAGCGCGGACGACACGAGAAACGAGATGTTCTCTTCGTCGTCGACCACCAGGACCTTCGTGGCCGATGCGGATTCTGCGTTCATCACATCAGAGTCGCACACGAACCTGTGAGTCGTCTCGACGAAACCTGGAGATCTCCTGAACGTGGCGGAGCAATGATCCGGATCTCCAGCAAGCCTCAAGGTTGCATTGATTCTGTCTGGAGGTTCTCACCAGACGATGTCGTCCATGAAACACACGCATCGAAACATGAAACGCCGATCCCGACAGTTTGCCATCGTTGCTGCAGCTGGACTCTTCGCTGCTGCATGTGGTGGCAGCGAGAGCTCCGACAGCGCAGCATCCGAACCCGACGCGGGCGAGTTCGTCATCGTCGATGCCGCTCCGGAAGCCGACCCGGGTGACATCGTCGTGGTCGAAGACGCTGCGCCGCAAGCCGAGACGAACACCGATGCGGATGCCGCCGCAAGCGACGCCGGAGACGATTCCGGCGCCGACATCGTCGTGAGCACCGAGGGTGCCGACCCCGAATCGACGTCGGATGTCAGCGAGGAAGCGTTGGCGCTGCAATTCGCTCAGTGCATGCGCGACGAGGGCATCGACAGCTGGCCCGACCCGGTAGCGAATGCGGACGGAAGCATCGACATCACCGGAGGTGGAGTTGTTGGTCCAGGACCGGCCAGCGAGGTCGCCTTCGGGTCAGATGAGGTCCAGGCTGTGATCCCGATCTGCGGCCCGATCATCGCTGGCGCGAGCTTCCTCCCGAACAGCGGAGAGGGCATGACCACGGAGACCGAAGATCAGCTCTTGGCGTTCGCGCAGTGCCTCCGAGACGAAGGCATCGACGTGTCCGACCCCGACCTCAGTGACGGCGTGGCCGGTCTGCTCGACTGGGAGTTCGACCCGGAGGACCCTGCCAACGCGGACGCGATCGGTGCCTGTCAGACCCTGTTCGCCGGCGCAGGCGGAGGCTGATCGGATGCCTGTTCTCTCCAACCCCGAAACCTCACAGCTCGACGAGGCCGCCGAACCAGGCCCCGTTCCCGACGCAACCGCAGCCATCCGCCTCGACGTCGAACCGACAACCAACGATGATGACACGACGCGGCGCGCTCGTCGACGATGGCCCTGGGTGGTCGCAGCCGTCGGTGTCGCCGGCATTGCTGCCGCTGCCAGCGTCGTCGCACTCGGCGGCGGTGACGACGTCGAGTCGGAGGAACCCGAGATCGTGACGCTGGCTGCCGTGTCCGCCGAAGTGCGCGACCTGATCGAATTCGACGAGCTCGATGGGCGGATGATCTACGCAGACGTCGAACCGATCGCCAGCAGTACCGACGGTGTGATCACGAGCCTGCTCGACAGCGGCGACGCCATCGAGCGAGGAACCGTGCTCTATGCCGTCAACGCCGCGCCTACAACTGCGTTCTACGGCACGGTTCCGTTCTACCGGAGCCTCGATGAAGAGTCCGTCGGCGACGACGTTCTCGTCCTCGAGAAGAACCTCGCCGCGCTCGGCTACCACAGCTTCGAAGACGAGGACGGCAACATGGTCGACACCGACTTCGTCGTCGACCGCGTCTACGACAAGTCGACCACCGACGCGGTCGTGCGCTGGCAGGAAGACGCAGGCATCGAGGAATCCGGCATCGTTGCTGCATCGGACGTCATCGTGCTCGACGGACCTGCCGTCGTATCGAGCGTCACGACCGATGTGGGACGTCGCGTCAACGTTAGTACCCCCATCATGGAGTTGAACATTGTCGGCACAGCGGACACTGCGCACTACGAGCACTCTGGTGAGATCGAGACGTTCGTGACCAGCGGACAAGAGCTCGCTTCGGGTGACGTGTTGTACTCCGCCGACGGCCTCGCCGTGACCGCAATGGTCAGTGACGCGACATTCGATCGAGACATCGAAGACGGCATCGACGCCGGTGACGACATCCTCGCTGTCGAAGAGATGTTGGTCTCACTTGGCTACGACACCGACGGCGATCTCGACGTCGACGACGTGTTCGACGAAGACACCGAGCAGGCCATCATCGAGTGGGAAGAGGACCTGCAGAACACGTTCGACGCGGTGGTCGTCGACGGTGTCGTCTCACTCGACGAGATCATCATCTTCGAGCCCGGCACCGTCGCCGGTTCGGTCGTTGTCTACGACGAAGAGATCGTCGCTTCGGGTTCGGAGCTGTGGTCCTCTTCGACCGAGACCACGACCCGCATCGTCAAGACGTCGATCGCGGTCGCCGATCAAGACAAGCTCGCAGAAGCCAACGTCGTCGACATCGAGTTCCCCGACGGCGACATCGTTCAGGGCACCGTCACCACCGTGGCGACGTCGACGACAACCGATCCGATGAGCCCCGACGCCGATCCCATGAGCCCCGACGCCGATCCCATGATCGCCGTCGAGATCTCGGTGATCCAAGTCCCGGCCTCGGTGCGGGACCTCAATGAAGTGGATGTCCAGATCAAACTCGTCGAGGAGATCGCAGCCGGCGCAACCGTCGTTCCGGTCAGTGCACTCGTTGCGACAGGCGACGGCAACTTCTCTGTCGAGGCCGTCACGACAACCGGCACAACGTTCGTTCAAGTCGGCCCCGGCATGTTCAGCGACGGTTGGGTCGAAGTGACCGGCATCGAGCCGGGGACACAAGTGGTGGTCCCGTCATGAGTCGCACAGCGGCGCTTGAGATGCGCAACGTCGTCAAGGAATACGCAGGTTTCCCCCCGGTGCGTGCCCTCGACGATGTGTCGGTTCGGATCGATCACGGCGAACTGGTCGCCGTGGTCGGACCGTCCGGAAGCGGCAAGTCCACACTGCTCAACGTGATGGGCACGCTCGACCGACCCACCAAGGGCATCGTGTCCATCGATGGAAGCGACACGGCGACGCTGAGCGACAAGCAGGTCGCTGGCCTTCGCGCCCGACGCATCGGTTTCGTATTCCAGCAGTTCTTCCTCCTCGAAGGCATGTCGGCCATCGACAATGTCGCCAACGGTCTCATCTATCAGGGAGTTGGTGTCAGGGAGCGGCGAGAACGCTCGGCCGAGACACTGAAACGGGTGGGCCTCGGACACCGGCTCTCGCACCAGCCAAGCCACATGTCAGGCGGCGAGCGCCAGCGAGTCGCCGTTGCCCGGGCGCTCGTGCACGAGCCAGCCTTCGTGCTGGCCGACGAACCGACGGGCAACCTCGACTCGAAGTCGACCGGTGCGGTCATGGACCTCATCGCCGGGCTTCACGACGAGGGCACCACCATCGCCGTGATCACACACGACACCAAGATTGCCGCATCGCTGCCGCGGCAAGTCTCCGTCTTCGACGGTCGTATCGAGTCGGACTCGGCGTTGCAAGGGAGCCTCGCATGACCGCAGCAATCTC
Source organism: Acidimicrobiia bacterium (assembly GCA_033791105.1). Taxonomy (GTDB): domain Bacteria; phylum Actinomycetota; class Acidimicrobiia; order Acidimicrobiales; family Ilumatobacteraceae; genus JASJHI01. The sequence goes on along the minus strand of JASJHI010000434.1, from coordinate 2,327 downwards.
GCCGCGCCCGACCACGAGCCGCCTTCGACCCAGCGATGTACTCCGCGTCGGCGCATCGGGGCCACGCGCCCGCAAGATGCGCACGGCGCTGTCCGCGCTCGGCGTCTCGATCGGTATCGCCGCGATGGTCGGCGTTCTCGGCCTCAGTGAGTCATCGAAGTCGGCACTGCTCGACGAGATCTCCGCACTCGGTACCAACCTGCTCACGGTCGAAGCGGGCGCCGGGTTCGGTGGAGGCGACGGCGCATTCCCCGAAGAGGCGTTGCAGGCGATCAACCGAATCGAAACCGTCGAGATCGCCAGCGCCGTCTACGACGTCGACGCCAGCGTGCTGAAGAACGAATTCGTCCCCACCGGAGAAACCGGCGGACTCACCGTCGTCGCTGCACACGAATCACTCCTCGACACACTCAACGGTTCGATCGCCGAAGGAGCGTGGCTGAACGAGGCAACGAGCAGCTACCCCTCGGTCGTGCTCGGCTCGGTCGCGTCGGAACGGCTCGGCATCACGACGTTGACGCAACCGACCTATGTGTACGTCGGCGAGCAATATGTCGAAGTGATTGGGATCCTCGAAGAGTTCCCGCTCTCGGCCGACCTCGACCGGTCAGCGATCATGGGACAGCAAGCGTCTGAAGCGTTCTATGGAACCGATGCGGCTCCGACGACGATCTTTGTTCGGGTCGACGACGGCGCGATCGATACAACCCGAGATCTGATCCCCGCCACCGCGGACGCCGAGAATCCAGAAGAGGTCACGGTGAGTCGGCCCAGTGACGCCCTCGAAGCCCAAGCTGCCGCCGACGACGCACTGACAACACTGTTCCTGGGCCTCGGAGCCGTGGCATTGCTTGTCGGCGGTATCGGCATCGCGAACGTGATGGTGATCGCCGTCATCGAGCGTCGAGGTGAGATCGGCCTTCGACGGGCACTCGGCGCGACACGGGCGCACATTCGCCGCCAGTTCCTGACCGAAGCGGTGATCCTTTCCGCTCTCGGCGGCGTCGTTGGCGTCGCGCTCGGCATCGGAGCCACGTATCTCTACTCGGGCCTGCAAGGTTGGCGAGTCATCATCCCGAGCACAGCGGCCGCGGGAGGATTCGTCGCAGCGCTCTTGATCGGGGCCGTCGCCGGTCTCTACCCGGCAATGCGAGCCGCCAAGCTCGCCCCAACGGAAGCGTTGCGAGCATGAACCACTCAACGGAACAGCCCGCGCGTTCGACCGGCACCGTCAGCGCTGAGGCAACACTGCCGGCTCGACGATTCGATCTGTCCGACGCGGCCAGCCGCGAGCTCACCGAGGCCTTCGCGGTCGCGGTGTCGTCCGGCGACTCCCAAGGCCTGCACCCGCTGCTTGGCGAACAGGTGATGTATCAACTGCCCGGCCGCAGCGCTGGCGCCGGACTGCACCGTGGCCGCGAACAGGTCACCGCGGCATTGACCCAACCCGTCGCACCGGGCGCAACCGTAGATCGCGTCGACGTGACCGAGACCATGAACGACGGCAACCGAGGCCTCGTCATCGTCCTCCTGCAAGGACAATCCCAGGACGGGCCGTTCGCCGTCGAAGTGGCATTCCATCTCCAGACCGATGCCGAATCGATCATCGGCATCACCGAGTACAGCGGCGACCAATATCTGGTCGACTCCATGCTCGCCGGCTGTGTTGCCGCTCGCGAACGAGCGTCTTCGTCGCGGCGTCGGCGCCGCTGGCCCGGTCGACGGCGATGATCGCCCGCCTCGCCGTCGGAGCGGTCACCTCGTTGCTGGCCATCGGATCGGTCACCGCCCCCCACCTCGCTGCGGCGGCATCCGACGACTGCCTCCAACAATCGACCAGTGCCGAATCGCTGAACACCGCGTTCGACAGCGGCCTCGACAACATCGTCGGCTCCGACTATCAGCGTGCATTCGAACTGGCTGATGGCCGAGTGCTGTGGGTGTTTCAGGACGCGTTCATCGACGACGGCGCCGGAGATCCCACGCTGGTGCACAACGCTGGTGCGATACAAGACGGCATGTGCTTCGCCAGCCTGACCGGTGGAACGGAAACGCGCCCCACCTCGTGGATCGCGCCCGAACAGACCAACCGATTTCGCCATTGGTACTGGCCGCTCGACGGGTACCAGCAGGATGCCCAGACGTTCGTGCTGTACCTGGCGGAGATGGACGAGCGCGGCTCCGCGTACCTCAACAACGCCACGCCCCTCGCGACCGTGAGCGTCGAGATCGATCTCGACACCCTGACCGCTGGAGACCTCGGCCGAGCACCGACAACGACAACAGACCACAAAGGATTAGAGGTGTCCACCCACCACCAATAAAGC
>JASJHI010000433.1:0-29427 GCA_033791105.1 Acidimicrobiia bacterium | reverse complement strand
TGTCGCCGAGGTCGACGTGGAAGGCCGGTCCGGGCACCATGCCGTTGTATGCCCAGGCGTCGACGAACTCGCCGGGCGAGACCTCCCACGGCGTGATCGCTGCCGTGAGCTCGAACTGCTTGGTGCCGTCGTCGAGGATCGTCGGTTCGATCACCTGGTTGCCCGTGCCCTCGGTCTCGGCGGGGAACGCCAGCATCGAGTCGATCATCCGCTGATCCATCTCGTCGGCGTCGATCTCGCCCTCGCCGTGGCCTCCCTCAGCGCCGGCGGCACCTTCGCCCGCGGGCACGTCGCCCTCGACGACAACCAAGTCGTTCACCATGCCCGAGTCGGCGTGGCCGGCAATGGTGCAGTAGAGCTCATACGTGCCGGCCGAGAGATCGCCCAACGGCAACGTCGCCACCCCACGAGACTGAAGATTCGGCGTGATGAGATCGGTGCCGCGCACCGCGAGGTTGTGCTCGATCGCGCCGGCGTTGACGACGTCGAGTACGACCTCGCCTTCCGGTGCGGTGAGATCGCCGGTGATCGCGAATTCGCTGAGCTGCACGTTGAGCTCACTCGACACCGAGCCGCCGCCACCGTCACCCTCGTCCTGGATCAACGCGACGAGACCGACCGCGAACACACCGAGCACGAGCGCAATGAGGACACCCGTGATGGCCAGGTAGACCATGGCCGGGATGCCTCCCGAGGAACTGTCGCCGGATTCGGCGTCGTCGCCACCGGGGTCGGTCGCGGGTCGATCATCGAGAGCGGTCATGTGATGTTCTCCTCAGAGGGCAGCGGTCGGTGCAGGCGTGAACACAACGCCAGCAGACATTGTCGCAAAGCCAAGCACCCGCGCAGGAATCCCCGCAAGGACCTTCGACTCTTTCCGTCCCATCTGTTCCGGGTCTCTGAGCCGTTATGTCATCGGTCAGGCGACGCTCATCGATCAGGTCTCAGCGACGGGTGATTCGTCCGCGGCGCGACATGCAAGCACCAACGCGAAGTCACCCGCGGGATCTGTGAACACGGTCGACTGACCGAATCCGGCCGCAGAAAGTTCCGCGACGAAGTCGTCGGGGTCGAACTTCGTGGAGATCTCGATGCGCAGCTCCTCGCCCGCGTCGAGGTCGAGGTCGAGGTCGAGTGCGCCGATGCGCGCCTGCTCGGGCTCGAGTGCGCGCAAGCGCATGTCGATCCGCTGTTCGCGCGCGTCCCAGAACGGCACGTAGTCGAAGTTGGCCGGGTCGAGGTCGCCGTCCAGTTCACGGTTGATGACGGTCAGCGAGTTGCGGATGAACGCGTCGGTGACTCCGTCCGCATCGTCGTATGCCGCGATCAATCGGTCGAGTGGCTTGACGAGGTCGATCCCGACTGCGATCCAGTCGCCCGCCTCGAGGACGTCGGCGAGTGCGCCGAGGAACGCCGACCGCTGCTCGACGTGGAAGTTACCGATCGTTCCGCCCAGGAACGCCACGAGTCTCGTCTCGCCGCGCGGGAGACGATTGAGGTGCCGCGTGAAGTCGCCGACGACGGGTTCGACCGCGAGACGGGGGTATCGCGCGCGCAGCATGGAGGCGGCCTCCAGCAGCGTCGACTCGCTCACGTCGAGCGGCGAGAAGTGTTCGATGGTCCCGTGAGCCACGAAGGCATCGAGGAGCGTACGCGTCTTGTCGCTGGTGCCCGAACCCAACTCGATGACCGTCGTCGCCCCCGTCACTTCGGCGATCATCGACGAGCTCAGGCTCAGAATCGATCGTTCGGCCTCGGTCTGGTAGTACTCGGGCAAGCGGGTGATGCGATCGAACAGCTCGCTCCCCCGCTCGTCGTAGAGCCAGCGCGGCGGGATCGCGCGCGGTCGATTGCGAAGCGAACGGGACAGCTCGGCGAGCACCGTGTCCTCCGGTGCGGCTTCCCGACCGGGGATCGGGGTCGGGTCGTCGTGTTCTTGCATCAGGGTCTCCGATCGGTCGCGAGTCGCACGCCCGCCAGGTGCCAACGCGTGTGTGGGTGAAAGAAATTGCGGTAGGTGCCCCGGGCGTGTCCCGGAGGTGTCAGGGCCCCGCCGCCGCGCAACACCTGCTGTCCCGACATGAACTTGCCGTTGTATTCCCCGATTGCGCCGGAGGCCGCGCGGAACCCGGGGTACGGCTGATATGCCGACGACGTCCACTCCCAGGCGTCTCCGAACATCTGCCGGAGGTCCCCGTTCGGCGGCGGCGCCGAGCCCGGATGGAACTCGAACTGCGGGTCCTCCTCATCGAGCGCGCCGACACCGGCCGGACGGCCGCGCGAGGCGTGCTCCCACTCGAATTCGGTCGGCAGCCGGGCACCCGCCCAGGTCGCGAATGCGTCGGCCTCGTAGTACGACACGTGTGCGACGGGCTCGTGCGGATCGAGATCGCGAATCCCGGTGAGCGTGTGAATCCACCAGCGGCCCGGGTCGTCCGGGCTGCGCATCCAGTACGCCGGGGCGAACCACTGCTCGGACTGGGCGCGATACCAGCCGTCGGATTTCCACAGCTCGGGCCGTGAGTACCCACCGTCGGTGACGAAGTCGCGCCATTCGCCCGCGGTGACGAGGCGGTCGGCGAGCACGAAGTCGTAGAGCCTGACCTCGTGGCACGGACCTTCGTTGTCGAACGCGAAGTTCGGCGAGGACTCTCCGGTCGGACATGGATGGTCATGACCGACCACGGTGAGGCCGCCGTCGAACTCCACCCATCCCATCGATCCGGGATCGTCGGCGGCCCGGTGTGGCCGTCGCGCGTACGCGGGACCAACCGCAGGGTTCATCGACAGGAGGTGCTTCGCATCGATGAGCAGCAGTTCCTGGTGCTGTTCTTCGTGGTGTGTCCCGAGCGCCAGCACGGCCTCCTGAGCCGGATCGAGCCCGCGACGCAGGAGATCGACGACATCCTCGTCCACCTGGCGCCGATAGGCAGCCACGTCGTCCACGGTCGGACGCGTTACGAGTCCTCTGTCGGGCCGCGGATGACGGGCTCCGACCGCCTCGTAGTAACTGTTGTAGAGAAACCGGTGTTCCGGCCGGTCCCACTCGCGACCGGACAGGCCATCCCCGCCGAGCAAGAACTCGGCGAAGAACCACGTGGTGTGTGCCCGATGCCACTTGGCCGGGCTTGCGTCGGGCATCGACTGGACGACCTGATCCTCAGCGCCGAGCGGTGCCGTCAACCGCTCTGTTCGGGCGCGAACAGCTTCATAACGGGCGCTCAGCTGATCCATCGGAACAGCCAACCGCGACGAATGGCAGGTTCTTCCCGAATCCCCGAAACGATCCGCGAAGACCCGAATTCGTCAGGTCGCTGCGAGCTTCGCGACGATCGGCGCGAACCCTTCGGGATCGCGTACGACGAAGTGGCTGATGCCCAGTCGTTCGCGCAGTCGGTGCAACTTGTCGACGATGCTGTCCGGCGACCCGATGAGTGCGAAGGGTGTCTCATCGACGACGTCTCGATCCGCGGCGATAGCGACCGCGAACTTCTCCGCGGCATCCTCCCATCCCTCACCGACGTGCGTCGCCTGCACGAGGGCGGACAACTCGATGTGGTCCGTGCGTCCGCCGGCGGCGTCGCGCAGCCAGTCCCGTCGACGTTCGACGTGCGCGATCGCAAAGCCCGCACCACTCGGCGCTCCCGTCACGGGGTGGTGCACGAGACCGGTGAACTGGAACACGTCGGCGTGCTCGGCAGCGACGCTGACGACGCGCCGACCGTGGCCGCCGATGAGGATCGGTACGTGCGTCTGCACCGGACGCACACCCAAGTCGTCGATCCGCAGCGACACATGACGACCCGCGAACGTACAGGTCCCGTCGTCGAGCAGCTGACGGATCGCCGGCACCGTCTCGGCAAAGCGCGTGACGCGTTCGCCCGGCACGCGCAGCTCGATCGATGCCGCGTCGTGCTCGGAGCGCATGTAGCCGGTGCCGAGGCCGAGCACCAACCGGCCGCCGGTCAGCGCGTCGAACGTCGCCGCCGTCCGCGCCAGCAGCGCAGGATTGTGGAATTCGTTGTTCAGCACGAGCGGCCCGAAACGCAATGTGGTCGTCGCCTCGGCTGCGACGAGCAGTGGGAGGAACGGGTCGACGGCGCCCAAATGGTCGAAGCTGAACAGCTCGTCGTAGCCGAGCTCTTCGACGCGTTGGGCGTACCCCCGGAGCGTTTCGGGTTCTCCGAACGGACCCGTCTGCACGGCGAATCTGAACGGGCGCGGCATGCCGCAGCACGGTATACGGTTCACGAACATGCGCATCGGTGTCCTGATCTTCCTCACCGACCAGACGATCGGGGCGGTCGAGCTTGCTCGGGAGGCCGAGGCCCGTGGTTTCGAGTCGCTGTGGCTCCCGGAGCACTCCCACATCCCGACGAGTCGCGTCACGCCCTGGGCCGGCCGCGTCGACGCACCCCCGTTGCCGGAGTTCTACTGGCGCACGCATGATCCGTTCGTGGCGCTCGGCGCGTGCGCGGCGGTCACGACCGAGCTGAAGCTCGCCACCGGAATCTGCCTTGTCGCACAGCGCGATCCGATCCACCTCGCGAAGGAGGTCGCGAGCCTCGACTCGATCTCCGACGGCCGGTTCCTCTTCGGAGTCGGGTACGGCTGGAACAAGGAGGAGATGGCCCAGCACGGAACCGCCTACGCCGAGCGGCGCGCCATCCTGCGCGAACGAATCCTTGCGATGAAGGAACTGTGGACCAATGACGAGGCGTCGTTCGACGGGGACCACGTGACCATCGAGCCGAGCTGGTCCTGGCCAAAGCCGGCGCAGCAGCCGGGCCCCCCGATCATTCTCGGCGGCGACGCCGGACCGAAGACGGCCGCGCACATCGCGGAATTCTGCGACGGTTGGATGCCGATCGGCGGGCGCTACCCGCTGGAGGCGTGGGAGGAAGTACGGCGCGCGTGTGAGGCGATCGACCGCGACCCCACAGAGATCGAACTGGGGCTCTACCTCGCACCGCCCGACGCTCGCCAACTCACCGAACTGGCGGGCCGCGGCTTCTCCCGAGCCATCGTCGGTCTGCCCCAGGGAAGCCGTGACGACGTGTTGACCGCCCTCGACACGTTCGCACCACTTGTCGAGGAACTCGCCGAAGCCTGAGCTGCACACGCCGTCCGCCGCGTGTGGCACGCTGACCGGATGAGCACTGCCGAGTCCCCCTTCGACACCACCCCGCTACCCAAGCGGTACGCCGACGTCGAGGTCGATGGCGTCTCGAAGCGGATGGCGTACTTCGACTCGGGAGCTGCCGCGGGCACTGCGGCCGATCCGGGCAAGACGTTCGTCTTCCTCCACGGCAACCCGACATCCTCCTACCTGTGGCGCAACATCGTCCCGCACGTGGTCCCCCTCGGTCGGTGCGTCGCCCCGGACCTCATCGGCCAGGGCGACTCGGAGCGACTCGACGACGTCGGGCCCGACTCGTACACGTTCGTCGAGCATCGCGCCTGGCTCGACGCGCTGCTCGAACGTCTCGTAGTCTGCGACCAGGTCGTCTTCGTCATCCACGATTGGGGTTCGGCGCTCGGTTTCGACTGGGCGCGCCGACACCCGGAACGTGTTGCAGGCATCGCGTACATGGAGGCGATCGTCGGCCCCATTTCCACATGGGACGACTGGCCGCCGGCCGCGAGGGGCGTTTTCCAGGGCTTTCGCAGCGAGGCCGGCGAGGACATGGTGCTCGAGAAGAACCTGTTCGTCGAGGCAGTGCTACCGAGTGCTGTGATTCGCGATCTCAGCGCCGAGGAGCACGCTGAGTACCGGCGCCCGTTCGTGGAACCGGGAGAGAGCCGGCGCCCGACGCTGACCTGGCCGCGGCAGATCCCGATCGAAGGTGAGCCCGCCGAGGTGGTCGAGATCGCCGAGGACTACGCAACCTGGATGGAGTCGAACGACATCCCGAAATTGTTCGTGAACGCCGAGCCGGGTGCCATTCTCGTCGGCGCCCAGCGCGACCGCTGCCGCACCTGGCCGAACCAGACCGAGGTGCAGGTCGCGGGCAACCATTTCATCCAGGAAGACAGCCCGCATGAGATCGGCGAAGCGATCGTCGACTGGATCGGCTGACCCCGCACGGGTCGGTTGGACTGCGTGCGGTCCGCTTGGTCAGCCGCCGTACGAGCGCAGCAGATCGATCGTGCGATCAGGTCCGTCGCGGTCGGGGATCACGACGGCGGTGAAGTCGGTGGCGCCGGCCGCCCCGATCGCGTCGAGGCCCGACCGCACGGTCGCCTCGTCACCGATCAGGCTGATGTCCTCGACACCGTGGACACCCTCGATGTCGAGCATCGCGCGGTACGAGGGAAGCGTGGCGTAGCCGGCGAGGATCTGGCCGACGAACTCGCGAGTCGGATCGGGATCGTCGGTGACACACACCGGCAGGCTGCAGACCACCCGCGGCAGCGGTCGGCCGGCACCGTCTGCCGCCTCGTTGATGACGGGCACGATCTGTCGTTCGAGGGTCGTCGGCCCGACGCACCACAAGATGGTCCCGTCGGTGCGGCTGCCGGCCATTTTCAGCATCTGTTCGCCGAGCGCGGCGAGCATGACGAGCGGCGGACGGTCGCTGATCGTCGCGGACTCGGTCTCGAGCCGCCAGATGTCGCCCTGGAAGCTCGCCGCACCGGTGTTGAGCAGCGAGTCGAGGATGGACAGGTACTCCGACATGTGCCGGACCGGACGCTCCCAGGTCATTCCCCACCGGTCCTCGACCGAAGGCTGGTGCGCGAGCCCGATGCCGAGCACCACACGGCCGGCGGAGGCCGCCTGCGCGGTGAGTGCACCCGCAGCCATCACCTCGGGGTGCCGCGTCCAGGTCGGCACCACGGCAGTGCCGAGTTCGATCTCCGACGTCGTCCGCCCGGCGATCGCCAACAGCGCCAACGAGTCGGCGAGCGCTGTCTGGGCGAGCCAATAGCTCGTGAACCCGTCACGCTCGCTGGACTCGACATCGCCGACAATCTCGTCGATGTTCGGCTGCGCGAGACGACCCGATCCATTGATGCCGATTCTCATCATTCCCCCTGTGCTCGAATCCGCGGCACGCGCCGCGTGCGGATCGCCAACCTACTGGGCGCCGCACGACTACGTTCGAGTGACACATCGACGAGGAGAACCTCATGGCCATCAAGCTTCCCTACCGATCCGAGAGCCAAGTGAGCCTCCCGCAGGTCGTTCGCTCGTACGGGAACGGGAAGATCCCGGACCAACTGCTCGTCTCATGCGGGATCCGTAGCTTCAAGATGGTCGAGCCCGCAGCGCGGGCGTGCCGAGCCATGGTCGCTGCGGCGGCGGCCGACGGCATCGTGCTCGACGCCACCGGCACCTATCGCAGCTACGCGCAACAAGAAATGCTGTTCAAACAGCGCTACACCACGTCGCCCCAATCGGGACGCAAGACGAAGAAGTGGAACGGTCGCACGTACTGGCAGAAGCCGGGCGTGGCCATGGCCGCAACGCCCGGTACGTCCAAGCACGGCCTCGGCGTCACGCCCGATCTGGCACAACGGAGCGCAGCCGGCAAGCTCCAGAGTGTGGGCACCAGCACGCTGGCGTGGCTCGCGGCAAACGGTCCCTCGTTCGGATTCTGGAACTCGGTCAAGTCCGAGGCCTGGCACTGGCCGTACTTCCCCGGCGACGACATCCCAGCCGTCGTTCTCCAGATGGAGGGTGGCGGTCAGGTGCGGCTCCAGCCCGCCGTCCCCGATGACCCGAAGCGCCGCGAGGCCTTCTACAAGGGCTTGCCACGCAGTGGTGTCCTGAGCAAGGGGGCGCGCGGTCCCGCGGTCGAGGCGGTGCAGTGGGCGCTCACTCGGGCCGGGTTCCCCGCCGGCATCGACGGCGACTTCGGACCCGCTACCGAACGTGCGGTGAAGGAATTCCAGACCGCCAAGAAGCTGACGGTCGACGGCCTCATCGGCGCCAACACCTGGGCGAAGCTCGGCCTGCTCGCCGACGGCCGCCAGCCGCAGGAGGACGTCACGCCGCCACCGCCGAAGCCCGCGGCAAAGAAGCCGGCGCCCGCCAAGAAAGCCCCTGCGAAGAAAGCGCCTGCCAAGAAACCAACGGCGAAGCAAGCCGCTGCCGTCGTACACGGATCGGCGGCGGCCGCAGCAGCCGCATATCGGGCGGGGTTCCGCGGCGACGACATTGCCAGCATCACGATGATCGCCGGACGCGAGTCCCGGTGGCAATCGGACCGCAAGAACCCACGCACTTCCGACCGCGGCATGTGGCAGATCAACTGGAAGAACCTCCAGACCGACGGTTACCGCGACCTCCGTGCTCGCTTGGGCATCGAAACCGACGCCGACCTCCTCGACCTCGACACGAACGCGGCGGTCGCCTTCCAGATGTTCGAGGACTCCGTCCGCTTCGGGGAACCCTGGTTCCCGTGGCGTGGCTCGGAGACCGGTCACGATGGCTCGGGGCCAGGCTGGGATTCCAAGGGTGATCATCTCTGGCACACCGAAGACTTCGCGGTCGAGGCCACTGCGGCCGCCGCCGCCGCAGTGAAGGGCAAAGGCAAAGCGCCGGCATCGGCGACGCCGAAGAAAACGAAGACGTCGAAGAAGCAGGCGGCCGGCGGCACGGGCACCAAGGGGACGCCGCAGGGGAGCTACATCTTCACCTCCGACGACGCCGACGGGTTCATCGCCGTCGTCGGCCGCTGCCTGGGCATCACCGATGCACCGTGGGCGTTGCGGTCATCGGTGGCCACGGCGGTCGCGGAGCACAACGGCGTGACGCTCGACAACGTCTGGCGGCCTGGCGACTCGGTCGAGATCCCATCCACGATCGAGGGAGTTCGCACCTACACCGTCGCGGCGGGCGACGGCATGATCGCCATCGCCAAGGGGCTGGGGCTCGGCCGCAGCGCCGCGGCGCAGAAGAAGGCGGCGGCGATCAATGCCTGGCAGGGCGCGACACCGCACGCCGGCAACACCTGGTACGGCGGGGCGACCTGACCGACGAGTCGAGCGCGTCGGCGGGTCAGCGGTTCCTGGCGAAGAATGCGAGGAGCCGCAGCAGGGTGATGTAGAGCCAGATCAGCGTGACCATCAGGCTCCATGCGCAATACCACTCCATCATCTTCGGGGCGCCGGCCTTCGTGCCCGCCTCGACGCGACCGAAGTCGAGCGTGAGGCTGAGCGCGGCGAGCGCAACCGCGATCAGGCTGATGACGACCCCGAGCGTCTGGAACTGATCGGAGTAGAGCCATCCCCAGTTGAACAGGCTCATGACACCGACGAAGAGGTAGAGCAGGAGCAAACCCCCGATACCGGCGGCGACGCCGAACGCCATCTTCCGCGTCGGCTTGATGATGCCGGTCAGGTACAGGAAGAGCGCGGCGACGAACACGGCGATGGTCGCCATGATCGCGGCGCCGACGATGCCCTCGGTCTGTGCGTCGAACATCGCCGAGATCGCGCCCAGGCAGTAGCCCTGGAGCAGCGCGTAGATCGAACCGAGGACCGCGACGAGACGCGGATTCATCGCCGCGAAGATGCCGACGAAGAGCGCACCGAACGATGCCAGCCAGAAGCCGCCGGGAATCGTCACGGTGGTGTTGGCGTAGCCGGAGCCCGCATCGGCCGCGACCGGCGCGGTAGCCGACGCCCATCCCCACGCGCCCCCGGCGATCACCAACGCCAGGAAGAAGACCGTCTTGAGAGATGTCCCGATGACGGTCATCGTCTTCGGCGCCGCAACCACCGCCGCCGCGCCTGGTGTCATGTACTCGTCGACGATGCCCTGGTTGAGCGCGGGGTTGCCGGATGTGAGCGTCTGGGCCATGGATGCGTCTTCTCCTCGTCGTCCCTCGGCGTTCATGCTCGCACGTGCAGGTATCCACGACAGAACGACGGTCGCCGCGATGGCTCGGGCCACCTCGCTGACCTGATCGGCGTCCGCGTACCCGCCGGATGACAGCTCAGAGCACGTCGGACCCGTACATCTCGCCGAGCGGGTCGGCGATCAGTTCGAGCCGTTCGCCATCGGGGCCCATGAAGTAGAGCGACGTGTCCCCGACCGGGTGGACGGGGATGCCGGCGCCCTCGAGTTTTGCCCGCAGCCGGTCCCACGTGTCGCTCGGCACGGAGATGGCGAGATGGTGGTGGCCGCCGAGCACCTCGGCGTAGTCCTCGAGACCGAGACCAGGGAAGTCGAAGAACGCGAGCGCGTTGCCGTTGCCGATGTCGAAGAAGAAGTGCGTCGATCCGCGATAGTCACGGTTCTCGAAGAGTTGCGTCAGGGGAAACTCGAGCAGCTCCTGATAGAAGCCGATCGTCCGCTCGACGTCCGATGAGATCAGCGCCTGGTGGTGCACCCCTCGGGCGCTCGATGCAGGCCGCTCGGACGGCGTCACCAGGTGACGCCGGCGCAGCTCCTCCCATTCGTCGGCCCGTTCAGGGTGCGCACCTTCGCGGTCGGTCCCGAATCGGGGCTCGTCATTCGACTGGGGGTTGGCCATTCACGCGAGTCTTGCACCGTCGCGAGCGGAGCGGAACCCGCGTCGGCCGGCGGCCTATCGTGGAGCCGGCGGATCGGTCCGACGGCCGCCAGAAACAGTGAGGAACTCCCATGGCATCTCCCATCAAATTCGCCCACGTCGTCCTCAAGACGACGCGCTACCAGGAGATGCTCGACTGGTGGCTCGGCGTCCTCGAGGCCGAGGTCCGCTACGGCAACGACTTCCTCTCGTTCATCTCCTATGACGACGAGCACCACCGCATGGCGATTGCCGCCATCCCCGGGCTCGGCGAGGCCGACCCGAGCACCGTCGGAGTCGATCATTTCGCGTTCACCATGTCGGGACTCGATGACCTCTTCGATCTCTATGACCGATTGAAAGCCACCGGCGTCGCGCCGGAATGGACGGTCAACCACGGTATGACGTTGTCGGCCTACTACCGCGACCCCGACGGCAATCGGGTCGAGTTCCAGGTCGACATCTGCTCGCTCGAGGAGGCCGACGAGTTCATGCGCGGCCCACTGTTCGCGGTGAATCCGATCGGTGTCGAGGCCGACTTCGAGCACCTCAGCGCGCGGCATCGCGCAGGAGCGTCGTTCGAGGAGATCACCGAGTACGTGCCCGTCGCCGGCTGAGACGTCCGGCCACGCCAGGACCACACGCGCGCGGCCGCTCGGTCCTCCTTGCCGATTGCCGCCGAATCGCGGTGCCCCACAACTACTCTCATCCGTATGACGGACATGCCCCCGCCGTCCGGCGATCCCGGCGGCGCTGAACTCGGTGATCCCACCGCGGCGGCTGCGGGAGCCTCCGCGGCCGGTGCACCATGGTGGAAGCGCGGCGGCTCGATGCCGATCTTGCTCGCGATCGCGCTCATCCTGCTGATCCTGGTGCTGATCGCGAGTGCGTTGTGGGATCGCGACGGCGACGACTCGAGCGACGACGGCGCCACGACAAGCCAGGAGACGACGGACACCGATCCGGATTCATCAGATCCCGACTCGACAGATCCCGATTCGACCGATCCGGTGGGCACGGACACCGCGACGACCGTCGCTCCCGGGACCACCTCACCGGCCACCACCTCCCCGGCCACCACATCACCGGCGACCACGTCCCCGGCCACCACATCAGCGCCGACAACGCCGACGATCCCGCCCACCACGCCGTCAGGCGGATCCGGCAACGGATCCGGCGCAAACGGCGGCGACGACAAGGGTGACGGCCGGGTCGTCGTCATCGAGGGCAGCCGGGGCTCGTGCAAGTTCGGCAGCAACTGCCTGATCGCCGGATTTCGTGTGACCGGCTTCCCGAGCGGCGAGAAGGAGTACGTCTGCGAGTTCGCCGACGGCAGCCGATACACCTACAAGTTCGGAGCCCGCACGGTCGATTACGCGTGCGCCACGGGCTCCCGACCGGACAGCATCACCATCGAGGTCGACGGCGTCAGGTCGGCCACGATTCGCACGGGTGACCCCGACCTGTCCACCAAGTAGCGGCTATCCCAGCAGCGCCAGCAACCGGTCCGTCGCCGTACCGAGCTCCTCGGGGTCGACGACCGCTGCGACGACCCGGTCGGGCCGTACGACGATCACTTCACCGGGCCCGACGAACGGGATCGCCGCCAGCGCGTCCGGTGCCACCACGATCCGCGCGCCGATCGCCTTCCAACGGTCTCGAACCGCTGCCGTCACAGTCGGGGCTTCGCCGCACACGACGGCAAAGCCGGGTCCGAGCCGCTCGTCGAATCGCACGCCGTCGATCGTGGGCTGCGGCATCTGCCTGCCGACCATCGGATGGTCACCTTCGAGCAGACCGGTGGTCAGATGCGGGAACGGCCGGGAGCCGCCGTATCCGGAGTCGGTGCCCACATCGCTCTCGACACGGCCGGCGAGCTGATCGATGAGGCGGCCCGTGTCGCAGGCGTGTTCGGCCACGCCGGTCACGTGCGGGCGCCGCTCGACATCGTAGGTGTCGAGCAATCGATCGGAGGCCCAGTGCTCCTTCACCGCCTGGAGCTTCCACACCAGGTTGGCAACGTCGCGGAAGCCCGCACACAGGCCCTGCCCGAGGAACGGTGGCATCTGGTGCGCCGCATCACCGGCGAGGAACACGGACCCGACGCGCATCTCGGCCGCAACGGTCGAGTGGAATCGGTAGACGACCGAGCGGGTGATGACCGCGTTCGACGGGTCGATCCACGGTTCGAGCAGCTCCCAGACACGTGCGTCGGTAGCGATCTCCTCGCGATCGTCGTCCGGCTGGATCTGGAATTCCCACCGCCGATTGCGGTCGTGGCCTGGTACGAACGTTGTCGGCCGCGCGGGATCACAGATCTGCTGCGCGAGGCGTGACAGCTCGACATGCTCGGTGAGTTCGGTGTCGACGACGAGCCAGTCCTGGTCGAAGCCGAGATCGACGAAGCCGATGTCGAGCATCTTGCGGACACCGCTCGAGGCACCATCGGCACCGACCATCCAGCGGGCCGACATCGAACGTTCTCGGGTGGCGGCTGCGTCGGCCGGTCGCACGGTGATGTCGACCCCCTGCTCGGTCTGCTGGAACCCGGTGACCTCGTGGCCGAGCACGAGGTCGACCCCGGCCTCGACCGCTCGCTCGCGGAGCAGCGCCTCGAGCGTCGGTTGGAAGTACATGTTCATCGGCGGATGGCCCAGCGGGGTGAGCGTGCCGGGCGGAAGCTCGATGCCGGTGAGGCGGTTTCCTTCCGGATCGACGAACTCCGCGCCGTGGATCGGTGTCGTGATGTCGAGGATCTCTTCCGCGAGTTCGACCGTTTGGAACAGGCGGACGATCTCGTCGTCCATCCCGATCGCGCGGGCCTTGTTGTACACCTCGGGTACCCGTTCGACGACCGTGGCGCTGAGCCCGTGGCGCACGGCGAAGAGCCCCATCGCCACGCCGACCGGGCCGCCTCCGACGACGAGCAGGTCGAGGCCCGGGCCTGTGTCCCGACCTTGGTTCACTCGACGCAACGATTGGTCATCGTGCCGATCCCGTCGATCGTCGAGGTGATCACGTCGCCCGGAGCCAGGAACGATCGCGACGCGACGCCAACGCCCTCCGGAGTTCCCGTGAAGATGAGGTCACCCGTTCGCAGCGTCATGATCGAGGACAGATACGAGACGAGTTGCGCGACCGAGAAGATCAAATTCGATGTGCGGTCGTTCTGACGCGGCTCACCGTTGATCTCCGATCGCAGTGCGAGATCGGTCGGGTCGTCGAATCCGTCGGTCGAGACGAGCACCGGCCCGATCGGTCCATAGGTGTCGCGTGACTTGCCGAGGTCGAAGTGCGCGGGCTGCGCGGCGAACTGGAGCGCACGATCGGAGATGTCCTGCCCGACGGTGAGGCCGAGGACATGCTCCCACGCGCGGTCCTCCGCCACGTCCCGGGTGTCGCCACCGATCACCACGACCAGTTCGACCTCGTAGTCACCAGTCGTCGATCGCAGCTCGACGTCGGAGGTCGGGCCCACGATGCAACTCGGAAACTTGGTGAAGACGACCGGGTTCTCGGGCAGTTCGACTCCCGACTCGGCGGCGTGGCTCGCATAGTTGAGCCCGACGCCGAAAACACTGCGCGGCGTCGGCACCGGCGCCCGCACGTCGGCATCGGCGAGGGCACCGTCAGAAGAGGCGCCGGCCAGCAGCGCGGCTGCGGCGTGCAACGCATCGGGCGACCCGAGCGCCGTCATCGGGTCGGCTGCGATGGCGCCGGCACTGACCCGCTCGGCGTCGTACCACGCGCCCCCCGCGTCGATCAGCGCCGACCGGCCGGCGACGTTTGCGAATTTGAACCCCATCGATGTCTCCCTCCGTGGACGACCGACCTGTGGTCGATCGGCTCTGTCGAACGATTCGATCGTAGGAGAGCGCCGACGCCGGCGCCTCAGGCTGCGAGATGCCGGAGTAGCCCGTCGAGCGCGATCGTGTAGCTGTGGCCGCCGAATCCGCCGACGGTGCCGAGGCAGACCGCACTGAGGTACGACCGATGGCGGAACTCCTCGCGGGCGTGGACGTTCGACAGGTGTGTCTCGACGACCGGGATCCCGATGGCCGAGATGGCATCGCGCAGCGCCACGCTCGTATGGGTGTACGCGCCGGGGTTGAACACGACCCCGTGCGCCCAGCCGCGGGCATCGTGCAGCGCGTCGACGAGTTCACCCTCGCCGTTGGACTGCGCGGTGCGCAGCTCGGCATCGTGCGATCCGGCGAACGTGTGCAGCTCGGACATCAGCTGTTCGAGGGTCTCGGAGCCGTAGACCTCGGGCTCACGAGTGCCGAGCAGGTTGAGGTTCGGTCCGTTGAGGACGAGGATCTGCCAGGTCATGTGACGAGGGTAGGCCTGCGCCGCGGTTCCGTGGCGGTTCGTTCACCCCGCCGGCAGCGGGCGATCACGTCCGCGTCGACTCGGTGTGTCCGTCCACCGTGAGCGCCTGCCCGCTGATCCGGGCGCCACCGGGCGAACAGATGAACTGCACCATCGCGGCGACGTCCTCCACATCGACGAAGGTCCGGAGCGACACCTGGCGCGCGAAACCCTCCCGAATCTCAGCCGACGGGCGGCCGCTCGCCGACGCTTCGAGCTCGACGACGTGCGCCATGCGCTCGTTGTCGACCGAACCCGGACAGATCGCGTTCGCCCGGATGCCGAACTCACCGAGCTCCATCGCCAGCGTCTTGGTCAACCCGATCACAGCCCACTTCGAGGTGGCGTACGGCGCCCGGTACGGAAACCCGAACTGACCCGCCGTCGACGAGATGTTGACGATCGAACCCCCGCGTTGCGCCACGAGATGGGGAATGACGCGCCGCGCCACGAGGAACATCCCCGTCACATTCACGTCGAGCGTGCGCCGCCACGCATCGACATCGAGGTCTTCGACGCGCCCACCCGGACCGGCGATCCCGGCGTTGTTCACGAGAACGTCGACTCCACCCATCCGCTCGACAGCACCCTCGACGAAGGAATCGACCGCAGCCTCGTCGGACACGTCCGCCAACGTCGTTCCGACCGGTCCAAGTGTGCCGAGCTCCGATCGCGCTGCGTCGAGTGCGGTCGAGTCGACGTCGCACAGCTCGACGGCAGCGCCTCCGCAGAGGAACGCCCGCGCGATCGCCAACCCGATGCCCGATCCGCCGGCAGTGATGATCGCGCGGGTCTGGCCGTCGTCGTCGCCTGACGATCCCAACGTCATTGCGTGAGTCTGCCAGTGACGACTCGCATGACCGGTGCCACTTGACCGAACAGGGGTACGGGCGTACCGTTGGACTTCCCCGGGAACAGCTCGGGGTTGGCGAACCTGGGGGTCACCATGTACCTGTTCACACGCTCCGCGACGCTCGTCGGTGGACCCGGCCGAACACTCGAATACGTCGCGCAAGTGACCGAGATCGTCAACGCGACGATCGACCTCGAAGTGACGCTCTGGGGCACCCTCTTCGGCCGACCGGCGGGCACATTCTCGTGGAACACGATGGTGGACGGGCGCGCCGGGCTCGGGTCCGCGACCGCTGCGCTGGCCACCAACCCGGACTACCTTGCGGCACTCGATCGCGGCCAGGAGTTCGCCGGCGTGACACCGGCCGAGGACGAACTGCGACAGCTCGTGCACCCCACCGAACTGCCTGGGGACGGCCCAGCGGTGGGCGCGTTCGCCGAGGCAATCACGGTCACGCCGGCTGCGGGTCACATCGCCGACGCGATGGGCTGGGGTGTCGAGATCTCCAACATGGCGGCCAGTATCACCGGCGTCCCCGTATCGTTCTGGGCCGATGCCTACGGCACGTTCGGGCAGGTGAGCTGGCTCATCGTCTACCCCGACGCCGCCGCCGTCGACGCGGCGCAGGACAAACTCAACGCCAGCGCCGAGTACATCACTGCGGTCGACAAGAGTGGCCCCCTGTTCATCGGCGGAAGCGGCGACCGGGCGCTCTTCACCCGGCTCGCCTGACCGCAGTCTGAGCGAGACGAACAACCCCGGCGGGATTTTCCCGCCGGCGTGTCACCCGATCGACGCCGTCATACGTCTGTCAAGACGTCCATCCTCGTGAGAGCCGACACGAAAGGGGTTTCGCCGTGGACTGGTGGATTCTCGAGATCATCACCATCGTCGTCCTCGTCGCGATCGTCGCGATCCTGGGACCCCTGATCAAGCGCTTCGGCAAGGCATACGCCGCCGACGTGTTCCGAGCAAACCCGCGGACGGGCAAGAGCTACCTCGTACTGATGGACTTCGCGTACTACATGATCTTCGGCGCGTACATCCTCTTCGTCATCAAGTGGGAGCCCGACCAGGGTTGGGACCAGGAGGTCAACGCCGAGCAGCTGCAGGGGTCGATCGCCAGGATCGGCGGGATGATCCTCTTGATGGGACTGCTGCACGGTCTCAACGTGCTCACGTTGCCGATCATCGGCCGGATCTTCACGCTCAACCGGCGGCTCGACGAAGCACCTGACGCACCGCTCCCGCCACCGATCGAGCGGCCGGCCGACGCCGCGACACAGTCATGACTCTTCCCTGACGTTGCCCGCAGAAGCAGGGAGCGACGGCGAGTGACCGACACGATGGCGAGCGACGGGGGCGGCAGCCAGATGATCGGCATCTCCCGGGCGCCGGCGATCGGCACAGACGCCACGGCGGACGCGCTCGTCGAGGAATTGTTCGCGGTCGAGGGACGATCGCTCGTGCGGCTTGCACGGATCTTCTGCGAGGATCGCGACGCGGCCGAGGATCTCGTGCAGGAGGCATTCATCCGCCTCCATCGATCCGCGGGTTCGATCCGCGACGCGTCGAAGGCGCCGGCCTTCCTGCGGTCGATCGTCATCAACCTGGCCCGGGACCACAACCGGCGCGGGCTGATGTCGCTCCGCCACCAGGCGGCAACGCAACGGCCCGACTCGACGCCCGGTTTCGAGGATGCGGCGATCGCCGAGGCCGACCACGAGACGCTGATAGCGCTGCGGTCGCTCCCCGATCGCCAGCGATCGTGCGTCGTGCTGCGCTTCTACCTCGATCTGTCCGAGCGCGACATCGCCGACACGCTCGGCATCTCCAAGAATTCGGTCAAGACCCACACCCGACGCGGCCTCGCGGCGCTCGAACGACAACTCGCGCCGCCGAGAGAACAGGAGACCCGAGCATGCGCGTCGAGGACCGACTCACCCAGGCGTTCGCCCGCTCCGACGAGGAGGAGCCGAGTCCAGACCTTTGGTCGCGGGTGGTGCACTCGATCGAGGAAGATCGACAGCAGCGAACGCGACTCGTCCGAACCGCCATTGCAACGGCAGCGGTGTTCATCCTGCTGACCATCGTCGGCGTCGTCGCGCTCACGGACGGTCCATTCGGGACCCACGTGCACTGGCAGGTGATGGAGCTCATCGAGGCGATCGCGCTCGTCGTGCTCGTGTTCGCCCTCGGTCCCGCGATCCGACGCTTTGGCCGCGGGTACACGTCCGACCTTTTCACGACGAGCCGCAACACCGGCTCATCGATGCTGCGGCTACTCGATCTCGCCTACTTCCTCGTCTTCGGCGGCTACATCCTGCTGTCGGTCGACCTGCCGAACTCGGTCGAGATCGGGCGGATGCAGTGGGCCGAGCAGCTCCAGGACGCGGGCGGGCGGATCGGTGGGTTGCTGCTCGTCATGGGGATACTGCACGCCATCACGCTCGTCGCACTCCCGCTGCTCGCCTTCATCGTCAATTCGACTCGGGCGGGGGTGCCGCTTCCGCGCTGGATCTGGTTCCTCCTGGTCATCGGCGCCATCGCCGCCTGGCAGCTCACCGGCATTCCGTTCATCCTGCTCGGAAGCGAGTGAGCCCGACGGAGCCGAGCTACCCGACCCGTCGACTCAACGCGCCACGCCGATACAGGCGGGAACACCGCCCTCGGGACGATTCACCACCATGCCGACCGGACGCGGCTTCACGTCGCCGAGCAGCTCGATGTCGAGCCGCTGGGCGAGGCGAGAGAGGATCAGGGTGAGTTCCATCTGCGCGAGAGCGAAGCCGATGCAGTTCCGCGCCCCGCCCCCGAACGGCACCCAGGCAGCTCGGCTGATCTCGAGCTGCTCTGGTGTCGGATCGACGAAGCGGTCCGGGTCGAACGTCAGCGGGCGCTCCCACGAGCGCTCGTCGCGGCCGGCGAGATGCGCCGACCACAGGATCAGGGTGCCGCGCTGGATGCGATGCCCGTCGAGCACGACATCGGCGACAGCCTCGCGGAGGCTCACGACGCCCGCCGGATGGAGCCGCAGCGTTTCACGCACCGTCCGCGAAGCGAGGTCGAGGTCGGCGAGCTGACCGTCGCCCAGGACTTCGTCGGAGCCGGTGGGTCCGAGCACATGGTCAGCTTCGGAGCGCAGTCGCTGCCACAGTGCGGCGTCACCAGCCGTACACCACAACATCCAGGCGAGCGATGCCGCGGTCGTGTCGAAGCCGGCACCGATCAGGGTGTCGACCTGGTCACGGATCTCGGCGTCGGACAGCGAACCGTCGACGACGAGCGCCTCCAGCACGTCGAGCGGATCGCCACTCGGGTCGCGCCGACAGCGGGCGATCTCGGCATCGACCAGCTCGTCGAACCTTCGACGATCGGCCTTGACCCGGGCACGAGCGGTGCCCGGGACGGGATGCGGCACCTGGCGATAGGCGGGCAGCTCCAAGTAGTCCTGGGCGCGCTCGAACAGGTCGCCGATCTCGGCCGCGTGTTCGGTCATCCGTGCACCAAAGAGCGAATGGATCACGATCTCGAGCACCAGCGACCGGCCGACCCGATACATGTCGACGTGCTCCCGATCGTCGGCCGCGAGGAGTCGATCGATCGCGGAATCCGTGCGCTCGACGATCATCGGGATCCAGCCCGCGAGCCGACGACGACTGAACGCGGTCTGCACAGAGCCTCGCCGCCGCTTGTGGTCGTCGCCGTCCGAGACGATCATCGAACCCGGCCCGACGACGATCGCGAGCAAGTTGAACTTGTGGTTCCACTTGAAGTTCGACGTCGGCATCGAGAACAGCTCGCGGATCGTCGCCGGGTCACCGATGATCGCCATCCTGACCGGGCCGACGCCGAGCTGGACGTTCGGTCCATACGCCGCACAGAGTTCGTCGAGCACCGGCTGCGGGTCGGCGAAGAGTCGCCGGAAGAGGCCCGGTTGCACTCGGGCGGGCGGCGAAGGAAGTGCGGGGGCGTTCACGGCGTCCATGCTGCTACAGACGAATGGACCCCACGCGCGGGTGACACTCAGCCGGTGATCCCGCGCCATGGCACCTCGACGATCCCGGCCACGCCCGGCTGCACCGCGAGGACGCTGCCGGCCGGTGTGCCGACAAGTTCGTCGCGGGACAGCCCGAAGCGCGCTGAGGTGACGTACAGCGTGTCGAGGCTCGGTCCACCGAACATGCAGCTCGTCGGTCGCGCGACCGGTGCCTCGACCACTGCGCTGACCCTGCCTTCCGAGTCGTACCGCACCACCTGGGATCCGTCCCACTTGGCCGACCAGACCCCGCCCTCGGCGTCGACGGTCCGCCCGTCGGGGTAGTGATCGCGATCGGTCGCGAAGACTCTCCGGTCCGTGGCTGTCGCCGTCTCGGGATCGAAGTCGAACGCCCAGATCGTCTGCGGCCCGGAGTCGGTGTAGTACATCGTTCGGCCGTCGGGGCTCCATCCGAGCCCGTTCGAGACGACGACGCCGTCCACGACCGTCACGAGGTTCCCCTCGTCGGACAGCCGGTGGAGGGCCGCTGTCGGCTCGCGTTCGTCGTCGGTCAGCGTCCCGGCCCACAGTCTCCCGTCGCGATCGGTCTTGCCGTCGTTGAAGCGGAGTTCGGGTCGGTCCGGTGCGGGATGCGCCAGTACCTCCACGTTCCCCGTCGCCGGATCGAACGAGGCGAGGCCCTGCCGGAGTCCGACGACGAGGCGCCCATCGTCCATCGGGACAGCGAACCCGATGTCGCCCGGCATGCGATGTGTCTGCTCGTCGTCGTCCGCGGGGCGCCAACGATGCAGCAGCCGACCACGGATGTCGACGCGCCACAAGCATTGATGCTCGACGGACCACCACGGCCCCTCGCCGAGCTCGTCGGCGGCAGCGAGCGCGACCTCGAACTGCATGAGCTCAGGTCAGCGGCTCGGCCGCGGCGCTGAACGTCGGGCTCAGATGGGACGTGTCGTTGAAACAGCGGACTACCCACCGCGTCGGCTCGACGACGACGTGGGAGATCGACGCGTTGTCGGCACCGAGAAAGGCGAAGCCGTCGCGGCCGGAGGCGATGTTCAACACCTGTCCGATCACACCACCGTGGACGACGGCGACGACCAGCTCGTCCGGATGAGCTGCGGCGATGCGACCGATCCCCCGGCGGACACGCGCCTCGAACTCGTCGGGCTGTTCACCACCGGGGATCACATCCCACCGCTGCTCGCGATACATCCGCTCTGCGATCGGGTCACCGTCGGCCACACGACGGCGGAGTTCTCCGCCCTCCCATTCGCCGAGGAACACCTCGCGCAGATCCGGCTCGATGATCGGCTGCTGACCCAGCCGCTCGAGCAGCGGCGCAGCGGTCTGCACCGTGCGTTGCAGCGTCGTCACGTACACCGCCGAGATGCGCTCGCCGGTCGAGACGAGACGCTCCGCAGCCTGCTCGGCCTGAATCACTCCATCGGACGCGAGCGGCGGGTCACCGTGACCATCGACGAGCGGGAACGACTCGCCCTCGACCGCAGCGGCGGACTCGCCGTGTCGTACGAGGAGGATCTCGCACGCACCTCCGGGTGGGGCAAATCGGGCCTGGCGAAACTCGCGGGTCTGGCTCACCGACGGGACGCTACGGGGTCGGCTGTGCGTCGAGCCAAGCGCCGTAGCCGCCGACGATGTCGGACACGTCGGAGAATCCCGCCTCGCGCAGCACGCTGGCGGCGACCGACGACCTGTAGCCGCCGGCGCAATAGACCACAGTCGGGCGGTCGGCGTCGAGCTCGTCGACCCGACTCGGGAGCTGCCCGACGGGAATCGAGATCGCATCATCGATCACGCCGAGCCCCACCTCACCCGGGTTACGCACGTCGACCAACTGGAGTTCGCCGACGCTCGACACGCGATCGTCGAACTGTCTGGCCGTGAGGCGCGAGGCCGGCTGGACGAGCTCGGGATGAGCGGTCATCGCGCCGTGAGGTTGCACGAGATGGCCGACGACGCGGTCGAACCCGATGCGCCCGAGGCGGTTCTTCGCCTCGGTTTCGAAGCCGTCGTCGACGACGAGCACGATGTCGACGTCACTCGGCACGACCGAACCGGCGAACTCGGCGTAGCGACCGGCGAGCCCGACGTTGATCGACCCGGCGAGATGGCCTCGCGCGAAGTCCTCCGGATCGCGACCGTCGATCAGCATCGTGTCGCCCGCGACCAGCGTCCGCACCTCGTCGAGCGTCAAGGCTGCCGGAGCCTCGGACTCGTCGAGCAGTGCGTGCTCGTGGCGGTTGAGGTCGGCGTCGTATGCGAAGTACGCGGGTGCCGGAGGCTGGCCCTCCGTGACGAGGTCGAGAAACGTCGACCTGTCGGGCGCCAGGAGCGCGTAGTTCGTCTCGCGCTGCTCACCGATCGTCGATGACGTCTCGGTCGACAGGTTCTTGCCGCACGCCGAGCCCGCACCGTGCGCGGGATAGACCCGAGTGGCGTCGGGCAACGTGAGCAGCTTGCCGTGGAGGCTGTCGTAGAGATGGTCGGCGAGTTCTTCACGGCTGAAACCGAACGACGCGAGGAGATCGGGACGGCCGACATCGCCGATGAACATCGTGTCACCGGTGAGAACTCCCCAGGGTTCGGGGTCGTCGGCGTGCTCCCAGACGACGATGCTGATCGATTCGGGTGTGTGACCGGGCGTGTGCCGGATCTCGAGTACGACGTCGCCGAGTTCGATCCGCTCACCGTCGGCGAGCTTGCGCGACGGGAAGTCGGTGGAGGCGACCGCGGAGTACCCGATCTCGGCACCTGTCGCGGCGGCGAGCTCGAGGTGACCGGACAGGAAGTCCGCGTGGAAATGCGTCTCGAGGACGAGATCGATCGTGAGACCCGCCTCGGCCGCGTCGCGGACATACTCGTCCACATCACGCCGGGGGTCGACGACGACGGCCCGACCGGATGTCTCGTCGCCGATCAGGTACGAGGCCTGCGACAGGCAGTCGAGGTAGTACTGGGTGAACCGCATCGTTCGCACTCCTTCGGAGGGTCGCAGTCCAGTCTAGGAACGGATGATCAGTCGACAAGTGCCGCCTGGTACTCGGCGATGCGGGCGAGGTGCCCATCGACATCGGTGTCGCCCGCATTGTGTGTGGCGATCGCGAGGTGAGTTGCGCCGAGTTCCCCCCAAGCGGCCGCGTGCGATCGCCAGCGGTCGGCGTCGCCGCCCGCGTACTGGGCCTGCGCGTAGACATCGAAGCCGTCCATCGAGAGGCCGTGTTCGGTTCGAGTGCGACGGATGTCCTCCAGCTGGCGGGCCGATTTCTCGTTCGGTGAACCGAGTGGGATGAAGCCGTCGCCGAGCCGCGCGCACCGGTCGATGAGCGCCGGCGCGGAGCCACCGAAGAGGATCGGGATCTGCTGCGTCGGCCGGGGCAGGATGCTCGCCTTCTCGAAGCGATGAAACTCGCCGTCGTAGCTCATCGAATCCTCGACCCACAGTTTGCGCATCAGGTCGACCTGCTCTTCCTGGCGCCGGCCGCGTGTGGCGAAGTCCTCGTTGAGCCCGTCGTACTCGACCGTGTTCCAACCGACGCCGATTCCGAGCTTCAGCCGGTTGCACGACAGCAGTGCGACCTCCGCCGCCTGCTTCGCGGCGAGCACGGTCTGCCGTTGGGGCAGGATGAGTACCGAGGTGATCAACTCCACGCGCTCGGTGATCGCGGCGAGGAACCCGTAGAACACGAACGGGTCGTGGAACGCGACATCTTTGTCGTATGGCCCGACGAAGCCACCCGGACGGTCGCGGTCTGCGCCGAGCACGTGGTCGTAGATCATCAGGTGGTGGATGCCGAGCTCCTCCACCCCGCGGGCGTACGCCTCGATCGCGGCCGGGTCCGTCCCGATCTCGTTGTGTGGAATGACAGCCCCGATTTCCATCCCCGATGCCTACCATCCCCCACGATGATCCGTCGTCAGCCGAGGGGGCCGAGGAGCGCCGCGGTGACGTCGCCGGGGGTGGAGGATTCGAGGCGGCCGAGGACCGGCACAGCCCACGACACCGGCCACGGCGGTCGGGTGACGAGATAGGCGAGAACACTGACTGCGTCGTCGAGCTGTGCGGCCGCGGCGGGACGCTGGTCGGGCGGCAGGGCGTACAGCCGCTCGGCGTTCATCCAGGCGATGTCGCGGGCTCGATGGAGTGAAAAGTTGAACGCTCGACCGTTGTCTCGCGCCGACAATGCCGCCATCCACCACGCCACACGCCCAACGTCACGGACGAGCGCCGGGTACGTCTCGGCGAGGAGGTCGTTGATCGAGTCGAAGCCTGGGCGTAGGGCCGTGAGATTCCCGGTCGCGTCGGCCAGCTCGACCACGACCTGCGGCAGATCGTGGTTGACGTGCGCATTGATCCCGAGGAGGAGCTGTTGCGCGATGAGCAGGTCGGCGTCGCCGGCGACGTCGGCCGCGGCCTGCCAGCACCCCGGCATCGGGCGCCGCCCGGAGATCGGCTCGAGATACCACGCCGCGAAGGTGCGGGCGAACCGCTCCATCGATGCGGCCTGGCTCGGCTCCATGCGGGCAGAGGCTTGCTCGACGCGCGACGTGACCCGCGAGTACATCGCAGGGAAGTACCCGCTTGCATCGTCGGCAGCAGCAGCAACTGTCCGCAGTTGGTCGATCGTCGCGGTGAGCATCCCGGCTACAACCTCACGACCACCTTGCCGTGCACCTTGCGGTCGGCAATGTCCTGCAATGCGGTCGCCGCGTCGGCGAGTGTGTACGGCGGGTAGAGCGGGGGATCGATCGTGCCCTCCGCAGCCATGTCGAGCAACGTGCCCATCTGCTCCCCGAGCGAATCGGGAAACCGGCCGAGCGCGGCACCCCAGTGCACTCCGACGATCGAGTAGCTCTTGAGCAGCGCGTGGTTGGTCTTCACCTCGGGGATCCCCGCGACGAACCCGATCACGAGCAGCCGTCCGTCCCAACCCATGCAGCGGCGCACCTGATGGAATGTGTCGCCACCGACCGGGTCGTAGGCAACATCGACGCCGCCACCGCTGGCCTCACGGACCGCGTCGACCCAGTCAGGTGTCTCGTTGTGGTCGATGACCACGTCCGCGCCGAGCTCGCGCAGGAGCTCGGTCTTGATCGCTCCCCCAGCGACGGCGATCGTGCGCGCACCCATCGCCGCCCCGAGCTGGATCGCGGCGGTGCCGGTGCCACCGGCCGCGCCGGTGATCAACAACGTCTCGCCCGACGCGAGCTTGCCGCGATCGCGCAGCGCGTACAGGGTCGTGCAGTAGTTGATCGGAATCGCCGCGGCGGTATCCGCCGATACACCATCGGGCAACGGGTACACGGCTGCGGCTGCGTGGACGACCTGCTCGGCGAGCCCGCCGCTCCCGAGAAAGACGACGCGCTCACCGATCGCGCGTCCCTCGACGCCGGCACCGAGGGCGGCGATTCGTCCCGCCAACTCGCCGCCTGGCGTGAAGCCGGGACCTGACTTGACCTGATACATGCCGCGGCACTGCAGCACGTCCGGAAAGGCGAGGCCGACCGCCTCGACGTCGACGAGCACCTGCCCCTCACCGGGCACCGGTGGCGGCTCGTCCACGAGGCGCAGCTGCTCCGCCGGCTCGCCCAGCTGTTCGAGTCTCCAGATCTTCATGCCCCGCACCGTACGCGGTCGTCGCGGAGCCATCGGTACCGTGACCGGGAGATGAAGCGCCCTCCGATCCGAATCCTCGAGCTCGCCGGAAGCGCGGAACAGATCGGTCGAGTCCACGGCACGACATACGCGGAGGACATTCGACGGTACGCCGACGAGCGCGTCGACCTCGTCACCTCCGGCGCCTGGAGCGGCGGCACACTCGACCGTGCCGACGTGCTGGCACTGGCCGAGTCGATGCTCCCCGCACACGAGCACTTCGATCCGGAACTCCATGTCGAGATGCTCGCGATGGCCGAGGGTGCCGGCATCTCACCTGCCGAGGCGGTCGTGGTCGGAGGCTTCACCGACTTCGTGGATACGGTGCGCGCAGCGGTCGGCGGAACACTGCCGGCCACGCTCGTCGAAGACGATTGCACCGCGGTCATCATTCCGGACGGCCGCGCGAACGGCGCAGGATTTCTCGCCCAGACCTGGGACATGCACGACTCGGCCACCGATTATGTCGTACTCCTCCAGATCCGTCCCCACGACGCACCGGCAGCGACGCTGTTCACGACCACCGGGTGCCTCGGCCAGATCGGGATGAACTCCGAAGGTGTTTGCGTCGGTATCAACAATCTCACCGGGCTCGACGGGCAGAACGGCGTCGCCTGGACTTCGGTCGTCCGCGCGATGTTGAAGACGTCGACCGCCGACGCGGCGCTTGAGGTGCTCCTCTCGGCGCGGCTCGCCGGCGCCCACAACTTCTTGCTGTTCGACGCCGACGGGGTCGGCTACAACGTCGAAG
The DNA here is from genome assembly GCA_033791105.1 of Acidimicrobiia bacterium. Classification (GTDB taxonomy): domain Bacteria; phylum Actinomycetota; class Acidimicrobiia; order Acidimicrobiales; family Ilumatobacteraceae; genus JASJHI01. The sequence continues at coordinate 3,273 of JASJHI010000433.1, read as the reverse complement.
CGATGCCGTCGGTGCGGCCGGTCACCCCGCTCGGCGTCGCCCCGATCGTGCACACCAACCACGCGATCGATCCGGTCGCGGCCGCGGTGCACGCGACGAAAGATCCGCCGCAGCTGGCCAGTTCGACCACGCGACTCGAGACGGCGGCCGAGATGCTGGCCGATGGCACCATCGATGCCGACCGGTTGATCGCACTCACCCGCGAGCCCGACGCGATCTGCCAGACGGCCTGCGCGCCGTATCACATCGAGTCGAGCGGTGCCGCTGTGATGCGACCGCAGACCGGTGATTTCTGGGCCTGCTGGGGCCCGCCGGTCGACAACGAGTTCGAGCACATTCCCGCACCGCGGCCCAGTATCGACGAGCGGTGACACGTTCCGGCCCCGCCGGGCCCGGTCCCTGGGATCCGACCGCCGAACTCACCGTCTGGCACGACCCCGCTCGGTCGGGCGCCGGCGATCAGATGCGCTCGTAATACCGTCGACGTTCCCAGTCGGTGACCGCACGGTCGTAGGCCGCACACTCCGTCTCGAAGTGGTGCGCGTAGTGCTCGACCACGTCATCGCCGAGCAGTCGGCGTGCCGCGTCACTCGACGCGAACCGTCCCGTCGCGGCGGCGAGCGTCGTCGGCAGGCTCTGCACATCGGTGGTGTAGGCATCGCCGCGTAGCTCGTCGGGGGGCTCGATCTGGTTGGCGATGCCGTCCAACCCACTCGCCAGGGCGGCCGCGAACGCGAGGTACGGATTGGTGTCGGCACCGGGCACCCGGCACTCGATGCGCAGGTTGTCACCCGAGCCGACGATCCGGAATCCGGACGTGCGATTGTCGTGCGACCACGACAACCCGGTCGGCGCCCACGACTGATGCTGGAACCGTTTGTAGCTGTTGATCGTGGGTGCGTAACACGGCATCAAGTCGGGGGCGTGGTGCATCCACCCGCCGAGGAACCACCGGAACACGTCGGTGGTCGCGCCGTCGGCATCGGTGAACGCGCCCGAACCTTCGTCGGGTCCAGCGAGATGCCGCAGGCTCAGATGCAGGTGACAGCTGCTTCCTGACTGTTCCGCGTCGGGCTTGGCCATGAACGTGACACTCACCCCCTGCGCGTCGGCGAGCTCTTTGAGGGCCTGCTTCAACACGACGTGCCGGTCGGCCATGGTGAGCACCTCGGCATAGCGGACGTTGAGTTCATGTTGTCCGGTCGCCGCCTCACCCTTCGACGTCTCGACGGGAATCTCAGAGTCGCGCAGCGCCCGTCGCGCGGCACCGACATAGTCCTCGACCCGAGCCCCCTGCAGGAGGTGGTAATCCTCGACATACCACCCGGCCGACTCCAGGTCGCGGTAGCCCTTCTCGTGTGCCTCGCGGTAGCTGTCGCGAGAGAGAAAGAATTCGAGTTCGCTCGCGGCCATCACCTCGAAACCTTGGGCGGCCGCGCGCTCGACCTGGCGTCGCAGGATCGACCGCGGCGCGACAGATACCGGCTCGTGGTTGCTGTTGTCATGCGCGTCACACAGCACCATCGCCGTCCGGTCCGCCCACGCGCAGCGCCGTAACGTCGACAGGTCCGGCACCATGTGGAAGTCACCGAAGCCGAGCGTCCAGCTCGCATAACGAAACCCTTCGAGCGGCTCCATCTCCATGTCGACCGTGAACAGGTAGTCGCACGCGTGTGTCCCGCCACCGATGGCCTCGTCGAGGAAGAACCCCGCATCGAAGCGTTTGCCCATCAGCCGGCCGTAGTGATCGGGGAACGCCATCACGACCGTATCGATCGAGCCTGGGTCGATCGAGCCTGCCGTAACGCTCGCACGGAGTTCGTCGGGTGTCATCGTGCGGTTCCCTTCTTCGGTCCCCAGCTCATCGGCCGAGTCGATCGACCGCGGCGTCGCGGAGACCACGCTTGAGAATCTTGCCAGACGCGGTCCGCGGCAGGGGTTCGGATTCGATCGTGATGAAACGGGGTACCTCGAAGCGCGCCAGCCGTTCGGAGAGGAATGTGCGCAGCTCGTCGTCGGCAACATCCGCGCGCACGAAGACAGTCGCGCCGACCTCCTCGCCGAGTCGATCATCGGGTACGCCGTACACACTCGCCTCGACGACGGCCGGATGTTCGAGCAACGCCGCCTCGACCGCGCCGCAGCCGATGTTCTCACCGCCGCGGATCACGAGGTCCTTGATGCGGTCGACGATGAACAGGTACCCCTCGTCGTCGAGGAACGCGACATCCCCGGTTCGGAGCCAGCCGTCGACGAACGTTTCAGCGTTGGCGTCGGGGCGATTCCAGTAGCCGCTGATGACCGACGTGCCGCGAACGACAAGTTCGCCACGCTCGCCAACCGGCAGCTCTGCTCCGACGTCGTCGACGATCCGCAGGTCGAGGAGGATCGAGGCGCGGCCGCTGCTGTCGGGCCGCTCGACGTAGGCGGGACCTGCAATACCTGCCCCGATCGCGTTCGTCTCCGTCATTCCCCAGCCGGTGATCGGCGCGGTGTTGTCGAGCTCCCGATCGATGTTGCGAACCTGCTCGGGCGCGCGCGGCGCGCCCCCTCCGCCGAGCGCAACGAGCGAACTCAGGTCTCGATCGCTCACAAGTGCGTGTTCGACGAGATCACCCGTCATGGCCGCCGGCGCGATGAAGCGGTCGATGTGCTCGCGCTCGATGAGTTCGGCGGCTACAGCGACGTCCCAGCGGTACATCGATACAAGTCGGCGCTGCTCGCGGAACGCCTGGAGGAACACGGCGTGTGACCCGGTCACGTGGAACAGCGGAACGCCGACCAGTGCACTGCGCTGCGGCGTCGGATCGACCGGACCGAGGCCGAGCACGAGTCGACCCACCTCGCCGTCGAACTCCCACGACATGAGGGCTGCGAGCACGTTTCGGTGGCTCGACACAACCCCCTTCGGATGGCCGGTGGAACCCGACGTGTAGAAGATCGTCGCATCGTCCTCCGGACGGATCGTCGCCAGGGGCATGTCGACGGTTGTACTCGCTTGGCCGTTGGCGTCGAGCGACTCACCGAGGACGGTTTCGAGGTGGCGCGCGCGATCGATCGGAAGATCCGACGTATGCACCGCCAGCACATCGAGATCGTCCGGCAGGCCGACACAGCGGGCAAGGATGGCGAGCCGCTCGCGGTCGGCGAAGAGCACCTTCGCGCCGCTGTCGTCGAGCGCGTACCGCAACTCATCGGGCTGCCAGTGCGAGTTCATCGCAACCGCGATCGCGCCGACCGACGTGATCGCCATGAACGACAGCACCCACTCGG
>JASJHI010000432.1:0-2806 GCA_033791105.1 Acidimicrobiia bacterium | reverse complement strand
GAGCGCCTCACCGTCGGGCGCCCATCCCTCCGCCGCCGGGTCGGGTCGCACGAGGAACCAGGCGGCCGGTACCACCCCGAGAACGAAGATCAGACCGAGCCATGGTGTCCCCGCCTCGAGGCCGCGGTCGTCGAGCAGACGCTTGGCGAGCGGTGTGAGCAGGATCCCGCCGACCGAGAGCCCTGTCGACGCGACCGAGAGCGCCACGGACCGGCGCTGCTGGAACCAGCGCGTGACGACCGTCGTCGCCGGCACGAGTCCGGCCATCGCGAACCCGAAGCCGAAGAACCCGTAGTCGACGAAGAGCTGCCATTGCGTTTCGACCTGACCGAGGAGCGCCAGCGCGCCGCCGCCGACGAGGCCACCCGCGATGATGACGTACCGCACATCGGTGGTGGCGATCACCCGCGCAACCCAGATACCGGCGGACCCACCGACGATGAAGAACACCGTCGTCGCGAATGAGATCGAACTCAGCGACCATCCCTTCTCGTTGGAGAAGGCATTGAGGTAGACAGCGAGACCGTAGAAGCCGAGACCGGACGTGGTGACGAGGACGACGAAGCAACCGGTGACCACCCACCAGCCAGGGAACTTCCGGCCCTGCGCGTTCAACGATGTTGCGTCAGCGGCCGCCGCCGCGGCGTCAGTCGAGGAGGCCATCGATCGACGCGGCCAGCGCGCGGTCGTTGTCGGTGACCACGCCGCCCACGTCGTGGGTCGTGAGCGAAATCGAGACCCGGTTCCACGAGTTCGACCAGTCCGGGTGGTGGTTCTCCCGCTCGGCGAGCAGGGCGACCCGCGTCATGAACGCGAATGCCTCGGAGAAGTCCGCGAATTCGAAGTCCCGGTGCAATCCGCCATCACGCTCGTCCCAGCTCATGGGTCGACGGTACCCGAGCGAGGGGCGCTGGCTCAGATCGGGGGCGCTACATCGAGAAGAGGTCGTCGAGCGAACCGGGCCTCGTTTCGCCGGGAGCGTCTTCCTCGACGTCTCCCGCGAATGCGGCGTAGCCGTCGACCTCGAGTTGGTCAGCCAGTTCCGGGCCGCCCGACTCGACGATGCGTCCGTCGGCGAGGATGTGCACGCGATCGGCGCGGAGTTGCTCGAGCAGCCGGCTGTAGTGCGTGATCGCCAGCACACCGAGCGGCTCGGCATCGTCGACGGAGTCGTTGCTCATCGCCTCGACCCGCCGCGCGCAGTCGCGCAGCGCGTCGATGTCGAGGCCCGAGTCGAGTTCGTCGAGAATCGCGATCTTCGGCGCGAGCACGGCGAGCTGGAGGGTTTCGTTGCGCTTCTTCTCGCCACCCGACAGGTCGACGTTGAGCGGGCGGTGGAGGAACCGCTGCTCGAATCCGATCCGGTCGGCCTCGGCTCGGAGCGTGTCGGCAAGGCCGGTGGTTGCACGCCCCCGCGTGAGCAGCGCCTCGGTGAGTACGTCGTCGAGCATCACACCCGGCACCTCGGTCGGGTACTGCAACACGAGATGCAACCCTGCGGCGGCGCGTTCCCAGGTGGGCAGCGCGAGCATGTCGACACCATCGAGAGTGACCGAACCCTGCTGCACCTCGTAGCCGGGCTTGCCCATGACGATCGCCGAGAGCGTGCTCTTGCCCGCTCCGTTGGGGCCCATCACCACATGCACCTCGCCCGACGACACGGTGAGATCGATCCCCTTGAGGATGTCGCGACCGGCGACCGAGGCATGCAGATTCCGGATCTCGAGTGTGCTCATCGCGATTCGTCCCGCGCCGTGACGATCACGTTTCCATCGACGACCACCGCGTCGTAGACCGCGACTGGCTGTGTGGCGGGCAGTGTGCTGGGCTCGCCGGTGACCAGGCTGAACGCACTGGCATGCTTCGGACACTCGATTTCGAGTTCGTCACACCAGACCTCACCATCGGCGAGCGAGACGTTCGCGTGGGTGCACGTGTCGGCCACCGCATACACGGCAGCGTCGATGCGCACGACCGACACGGGAACACCGTCGACGTCGACCTTCCGAATGCCGCCATCGGGCACCTCGTCGAATGCGCAGGCGACCGTCATGCCGCCACCACCCGCGCGCCGGAAAGGTCGAGCTTGGCGGCAACTCGGCCGCGCAGCTCGTCGGCCAATGAGCCGGCGGGGAGTTGCGCGATGACCTCCTCGAAGAATCCGAGCACGACGAGCCGCTCGGCCACCTCGGGTCGCACCCCGCGGCTCTCGAGATAGAAGCGCTGCTCCTCGTCGATCGGACCGACCGTCGACGCGTGGCTGCACTTCACGTCGTTGGTGGAGATGTCGAGGTTCGGCACACTCTCGGCCCACGCCCCGTCGGAGAGCGTGAGGTTACGGTTCGTCTGATACGCGGTGCTGCCACCGGCGTGCTCACGGATGCGGATCAACCCGGTGTAGACGCTCGCCGCCTTGTCCTGCACGGCCCCCTTGAAGAGGAGGTCGCTGCTCGTGTTCGGCGCGTCGTGATCCTGGATGGTGCGGAAGTCGTGCATTTGATCGCCTCCGGCGAAGTAGAGCGCGACCTGGCGGGTACTACCGCCTGCGCCGACGAGTCGCGCCTCGGTGCGCGCTCGCACGTAGTCGCCACCGAGTGTGACGGTGGCGAGCATGGTGGTCGAGTCTCGATCGCCGACCGCCTGCTGACCACCGAGCTGCCACGTCTGTGGGCCCGCTTCGTTGATCGCGAGGTATCGGACCCGCGCGGCCGGGCCGGCGCGGATCTGCAGGACCGGGATCACGAGCGCCTCGTCGTCCTCACACCCAGGGCGGGCCACGAACCGCTCGAGCACGGTCACCTCGGCG
>JASJHI010000431.1:0-10380 GCA_033791105.1 Acidimicrobiia bacterium | reverse complement strand
GGGGCGAGTGCCATGCCGTTGGCGAAATCGAGCGGCTGATCGAACCACAGCTCGCCGAGTCCGTCGGGTGTGAAGCGGAAGATCCCGGGGCCGGGATCTCTGAAGCCATGGCTGTCCGAGACGTAGATTTCGTCGCTGGGGCCTGTGAGGACATAGTTCACGAACTTGAAGCCGACGTCGTCGCTTCCGGTCGCGAACACCCTGGACTCCCTGGTCGACAGGTCGGTTTCGAAGACGGCGCCATGTTTGAGATCACAGGTGAGGAGACGGCCGTCGGAGAGGTGAGCGAGACCGAGTGTGAATCCTCCCGTGGAGGCAATGAGCTCCAGCCCTTGTCGATCGAGATCGAGTCGATAGATCTGGCCTGCCTCTCCTCCACACCAAAGTGCGCCGTCGGGTCCGACGACGAGCGACTCGGGGTGATCGAGGCGGGGTTCGGTGGTGATCCCGTCGTAGAAGACGGATGCAGCCGAGATTGGCAGCAGTGCGTTCATCGGGAGTCCCTTCGGGTGCTGGTCCGTGTGATGACATCGTGGCGATCGTCAAGGCCTGGGTGAAGCGTGAGGCCCAGACCCGGTTGTGTGCCCGCGCTGATCTGCCCGCGGCTGATCTCTGGGAGACCGTCGACGAGGGTCGGATACCAGCCCCGGTAGAACGCTCGAACGGTTTCCTGGTAGGGAACGTTGGCAGCGCTCATGGAGAGGTGTGTCCCTGCAGTCAGCGCGATGGGCCCGGTGCAGTCATGAGGAGCGGCTGCGACTGCGAATGCTTCGGCCATGCGGGCAACACTCACAGCCTCTGAGACCCCGCCGGTCCACGTCAGGTCGACGATGGCGAAATCGAGTGCGCTGTCCCGAAGCAGGGGGAGGAATGCTCGCCTGCCGGCGAGCGTCTCACCGGCGGCGATCGGGACTCGGGTCTGGCTCTTCAACGCCGACAGTGCAGATGTGGCGTCGGGGCGGATCGGGTCTTCCACCCACACGGGCCGGTAGGGCTCCAGCGCCTGACAGATCGCTGTTGCAGATGGGAGGTTCCACAGTCCGTGGAGCTCGATCATGATCTCGATCTGATCGCCGACGGAGTCGCGGATCGCGCCAACGATGTCGCATCCCGCACCGATGTCCTGATTGCTGATGTGTGCGCCAGTAGTGCGTTCCGCGGCGAGGTCGAACGGCCAGATCTTCATCGCGGTGATGCCTTCGTCGAGCAGCTCGCACGCCAGACCACCAGGATCGGTCATGAACCGGTTCAAGTCGTCCAAGTCAGCGTCGACATCGAGACCCCAGTTGGAGCTGGCCTGGCCGCCGCTGCTGACGTAGCCGGATCCGGCGCACGTGTTGTAGACCGGCACCGAATCACGGACGCGGCCGCCGAGCAGTTCGTACAGCGGAAGACCGGCTCGGTGGGCGACGATGTCCCAGGCAGCGATGTCGAGTGCGGAGTTGCCGCGGACTTCCACGCCGGATCCCTGGTAGCCGACATAGGTCTTCAGCACCCTGCCGGTTGCCGCGGGAGTGAGTTCGCAACCCGCCTCGAAGAGCAGCGGTGCCGCAATCTCGTGCAGGTACGTCTCGACCGGCTCAGCGCCGAAGAATGTCTCGCCCAGGCCCACGACGCCGCTGTCATCGCGGAGTTCGACGATCAGCAGATTCGAGTTGACTCTGGGTCGATAGGTCGTGATCGTGTCGAGCATCAGCCTGTCGTCTCGAGCGGGAACTGGACTGGCTGGTGGCCACCCGACTCAGGGCCGCACAGCACCGCCAGCGCATCGCGAAGGCCCGCTGGCACGAGATCACCGATCTCACGATCGAGATCCGCGCCATACAGCTGCTCTGCGGCGCTGAGGTGATCGTTCATGGCCGTCCGTGCACGGTCGGGGTCTCCTGCGACGATCGCCGCGAACACCTCGTCGTGGAGCGGCAGTCCACGCTGACGGACCTGCCGGTCGGACAGGCTGCGGACCATCAGACCGACCGTGATGTCGCTGATCGACGCGAACATCAGCCGGATGACGGGGTTGGCCGACGCTTGTGCGATCCCATCATGAAACGAGATGTCGGCCTTTACCTGCTCCAGCAGACTGGAGCTGGAGGACAGCGCATGGAGGGTCCGCTCCAACACTGCGCAATCGTGATCGGTGCTGTGCTCCGCAGCCAGCGCCGCTGCCTCGCACTCGAGCATCTTTCGAGCCACGATCAGTTGGTCCGGCGTGACCGCCGCACGACGAAAGAGCCGATTCATTGAGTCGGCGGCGTCGGCGGGCTCCGCCGGCCGGTAGAACGTGCCGCGTCCGGGTTGGGCCTCGACCAGCCCGCGCTCTTGCAGCTGCCGAAGTGCCTCGCGGATGACCGGTCGGCTCACCCCCATCCGTGCGGCGAGCTCACGTTCCGAGGGCAACTTGTCGCCAACCGCGATCGCGGATCCGAGCAGTGTCGACTCGATCTCGGTCGAGACACTCGACACCAGAGTGGACTTACTGGTCATACCGGTCATACCATGGCCGAAGGTTCCGACCCTGTCAACCCTTGGGTCACAACCCCGAAAGGACAGCCATGCGCGGACTCAGAGGCCGACGAGTCGTCATCACGGGAGCAGCGGGCGATATCGGTGCCGCAATCGCCCGAACACTGCTCGAGGCCAGCGCCGTCGTGACCGGCACCGACATCAAGACACCCGAATCCGCAGCACCAGTACTCGATGCGCTTCATGCTGCCGCCGGACCCGCCACATTCGATTACAAGGTTCTCGACATCACCTCGCGAGACGCCGTCGACGCGTTCTTCGCTGCCGCTGAGCCGCCCGATGTCGTCATCGCTAATGCGGGCATCGTCGAGTCGGCGCCATTCCTCGAGGTCACCTCCGAGCAGTGGCAGCACCATCTCGATACGAACCTCACCGGGACATTCAACGTGACACAGGCCGCAGCCCAAGCCATGATCGCCGGCGACAAGCCTGGACACATCATCGTGATGGGCTCCTGGGTCCAGAGCGTGGCCTGGCCAGAAATCGCGGCGTACTCTGCCTCCAAGGCCGGGATACAGATGCTCGCTCGCACCGCGGCACTCGAGCTCGCCGAACACCAAGTACGCGTCAATGTCGTAGCACCCGGCATCGTCAACGCCGGACTCGCAGCGCACCAGCTCGCCACCGAGCCCCAATACGCGGCCCGCGTCAAGAGCGCTATCCCGCTCGGGTCACTACAAACGGTAGAGCAGGTTGCAGACTTCACCGCGTTCCTCTGTTCAGACCAAGCGGCCTACATGACCGGCTCCGTGCTCCTCGCCGACGGAGGGTGCTCACTCGCCTGATCTGGGTGACACCGAGCGACAGGGGGCGGCCAGCAGAATGCAACCAGTGCCGCGTCAAGCAAGGTTTGCCCGGTCCGCAATGTGGCGCTGACCCGGCGACCAGGGTCACCGCTCACGAGTGCTGGTCTCACGTTGGAGGCGCAGAGCCCTCGTCAATCTGATGTGGAGTCGGTCGAGTTCGGCCCTGACTTCATCGAGGTCGTCCAGATCGAACACAATCGACGAGGTGAGCGAACCGAAGAACCGTGCCGATGAACTCTCTCGCCGATTCATCGAACTCTTCACCGCGGGAGAGCGGGAAGATTGGCTCCTCATGCTGTCCCCCGACCAGGTCACGAGGGACCGACGGCCACTCGTCGGCATCGACACCAGCGGCGTGGACGAACTCGGCGAGGTCTACCCCCGCGACCGCAGCACCCGTCCATTGTCATCGACGATCGAAACCGTCGCCGCTCGCGGGGATGGGTTCGCGCTTGTTCGATGGCGCGCAACCTCCGGCCGCGGGCGTGAGTGGGATTCGTTTCATCTCACACGCTGGAACGCGGACGGCCTGAACGTGCTCAACATCATCTTCCCCTCCGACCAATTGGACGAAGCGCTCGCCGAGCTGGACTCGCTCTACCAAGAGTCGCTTGGCGACGCTGCCGAGACCACGCGCCGCGACGGCTGACGAGGCTCGACCGAGGCCCGTCGACCAGCACACATCGAAGCTCCCTGCGAGTCGAGCAAGATGAGCCATCGATTGACTCCACAGCGGTGCCCTGCACACTTGATCGCGATCACACTGCAATCCATCATTCGCCTCGCATGCCGGGACTCACGCGATGGTCACCAGTCCTGATTGGTGCTGAGTTCAGTCGTGCAGCGCACACACGGCCTTGCGGCACTGATCCACTCGACATTCCGCTGAGCTGAGGGCCCTCGACGCTCGGCATTCTGATCGCCGGGTAGTGACGCCCAACGCTCGCGGAGGCGGCGCCCGTCACCGCGGCCGAGATGCCGTTCGAGGATAGTTCGCTGGGTGTCACCTTCCCGGCGGTAGATGGCACCCCTCGACGCCCAGCCGGTCGAGCATTGTGGGACCGCAGCCGAGAACGTGCCGTGATCGGCGATACGGTCGGCCGCTCGCATAGGAGCCCATCACGCGCGGGTTGACCGTCGATTCTTTGCCGGCGGTTATCGAGCGCGCCCGAGACTCGACAAAGCGCGTATTCGCCGCGCCACGACGGCCTCGGACCCGTCCGAGATCCGGCACTTCTCGCACGACGCGGTGACCCTAACGCTCGCTGGCCGAGCGTACCCAAGGTGCCTGCTTGAGAATGTTGGGTGACGCGACGTTAGAGCGCCTGCACGCCGATCAAGGTCGCTGCGGTCGGCGTCAGCCCTCGCTCCATCGCCTGGCCCATACCTGCTGCGAACTCGCCCATCTTCGCCTCGTTGAAGTCCACAACGTAGATGGTCAGCTTCACGACGTGCTCTCAGCCGGCGCCTGCCGAAATCGAGCGCGAACCGCTTTGCCGATCTGGAGGGCATCGGTCATCAGCTGATGGAGAGCGCGACTACGTTGGACTGGTGCACCGGTGATCGACCCGGCGTGGCCTCGATGGGTCGATGAGTCAGGAGCAGCAGTGCGGTATTTTGAGGACCTCAAGCCAGGCGACGTCGTATTGGGTCCGACCCTCGTGGTCGAGCGGGACGAAATGGTCGAGTTCGCTCGCCGTTGGGACCCTCAGCCGTTTCACCTCGACGACGCCGTCGCCAACGCAATGTTCGGCGAGGGAGGGGTCACCGCTCCCGGGGTCTTCGTCATGGCGATCAGGACCCGACTGTTGCATAACACGCCCGACCTGGCCGTCATTGCCGCTCTCGGTTGGGACGAACTCCGCTTCTCCGCTCCGGTTCGCGCTGGAGACACACTCGAGCTCCGCCAGGAGTGGCTCGACAAGCGAGCGTCGGACTCAAAGCCAGACCGTGGAGTGGCGAGGTCGCGCCTCTCGCTGGTGAACCAGGACGGCGTAGAGGTGATGAGCCACATCGACACCATCCTCGTACGTCGCGGAAACCTCGACGACTGATCCCGATTCTGGACCCGGCGGTGTGGGGGATGCTGACCGCCTAGAGTCGCCGTCCGATGACATCGTTGGCGGCTGACAGGTCACTTGTTGCCATCGTCGAGCGTTACTCGGCGTTCGGGGCTCACTTGACCGGATCAGCGGCTGATGTCGCCACCACGGCGTGGCTGACGGACCTGTTCGTTGATATCGGGGCGGACACGACTCGATTGCCGTATCGGTTCGACCGATTCGACGTCGAGTCGACGCTCATGGTCGATGGCGTGACGGTTCCGTCGCTGCCGCTCTACTACAGCGCTGTTGGCGAGTTCGGCGACGTGCGAGTGGATGTCGTTCGGGCACCGTTCGCCACCTGCGGCCACGCACGCGGACTGGAGAGCATGCTGGCTGGCAGGAGCCGACCGGTCGCGGTCGCCGTCGACGGACCCGACGAGCTTGTTGTGCAGTGCAACCGGGTACCGACCGAACTGTCGGGCGCGCCGGGTGTCATCGTCGCGGGCAACTGGGCCGAACGTCTCGACGGAGCGCTGCTCAATTTCAGAGCGGAGCTCGTGTCAGGTCGGAGCGAGAATCTGATCGCCGAACTCGGGCCGGCCCACGCGTCCCCGGTGACCATCACGACACCGCTCACCGCGTGGACGCCCGCGGCAGGAGAACGAGGCACTGGCCTCGCGGTAGCGATCGCAATGGCACTCGACCTCGCCCGTGACCACCGTGTCACCTTCGTTGCGTGCACCGGCCACGAACTCGATCATTCTGGGCTGCGCCACTACCTCAGCACCGGCGGGCTCGCCCATGGTCGGGTGATCCACCTCGGCGCTTCGGTTGCCGCCGTCGAACGATCACCTGACGGCGTGGCAGAACTCGGAGCGCAGCGCATGGCGCTCGCCGATGCGCACCATCCAGCATTGGGGGCCCTTCGCGAGCGCGTCGAGTCGGCGAAGTGGACATTGCTGACGCCGGAGGCATGGCCAGGAGAGGGAGGTACCTGGCGAGAGGCGGGAGCGGACGTTCTGTCGTTCGTCGGGATCTTCTCGCTGTTCCACACGGCGGCAGACGTGCCCTCCCGATCAGAGGACGCCCACCTGACCGAGGTCGCCGCCAGCACTGCGATCGATGCGGCTCGGCTCTTCCTCAGCTGAGCGACTGCACTGTTCGACAAGACATCCCATGACGCTCTAGCGCCGACCGGCGAGGACCGTGGCTGAAGGGCCGGTCAGTGTCACCCTGATTCGTCGATCGGGGACAGTCGTCTCGTTGTCTCGCCATCGTTTGGGGGTTGAGCCGCGTTCGCTTCGTTCGATCCTTCTTGCGAGGGCGTCGCAGTGATTGTGAGACATCGGCGGGCCGAAAGGGGGCGTTTGCCGCCTGGCTAGCGTGCGGGGATGACCGAGCCCTCGTTCGACCCGTCCGGCTACAAGCGCAACACCCGTGATCAGTGGGACGCCTCCGGTGCCGGGTACGACCGCTGGGGAGCCACGATCCAGTCATTGATCCGGCCGGCGGCCGAACAACTGATGGAGACGATCGGCCTGGGCTCCGGGAGTTCGGTGCTCGAGCTGGCCTGTGGGAGCGGGGCGCTCACGCTGCTGCTGGCGGAGCGAGTGGGGGTCGGCGGGCGTGTGCTGGCGACAGACCTGTCGGCAGGCATGGTGGCGTTGTCCAGGGTCAATGTCGATCGCGCCGGCTGGTCGCACGTCGAGGTGGCCGAGATGGATGGCGAGGCGTTCGACATCGGTGGCCAGCGCTTCGACGCGGTGGTATCGAGCCTCGGACTCATGTTCTTCCCCGATCCCGAGTCGTCGCTGCGAGCGCAGGCCCGGGCGGTCTCGCCGGGGGGACGTGTCGGTGCGATCGTCATCTCAGGTCCCGCGGCCAATCCGTTCTTCTCGGTGCCGGCACAGGTCATTGGAGCACGTGCAGGAATCGCACCACCGGAACCGGGGTTGCCGGGTCCGTTCGCGCTCGGGGGACCAGGGCACCTCGCGTCGCTGTTCGAGGCGGCGGGACTGTCGGATGTGACGTCGACGACGGTCGAGGCGACCGTCAGCCTCGAGTCGGTCGATGAGCACCTCCGCTTTCTGAAGGACGCGTTCGGCGCGCTGCACATGCTCATGGCCGAGATGTCAGATGACGAGAAGTCGGACACCTGGGGTGCTGTGGCCGAGGCTCTCGCCGTGTATCAGGGACCCGAGGGATTCGTCTCGCCAGCAGAACTGGTCGTCTGCACCGGAACCGTCCACTGACACCAGTCGAGGCGCCGAGAGCGAGTTCCGCCTCCCAAGCGACCATCCTCGGGGCAGCCGCGACCTTCTTGGACGCGAATCCGCTCACCAGCCGCTGAAGCGAATTCGCCACGCGCGCAGCGCTCATAGCCCCGGCCATCCCGCTCCATATCGCGCCACCGTCCCGGCGATAGGTGGCGGGTAACCAGTTGCGGCCCTGCATCCTCGTGATCGGCACGAGGCTGCGCTCAGGCTCACTAGGTGTTCAGCTCACGTCGCCGCTATCAACTGGTTGAATAGCTCGATCGACGATCAGGCCGAGCTGGGTGACGAGGAGGAGGACGGGTTCGATCCCGACCGCCTTGCGGTCTGTGCGTACTGGCGGTGCGGCGAGCTGTTCGAGCGGCGGTCGGCGAACCATCGCTACTGCCGCAAGGCCTGTCGCAGCCGCCAGAACAAGTGGCAGCGCGCCCAAGCCCGCAAGACCCGAACCTGACGCCAACATGCGTGCTCCGGCAGGATGAAATCGTTGCCGTTCCGATCGCCGCACTCTTGGCACGCGTCATCACCGACGAATTGTCGGGTAGTCGCACCGCCGAACACGCGCTACTCACTGCCAACCGTGTGATGCTCTATTCCCTGGCCCGAAGTGAATCACCTGAAGTGATCGATTCGCAGCATCCTGTGACCGCAGGCGCTCGTAGCCGGCGTTCGGTGACACACTCGATGGTGAGTCGGGTCGCGCGTTCTGGGACAGGTGGCCGCACGCGTATGTGCCTGATCAGGAGCGGGTCGGCAGGCGTGTGGTGGCCGTCAATATCGGGTGGCGTCAGCCGTGCCGAAGGCGTGCGACTTCGCTGGCGATGCGGCGCGGAGCAGAGGGATCCTGCCCGCGACTATCGGGCGCGGTGCAAGATTGGATCGACAGATCGGACGTGTCCACATCGCGTGCCCGTCGGACTGAGCTGGATCAAGCCTGCGTTGTCGGTCGTAGGTATCGTCAAGCGATGCACACCCACCAGCGAGCGAGGACTCCTCATGCCCTTTGAACCGACGGGACCAACCGATGTTGTTCGCACGACAGCGCCGCTGCCCCCACCGCGTATCGTGATCTCGGAGTTCGTGGGCGATCTCCAGTTCGAGAACGAGTATCCGACTGATGCCACCGTCGACAAGTTGTTCGACCAGCTCGATTTCCAGCGTGGATGTCAGGCGTTCCTGCGCAACATCACTGCATCATCGATGTACTCATTCCGGGAGGGCCTGCGTCGTGACCTCGGCGTCACGTCAGCAAGCCAACTCGTCGTGTGGGAAGACCAGTTCGACGCCCGGTCGTTGCTGCTCACTCCAAATTCGGAAACCGTCTACGGCATCACCTACCTCGACCTGAAAGCCGACGGTCCCACAGTGGTTGAGGTCGCCCCTGGAATGCTGGGGTTGGTCAATGACATGTGGATGCGCGAGGTCGCGAACGTCGGTCCGGCCGGACCCGACCAGGGTCGCGGTGGCCGGTTCTTGTTCGTGCCGCCGGGCTACGACGGCGAACTCCCCCCGTATGGCTTTCACATCTGTCCGTCGCAGACGTACGGGGTGTGGTTCGTGCTCCGGGGCATGCGCACGCCCGACGGTTCGTCCGCGGAGGCGGTGGCGCTGCAGCGTCAGACCCGGATTTACCCGCTGGCTGAGATGGGCGATCCCCGCGAGACCGAGTTCGTGAACGCCTCGGGCAAGGACCTCGACACGATCCATCCGGTCGACGTCCGCTACTTCGAAGACCTCGCTGCACTCGTGAACGAGGAGCACCCCGATGCCATCGACGCCGAGACCGCCGGAATGCTCGCCGCCCTCGGTATCTCGCACGGCCAGATATTCGACCCTGACGAGCGGATGACCCGCATCCTCGCCGAGGCCGCCAAGGTCGGCTCGGCCATGGCGCTCGCTACCAGCTACCGGACCCGGCTCCCGCTCCAGCGCTACGACGACCGGCAGTGGATCGAAATCGGCAACACGGGTTATCCCTATTACGAGCAGGACGGCCACACCATGTTGTCCGGTCTCAGCCTCATGGGCTGGTTCGCCACCGGTTCCTCGATTGCCATGGTGACCCCGCCGCCCGGGAAGGGCTCGGCGTACATGTGGACCTATCACGACGGCAATGGGGCGTGGCTCGACGGTGCCCGCACCTACGAGTTGACCCTCCCATCGGGAGTCCCGATGGCAAACTTCTGGTCGGTGGTGGTCTACGACGTCTGGACCCGCTCGATGCTCGCCAACGGTCAGGAAGCACCAAGTCTCAACAGCTTCGCCGAACTCGACGCGAACAGCGACGGCTCGATCACCCTCACCTTCGGACCGGAACCACCATCCGGTGGAACGTCGAACTGGATTCGAACGCTCCCGGGTAAGGGCTGGTTCACGATCTTACGCCTCTACGGGCCGACCGACGGCTACTTCGACCACACCTGGAAACCCACCGACATAGTGCCCACCTGAACGCGGACTCTGTCGCCGAAAGAGGCACGCCCCGCTCCGATAACGGGCAGTGCAGAGCACTCTCAGCGCGGTCGCCGAGTTGGCTTTCGGGTTTGCACGTTTCCGAGCGGGTCGCCGCTCGCGTAGGTGCCGATACAGAGCGGTGGTGAGGTCAGGGTGAAGGTGATGATCTGATCGGGTAGGCACGTCGATGTCGTTGATCTGTCTGACCAAGCGTAGTACGGTGGCGGGATGGCAGTTCTGAACTTTCGAACCGACGAACGCTCCGAACGAGCGCTTGCC
>JASJHI010000430.1:0-12193 GCA_033791105.1 Acidimicrobiia bacterium | reverse complement strand
GGAGCTGGCCGCGGATGCCGAACTGGCCGCTCGCGCATTGCGGGCCCGGTTCGCACCGGGCGAGCGCGTCGCGGTGTGGGCGCCCAACATCCCTGAGTGGGTGATCCTCGAGTTCGGCTGTGCCATCGCGGGCGTCGTCCTGGTCACCGTCAATCCCGGATTCCGGGCGCACGAGCTCGAGTACGTGCTCAAGCAGTCGCGCTCGTCAGGGCTGTTCGTCATGTCCGACTTCCGCGGCAATCCGATGTCGGCGACTGCCGACGAAGTGCATCCGAACTGTCCGGAGCTGCGCGAGGTCATTCGGTTCGACGACTGGGACGAGTTCATCGCGGGTGCCGACGCATTCGACGGTGCACTCGGAGAGCCCGACCCGTCCGACGCCGTGATGATTCAGTACACCTCCGGCACCACAGGATTCCCGAAAGGGGCGCTGCTCCATCATCGCGGGCTCGTCAACAACGGGTCCCACACCGCCGACCGGATGGGAATCAGCGAAGGTTGCGTCTGGGTCACGACGATGCCGTTGTTCCACACCGGCGGCTGTGTGTGCTGCGTGCTCGGGTCGGTCTCGAAGCGGGCGACGCAGGTGCTCATCGAGGCGTTCGACCCCGGTCTCGTGCTCGACATGATCGACGAGTACGGCGGCTCGGCCATGCTCGGTGTACCCACGATGCTCGTGGCGATGCTCGAACACCCTTCGTTCGCCGACACCGACCTCTCGCACATCGAGGGGATCTGCTCGGGTGGCTCGACGGTCCCCGGTCCGCTCGTCGAGCGTTTCGAGCGCGAATTGGGGGCTCCGTTCACGATCGTCTTCGGACAGACCGAGTGTTCACCCGTCGCGTCGATGTCATCGCCATCGGACACCATCGACGACAAGGCGGGCACGATCGGCACGCCGATGCCCGGTGTCGAGGTCAAGATCATCGATCCAGAGACAGGCGCAACGGTGCCAGTCGGCACGGTCGGTGAGTACTGCACCCGCGGCTACCACGTCATGCACAGCTACTTCGAGATGCCCGAGGCCACCGCCGAGGCGATCGACGACGACGGATGGCTGCACACGGGCGACCTCTGCGCGATGGACGATCGCGGGTATTGCACTGTCGAGGGTCGACTGAAGGACATGATCATTCGGGGCGGCGAGAACATCTACCCGCGCGAACTCGAGGATCTCCTGTTTGCCCACGACGCCGTCGGCGAGGTCGCTGTCGTCGGGCTCCCGGACGACAAGTGGGGGGAGACGGTCGGTGCGTTCATCCGCCCGGCACCAGGTGGAACCGTCGACAAGGATGCGCTGTTCTCCTACCTCCGCGAATACCTGGCGCCGCACAAGACCCCGAGACAGTGGTTCGAGGTGGGTGAGTTCCCGCTCACGGGTTCGGGCAAGATCCAGAAGTACAAACTGCGCGAGCAGTGGGCGGCGGGCGACTGGGACGAGCTCTGAGCGTTTGTTGCGCCCGCCCGCGGCCGGCAAGTGAGTCGCGGCGCGTCGGTCGCGAGAAGTGAGCTGCGCCGGGTCAGGCGCGGTCGGCCACGTTCTCCGAATAGAGCAGTTCGCCGTCCGCCTCGGAGCCGTCGTCGAATCGGCGAACGATCTCGTCGGGCATCGGGGCGAAGTCCGATGCTCGGATGAAGTCGCGAATCGACGACCCGGTGCAATGTGCATCGACGTTCGGCGCGCCGAGGCCGCCCTCGATGTCGTCGAGGTTGACGGTGCGGAAGTCGATCGAGAAACGGGTGCAGCCGGTGGTGTTGGGCACACTCGAATGCAGATGGTGACCGGAGAACGTCGTGACGGCGCCGACGGGTGCGACCGGGACGAGCGAGTTCGTGAGATCGATGTCGACCGTCGGTCCGGGGAGCGGGCGCGTGTCGCCACCGACTTGGCTCGCGGCGGACCGCCGGTATTTCTGGTTCCACTCGTAGTAGTTGTACGTGTCCGACGAGTTCGGCACGCCACGATCGAAGTAGTCGAGATGGAACGCCATCGCATTTCCGCTCGACAGGTCGTAGACGGGCATCCAGAGGTTGAGCTGTGTCTGGGGCGCCGAGTACCAGGTGTCGCGATGCGGATGCCAGGCGAGCGCGATGCCGGTCGTGAGGTAGCCGTCGCTCGTCGAGCTGCGCAGACGGGGCACATCGAGGTACGTGCGGTCGAGATCGCAGCCGCGTTCGTCGAGCATGGCCCGCACGAACATCCGCGATCGCTCGTGGTGAATGAAGCGGGGCTTGAGCTCCGCGAGTATGTCCACGTAGGTCGAGACGTCGACGTCGTACTGCGCCGTCTCGGGATCTCGGCCGGCGAACGCGTCGCCGATCATCTCGCGCGCAAACTCGCAGAATGCCGCGGACTGTGCGGTCGGCGAGTCGACGAACAGGTCGCCGGTGTACGCCGTGTGCCGCCGCGCTTCGTCATGCACGGACGGGTCGTGGTTGATCGCAATCATCGTTTTCCGCCTTCTCGCCGACCCGCACTATTTCGCCGAACACAAGCGTAGTGCCATCACGGCTCGTCCGATGCGTCGCGCATTCGGCAAGACTCCAGCTCAGGCGCCGGACCATGGCGCAGTGACGCGACCGGAGAGACATGACACGCAACGAGACCACCGGATTCGACATCGACGAGGTCGACCGGCTGTTGTCGACGACGAAGCAGGTCCGCAAGCGGCTCGACCTGTCGCGTTCCGTGCCGAACGAGGTCGTGCTCGAGTGCATCGACGTGGCCAATCATGCACCGATGGGTGGCAACCTCGAGCGCAATCGGTGGATGATCATCGACGATCAGGCAAAGAAGGAACGGATCGGGGAGATCTTCGCCGATGTCGGGCGACCGTACCTCGCCGCGAATTCCGAGGTACGCATCGACGATCGCAGCAGTCGCGTCATCGACTCGGCGATGTTCCTCGTCGAACATCTCGCCGAGGTGCCGACGTTGTTGTTGTCGATGCGGCTCGATCGACCCGAGAACGCTGGTGGATCGGCGGCCGGGTACTACGGCTCCGTCGTGCCCGGAGTCTGGAGTTTCCAGCTCGCCGCCCGGGCGCGGGGGATCGGCTCGGCGTGGACCACGTTCCACCTCGAGCACGAGGCAGAGGTTGCCGAACTGCTCGGCATTCCACCGTCGGTCACGCAGGTGTGTCTGTTGCCCGTCGCCTACTACACCGGCGACTCGTTCACGCCGGCGCCGCGGCGTCCCGCCGGTGAGGTCACCTACCTCAACGAGTGGAAGCAGCCCGTCACGTGAGGCGGGCACCTCGGTCGGCAGCGGGCTCACCCCCCGAAGTGCGTGACCAGGGGATTCGTTCGTTCCGACAGGGCGACGGCTTGGATGACGTCGTAGCTCTGCTCGAGGACTCACCAGGTGGGGGAGAGTGGCGACAATGACCGATGAGTACGAACCCGCACCGTTTGTGCCGCCGCCGAGTTCTCGGCCGTCATGGATGGTCCCAGCTGGCATCGCGGTGCTGCTCGGCGCGATCGTCGTGCTGGTTCTCGTGCTGGTAACCCGCAACGATGACCCTGCCGACGAACGCATCTCGTCGCCCGCGACGACATCCGCGGCCGCTGGAACCGCGGCCGACTCCACAGCACCTCCGGCCCCCGAGATCACAGCGTTGCCCGCCACGACCGTTTTGCCCGCCGCCACGGTGTCGCCCGCCACGACCGTGTCGCCCGACGCGGCGAGCGCACCCGAGGTCGTCGAGACTCCCATCATCGACTGTGTCGACTACGCGGAGCGCGACATTCTGCCGCTCGCTGTGTGCAGCAGAGGCGAATTCGTTGCGGAGGCACAGAGGGGGCTGGTCGCCTCGGGTGCGAGGATCGATGCCGACGGGTACTTCGGCCCGGCAACCGTTGCGGCCGTGCGCGACTTCCAGTCCGCGGCGGGACTCGCGGCGGACGGAATCATCGGTGACGCAACGTGGGAGGCGCTGTGCCCCTTCACGAACCACCTGTGCGAGCCTGATTGAGTCGACCACGCGCTGATTCGCACCCGGCGCCCCTGAGCATGCGTTCGATCGTCGCACGCCGTCGTCGTCTGATCTATGGTCGGTTGAGGTCGGGAGATTCCGGGCAGTTCCGAGGGTGAGGCCACGATGTCAGACGACTACGCGCCGCTTCCGGTCTCGCTCTGCAACAGCGGCACGTTCGTGTCCGAGGCACAGACCGGCCTGGTCACTTGGGGGTCACCAATCGATGCGGACGGATATTTCGGTCTCGCGACCGAGACCGCCGTACGTGAATTCCAGTCCGAATCGGAATTGGACCCGAGTGGCGTCATTGTCGGAGGCTTCGGTCAGCGTCTGCCAGGCCGAGGGATACACGGTCGCCACGCTGAACACCTGGTGGGACGCATCCGGTGGTCATGCCTACTCCGAGTTGAGCTACTCGTTCGAGGCAGGTCCGCCGTCGGTCCAGTTCCGCAATGCGGGAACCTACGAGCAACTCACTTCGGCCGAAATCTCCAGATCGACCAAGACCGGGACATCGCTGCCACATTCGACTATGACGGGGAGCCCTGGACGTCGGCACTCGGCATCGGCCAGTATCCCGAGCGTGGGCACGAATGCGTCGGCGGTCAGGTCGCCGACTGAGATGCGGGGTGTCCGTTGGAGGGAGGACGAGCGGTGACCGCCGACCAGGATCGATTCGCCGCCGCTGTCGCACAGTGGGCCGGGCTGGCAGCGGATCTTCTCGAACGCGCCCGCCGCGCAGACCTCGCGCTGCAGACCAGATCGATCGAGCGACGTGTTGGTGCCGACGTCATTCGCGTGCTCGTGGCGGGAGACTTCAAGCAGGGCAAGAGCAGCCTCGTCAATGCGATCACGGGTGGAGAGCCCTGCTCGACGGCGATCTCGGTACCGACCGCGGTGCCGACGGTCTGTCACTTCGCCGCCGTTGGCGAGGCCTACGTCGTCGAGCGCGGCGAGGGTGAGTATCGGCGGCGTCGCGTGACCGACCTCGAGGCGCAGGCGGCACAGGAGGGATCTTGGCCGGAGGCGCTCACCGTCGAATTGGGCCTCCCGTCCGCCGCTCTCGAGTCCGGATTCGAGTTCATCGATTGCCCTCCGGCCTCGAGTCGCCAGGCGTCCCGCGCGGCGACGGTCGATGCCGCGCGGTCCGCTGACATCGCGCTCATGATCTCCGACACCACGCAGTCACTGACCGAGCCCGAGCTGGCTCTCCTCACGGAGTTGTGCGAGGTCGTGTCGACGATCCTTGTCGGAACGAAGTGCGATCTCGTCCCGGGCTGGCGTGATGTGCTGGCCGAGAACGTCCAGACGATCGAGCGGAAGTCCCTGCCGAGCCGCGTCGTGGGTGTGGCGGCCCCCTTGCATCGCCTGCAGTCGGGCGCAAGAGCGTCGGAATCCGAGGAGAGTGGGATCGACGACCTCCTCGAAGCCGCGACCGAGAGCTCCAGAGCGTCGAAGCGGGCAGCTCTCGATCAGGCCTGTGCGTTCCTGGTCAGCGCCCTGTCCGAGGCGCGTGATGCGCAGGCGCGTGACCTGGCTGTATTCGGGGACCGCGATGGCCTCCGGGCGCGCGTCCGTGAAGCGGAGGCAGATCTCGAGCGCAACGAGGCGCTGCGACGACCGTCGGCCGCGTGGCTGCGGATGTTGGACGCGCGGATGGCCGAGATCTCGGCCAGCCTGTTCGAGGTGGGCAGCAGAAGGCTCGGAGCGGTAGTGCATGCCGCGAAACGGACGGTGGGGCACATCGACCCAGGCAAGGATTGGGACACCTTCGAGCCCTGGCTGCGCGACGCTGCCGGCGATGTGATCACAACCGTGATCACCGAGGCCGAATTGCGCGTGGCTGTGTTGGCGCAGGATCTTGCCGAGGCATTTGCCCATCCGAGTCCCGGCGCGGTCCGCGGGTTCTCGCGGTCGACGTCCGCAACCGACACCGTCCCGGTCACCCTCGATCCGTCGAGCAACGGTCGCGTGACCAGATTCGTTCGGGAGGGTTTCGCTACCCTCGGGTCCACCTCGGGCGGAGTCCTCGCATTTGCCACACTCGGTGGAGTTGTGAGCGCCGCGATCCTCGCTCCACTCGCGGCGGTGATCGGCGCCGGCCTGGGCGGTACGGCGGTGTTGTCTGATCGACGGAGCGAACGGGTGGCACTTCGACAACGTGCGGAGGAGGCCATCGATCGGTATGGATCAGCGGTGGCCGACGATCTCACGGATGTGCTGACCTCCGGATTCGCCGAGTTCAAAGTCCGCACAACCGACGCGTTCATCAGCAGGGCCGACGAACTCGTCGAATCGGCGCGCGCTGAACTCGACGCGTGCCGCCGATTGCTGGAGAACTCCGAACAGGCGCGCGAACGGCTCGCCGCCGACGCCAGGAACATCGCCGAGATCGACGACCTGTTGAGCAGGATCAAGCGCCGGACCGATCGACACGAGGTTGTCCGTCGTGAGCGCTGATCACGTCGAGCGAATCCGACGCCTGCTGCGGGCGACGATCGCGCGCGCCGACCCGGATGAGATCGATGCCCTGCAGGCCCTCGACGCGCTGTTCGACGAGCCGGCGCGCATCGCGATCGCCGGCATGGTGAACGCCGGCAAGTCGACATTGCTGAATGCGCTGGTCGGCGAACGAGTCGCGCCCACCGACGCCGGCGAATGCACCCGTATTCCCACGTGGTACCGCAAGGGTCGGCACTACGAGGTGCGCGCGATCGACAACGACGGTGGATCGGACGGAGCGCTCGGCTTCGAGCGACGGGACGAGCTCGTCGTCGACCTGGCAAGTCGCGATCCCGGCACGGTCGACCATCTCTTGGTCACCTGTCCGACGACGAGGCTCACCAACCACACCCTGATCGATCTCCCGGGACACTCCTCGCTGTCACCCGACGTCGCCCGCCGCGCCGAGGACTTCCTGACCGCCGACGACGCCGTGCCCGTCGATGGTGTCATCTACCTCCTGCGGCATCGACATCCTGCTGATCTCGAGTTCCTCGAGTCCTTCCACAGCCGTGCGGCCGGACGCGGGGCACTCGGCGCCGTCGGTGTGCTCTCCCGCGCCGACGAGTTGTTCGGCGGCGGCCTCGACGCCATGGATGACGCACACATCGTCGCCGACACGTTGCGCGTCGATCGCCGGATCCGCGGGCTCTGTCAGGACGTTGTGCCGGTCGCCGGCCTCCTCGCAGAGAGCGCGGCGGGCCTCCGCAACGATGAAGTGGTCTCGCTGCGCACCGTTGCATCAGCCCCTCAGGAACTGCTCGAGACGGCGCTGACGAGTGTCGACCGATTCCGTCAGATCGGCTGCGGCGACAGCACCGGCGAGGAGCGGGCGACGTTGTTGGACCGTTTCGGGCTGTTCGGTGTCAGGGCGGGCGTTGCAGCGCTGCGGCGCGACCCGGGGCGAACAGCCGACGCCCTCTCGAGTGATCTCTTGCAGCTGAGTGGGATCGGTGGACTGCGCGTTGCTCTCGACACCGTGATCTTGCAACGCGTCCTCGACCTGCGCTCGCGTGCGGTGTTGACGCAGCTCGCCCGGTCTGCCGCGCTGCGAAGTGACGAGTCGTCGTATGCGGAGCTCGAGCGCATCGAGGCGAACGCGCACGGACTGCGCGAGTTGGAGATCGCAGAGGTGCTCCGGCGCGGATCGGTGCCCGGAATCGCTGCGGATGACGATGCCGACCTCCAGCGCCTACTCGGCGTGAGCGGTGTCTCGGCACACGACCGCCTGGGGGCGCCGGCGACCGCGGGGCGCGACATGCTCCGGTCCATCGCGACTGCCCAGCACCGCCGGTGGATGACGCTGAGCGAGAGCCCGCTGGCACCGCCGCTGGCGGTGCGCATCACGGCGACGGCGTCACGGACCTGTGAGGAGATGCTGGCCTCCGAGCTCGCCGGCGATTGACGACCGCGCGTCTATGGTGTCGTCCAGGTGGGTCGAACGCACTTGACCTGGACGGAGAACGATGTCATACGCGCTCGGAATCGATGTGGGGACGACGTTCACGGCTGCGGCCGTGTACCGGGACGGAGCCTCCTCGATCGTGCAGCTCGGGACGCATCGGTCCGCCGTTCCGTCGGTCGTCGTCTTCAGAGGAGACGACACTGTCCTCACTGGTGACGCCGCCGAGCGTCGCAGCCGAACGGAGCCTGATCGCGTGGCTCGCGAATTCAAGCGGCGCTTCGGCGACGAGACACCGATGTTCATCGGTGGGACGCCGCGTTCGCCCGAGATGATCACGGCGCGCCTGCTGCGCGACGTCGTCGACAGCGTGACCGAACGTGAGGGCGGGCCGCCGACCGATGGGATCGCAATCACGCATCCGGCGTCCTGGGGCGAGTACAAGCTCGGTGTGCTCCAACAGGCCGTCCGGCTGGCTGGTCTCTCGGACGTGACATTGCTCAGCGAGCCGATCGCGGCGGCGGTGCACTACGCGTCGCTCGAGCGCGTGCCGGACGACGCGATCATCGCGGTCTACGACCTCGGCGGCGGCACGTTCGACGCCGCCGCGGTACAAAAGCGACAGGGCGAGTTCGAGATCCTCGGCCAACCGGAGGGCATCGAACGTCTCGGTGGAGTCGACTTCGACGCAGCGGTCTTGCAACACGTGCGCTCGCAGCTGGGTGATCGACTGGACGAGCTCGATCCGACGGGAACCGAGGCGCTGCGTCTCCGCGACGAATGTGTTGCCGCGAAGGAGGCGCTCTCGACCGACTCCGATGCGACGATTTCTGTTCTCGTCGGCGGCGACGAGTTGACCGTCAGGCTCACGCGGACCGAACTGGAGTCGATGATCCAGCCGGTGCTCGTGACGTCGATCGAGGCGATGGATCGCGCGCTGCAGAGTGCTGCTGTGACACCGTCGCAGTTGTACGCGGTACTCCTCGTCGGCGGCGGCTCGCGGATCCCGCTCGTCGCCGAGCTCGTCGGCAATGCATTCGCCCGGCCGGTGGCGGTCGATGTTCATCCAAAGCACTCGATCGCACTCGGCGCGGCGCGCTTCGTCGCCGAGTCGCGGGGGGCTGCGGCGGTCGCGCCGCCTCCTCCGTACACCCAGGAGGTCCCGGTCGTCGCAGCTGCCGCATCGAGCGGCGGTCGTGGCCGGATGGTCGGCGCCATCGCCGGCATCGTCGCAGTCGCCAGCCTCGGGGTCGTGGCGTTTGCTGCGTTCGGTGGCGGGGACTCCGATTCATCTGACACCGGTTCCACCGAGGCGACCCCCGCGCCGACTACCGCGGCGCCGACTACCGCGGCGCCGACTACCGCGGCGCCGACTACCGCGGCGCCGGCCACTGTCGCCCCGGCCAGTGTCGCCCCGGCCACCGTGGCCCCGGCCACCGTCGCTCCGGTCACGGTGGCTGTGTTGGCGGTGCCGCCGACCACCACCATCCCCGGTGATCTCGGACTCGCGACGCTGATGACGCGCCCGGACTGCGATGGTCAGAACATCACGATCGTGGCATCGCTGGTCGCCCCGTCGGTGTACCGTGCAGAGGTCAGCGCGAAGCTCGCGGAGTTCCCCGGAAGTGCCTATCTGCGCACGGCGGTGACATGCCCCTCGTTGCGGGCGCAGTTCACGAACGGCAGCGACATTTATGTCGTGTACTTCGGGCCGTTCGCGAGATCATCTCAGGCGTGCGAGGCCCGAATCCGCGGCGCCGGTGATGCGTACGTCAAGAATTTGAGCTTCAGCCTCCCACCGAACCACGAGGTCTCCTGCAGCTGACCCATGACATGGGTGCAGGTTCGGTCCGGCGGCGCCGCTTCACGAGATCCCGTCCGATGGTGTGTCGCCTCGGATGGTCCCGTTCGACGGCGTGACATCTCGGGCGGTGTCGTTTGAGGTGTCGTGCAAGTGGTCCTCCGCCGCGCGGGCCGATCGACGGGTGGTGTACCAGACGGCACCGCTCGTCAGAGCGACGGCCGCGGCTGCGACACCGAGGAGCAGACGAGGCGAGGAGTCTGAGTCTCCGTCCGTCGTCACGTTGCCGCTGGACCCGGTTCCACCCGACGTCGTCGTTGACGCGGCGGCCGTGGCGACGCTCGTGGTAGCTGCCGACGCCGTCGCGGAGGATGCATCCGCCGTGGTCTCGTCCGCCGACGCTGTCGTGGCGGGAGTCGCCGTGGTCGGAACCGCTGTCGTGGTGGGCGGGTTTGTCGTCGGGTCGGCCGGGTCGGCCGAAGTGCTCTCCGGCGCCGTGGCAACGTCCAGATCGGGATCGTCCACACGAAGCGCTTCCACCTCCGCGGGCACGAGCGCGATCAGGTGTGGGTAGAACGTGTCGCCGGGACATGCCGTCGCGCTCATGTCCCGGTGGCCCGAGATGGTCGAGGCGACGACGGTGTCGCCCGCTGGCCAACGATTCGAGCCGCGCGACTGGAAGGTGACGACGGCGCCGGGCGCCGTCGAGACGCCGTAGCTGTCGGCCAACCACGCGAGCGTGCGGTTCAGTGACGTCAGTGCCGCCGGGGTTGGCAACACGCTCGTGAAGTCGCCGAGGAGGCACACGAGTTGCGCGAAACCCTGACTTCCGCCGGTGGCGCTCGCCTCGACCGGGCCGACGAGACTCCCAGTTCGACCTTCCCACACGGTGCCGTTCTGGTCGATGAAGAAGTTGTATGCAACGTCCGGCCAGCCCTTCTGGGGACCGGTGTGGAAGTCGTAGGCCGACCGCATCACGCCTACGGGATCGGCCCCGTTGGCCGATGCGGTGTGATGGACGAGCAGGAACAGCACCTCTTCGGAAGCCAATGGTCCGGTCGGTGGGCGGCTGTCACCCGCCCATGCTGCTCGTGGCTGGATCGAGAGACCCGGCGCGACCGGGGACGGGCTGGCGCCGGCCTGGCGCGGGAGTGTCAGACCAGCCGCTGTGAGCACCATGCCGGATGCGAGCCCGCCGAGCAGTTGTCGACGATCGAGTCGGGGAAGGCAGAGATCACACACGCGTGCTGCTCACACTAGGGCGATGCGCCGAGCGCTTCGCGTCAGCGATGGTCGTGTCCGATTTCCGCTGGCCCCGACGTGCGGTCTCGGCCATGATGAGCGCATGCCCGACCTCGACCCCGACCGCTGCTACTCGGCGCTGGTCAGTCGCGACGCACGATTCGACGGCTGGTTCGTCACCGCCGTCCGCACGACCGGCATCTACTGCCGGCCCTCCTGCCCGGCGATCACCCCCAAGAGAACCAACGTCGAGTTCCATCGCACCGCCGCGGCCGCACAGCAGCGCGGCTTCCGCGCGTGCAAGCGCTGCCGGCCGGATGCGACACCCGGTTCGCCGGAATGGAACACTCGACACGACGTCGTCGGCCGGGCGATGCGTCTCATCGCCGACGGTGCTGTCGAGCGCGTCGGCGTCACCGGCCTCGCGACGAACCTCGGCTACAGCGAGCGACATCTCAACCGGCTGTTCACCGACGAACTCGGCGCGGGTCCGCTCGCCGTCGCCCGTGCGCGGCGCGCGCACACTGCGAGGACGTTGCTCGAGACGACCGATCTCCCGATCACGGAGATCGCGTTCGCCGCCGGGTTCAGTAGCGTCAGGCAGTTCAACGAGACCGTTCGCGAAGTGTTCGCCTCGTCGCCGTCCGAACTCCGTCGCGGGTCCACGCAGTCTCGTGGAAAGGCCGGCGGAGGTGGTGGTGAATTCGACGCCGGAGGCAGTGTGCAGCTCCGACTCCCGGCACGCACGCCGTTCGCCGGCGCCCAACTCCTTTCGTTTCTGGGCGCGCGAGCGATCCCCGGCATCGAGGCGTGGGACGGCGTCGTCTACCGCCGGACGTTGGCGCTCCCCGACGGTCACGGCGTCGTCGCGCTCACGGCAGCTGACGACCATGTGTCGGCGTCACTCCGCCTCGAGGCGTGGACCGACCTGGCCGTCTTCGTCCAACGGCTACGCCGTCTGCTTGATCTCGACGCCGATCCGTTCGCGGTCGACAGCGTTCTCGCGGACGAGTCCCGGTTGTCGCATCTCGTCGCCTCCGTCCCCGGCCGCAGGGCACCGGCGAGCATCGATCCGTACGAGACCGCCGTGCGCGCCGCCGTCGGCCAGCAGGTCTCGGTCGCCGGTGCCCGCACCGTTGCCGGCCGCATCGTCGGAGCGGTCGGAGAGCAGCTAGAGGAAAGACTGGGCGTGGACGACGAGGTGCTTACCGCCGGGGTCCCGGGCACAGGGCGCTAGCGCAATGCACCGGCCTCAGGGTTGTCGATGCC
>JASJHI010000429.1:0-8568 GCA_033791105.1 Acidimicrobiia bacterium | reverse complement strand
GAGGGGCGACGACGGTCGCGGGTGGTGTGGAGACGACGGTGGCCGGTGGGGTGGAGACGACGGTGGCCGGTGGTGTGGAGACGACGGTCGCGGGTGGTGTGGAGACGACGGTGGCCGCTGGACCGGACACCACGAATCAGTCCGGCTGCAACACCGGCGAACGATCGGTCGATGGAACGTGCGAGCCCGTGGAACCGGTTCGCCTCCTCCTCATCGACAACGTGCTCGAGTGCGATGGTCACGGAATTGCGCGCTTCGCAGCCGTCAACGACAACCCGTTCTCCCTCGACGCGGACACGTTGACCTCGGCACTCTCGCCCCAGCGACTGGACGGTGAGCAGGTCACCGTTCTGGAGCGGCGCGACGAGGCTTCCGATGACGATGCGCTCGCCGCCGAGTTCTTGACCGTGAGATACATCACCTCGGTCACCTGGACAGTGACCCATGACGGGCTCGAGACGGTTGTGAGCGCCGGGGTGAGCGGCGCGACGCCGAACCCCGCTTGCCCGCTGGCTGCTGTCAACGCCACCGGTGCAGACGGCGTGTTGAACGCTCAGGGGGCGATTCCGACAACCGGCCCGAACGAGGTGCTGCCCATCTCGTTGATCGCCTCCCTCCTCCTGCTGGCGGGGTTCGTTCTCGTGGTGGCGGCCGGGCGACGCGGACCTGGTGACGAGCACGCCGAAGGGGCCTGACCCGAGCGCGGAACCGGCCGACGATGCCCGTCCATCGCGATCTGACAGCCTCGCCGCATGGACTCGGACTACTCAGGGCAGCCGCGCACGCCGCGCTGACCTACGCCTCGACCGTCGATAAGCGCCCCGTCGCGCCGACCGCCGCGGGCACTGTTGCGTTGATCGATCGGGGACGCGATTCGGCACCGCGACGTCCGTGTCCGATCAGATTGCCGTGGCGAGTTCATCGGACCGCGTCCACGGTGATCCGCGGTCACGCGTTCGTCCAGAACGTGCGACGCGGTCACTACGAACTCGGCGTCGAAGCGCGCCACGACCGACTGCGCGTTGCGGCAGCCTTCGATGAACTCGCCGAAGCGATCTGACCGAAGAACGAGGCCACACCGGTGCGCCGCGCCCCTCGATCCCTCAACGCAACAGTGCCCACGACGGTGCCCCGCAATTCATGCCCTGCGTGTTCCACACCGACCCGGCGCAGGCCCGAGCAAGCCTCGATATTCTCATTGCACTCGATACCGATCTGGTCCTCCCTGGACATGGATCGCCATATCACGGCCAGGTCGCCGAGGCCGCCAAGGCCGCTTTGGGCTGAACCCACGAGGGGCGGCCGCATGCCGTAACACGTTCGGCGGTGCGAGCATGTCGCCGTCGGGATGGAGCCGCGTTCTCAGGCGAAAGAGCTGATGTTCCAGCGGGCCGATGCCGCGGACCGGCCTCCGCCGCTCGCCTGGACGTTGCCGGCAACGCGCGATGCGTCGAACGGCGGGTGTCAACCGATCGTGCGCGCCCCGGCCTTGTTGGCGATGTCGATCTGGGATGCCGTGGTGGATGCGAGCCACCACTGTTGGCGGGGATCGAGTACGTCGACGACCTCCCCCCAATGGACGGCCACGACCGAGCCCTCCCGGATCGCGGCGCGCAGCGAGGCGAGTCGGGGGTCGAGCCGGACGGCGCGACGCTCGGTGCCGCCGATCGCGAGCGCGCCGCCGTCCCAGGTGACGGTCGGGCCGTCGATAACGAGCTCGTCGCCGACGCGATCGATCACAGCACCCCAGCCGATGTGACAGTGCCGGATGATCCGGAGGGGCTCGTCGCCGCCTCTCCCCTCGCGCAGGAGACCGACCCACGGATACACGTTGAACACGTGGAACGCGTGGTGAGGCACAGCGCCGTGTCCGACGCCCGCCGTGAGCCGGGCGACGTCACGGCCCGCGCGGGGCCCGAACCGGTCGACGAGATGCCAGCCGAGGTCGTTGCTCGTGACGCGACGGCACAAGTCGTTGCCGATCCAGTACGCCTCCACGACCCGATCGTCGAGGGGATCGTCGGAGCCGGCAGCGCCGGCGAGCAGCTCGAGATAGGGCCAGGCCCCGTCGAAGCCGGCCGCCAGCTCGGGCAGGCCGGGGTCGACCGCCAACTCCTCGGCGCGATAGGCGGCCAGCTCGCTCGTGCGTTCCGGGCCGCAGTAGCCACGCTCGTTGGGCGGTACCGCGAAGCGGGCGAAGCGCAGCGCGCCGGCGACGGTCATGCCGGTCGGACCGCCGATCGTGGACGCAGGCCGGACGCCGCGACGACCAGGCCGCCGAGCCCGATCAGGACCACCCCGACCGGTCGCAGCGGCAGGTCGCGTACCCCCGTGTTGAGCAGCGCGGTGATCACGGCGCCGACGACGAGCATCGCGGTGACGTCGACCGCCTGGGCGCGGGCCAGCGCATTGTGCCACGTGATCACGTACGCGCTCAGGAGGATGCCGGTGACGGCCGCCCACCGCCACTGTTCGGCCGACAGGGCGAGCAGATCGCCGGCCGCGCCGCGGACGACCGCCCACGCCAGCAGGATGCCGACGCCACCGAGCATGCGCGACGTGCTCACGGCCAGTTCGCCGACACCATGGCGGAGCACGGCCCGGGCGACGACGACCTCGAACGACCAGCACAGCGTGGCGACCAGGATCAGCGCCTCACCGGCGCCGAGCACCGGAAACCCGACGCCACCGGCAAGGGTCGCGTAGCCGACGAGGATGAGCCCGATCGCGAGGTAATGAGGGAGCGACAGCCGCTCCCTCAGCAGCACCACGCCGAGCACCGCCACCCAAGCGACGAGCGTCTTGTGGATGAACGCCGCGTCGCTCGACGAGACCCGCGTCAGACCCTCGAAGAAGAGGACGAACGGCACGCTGCCGCCGATGACCGCGATCGCGGCGAGCGAGAGGCGCCGGCGGCCGGTGCCGAGCTCCGGTCCGGGCTCGTCGGCCGGCAGCACGGACGGTCGCCCGACGTGCCGCCACACGACGAGCACGGTCGTGATCAGCGCCGCCGCTACCAGGTTCTTGGCGGTGGTGTAGGTGGTCGGGTCGTCGAACCGCTGCACTCCGTAGCCGTTGACGAACACCGAGAAACCGGAGATCACCGCGGTGAGGCCGGCGACGGCGATCCCGACGCGGCGAACGTCGGACGAGGGCGTGGTCCCGGGGGGTCGCGGCGAGCCGGAGCGGCCGGTCGTCGTCTGGCCAGTGGTTGGCCGGTCGGTGGTCGTCATCGGTGCTCCTTGCTCGTACTCGGGGCGAGGACCGTGCGGAACCGGAGGATCTCACCAGCCTCCTCCGCGGTGAGGCGCTCGACGGCAAGCCCGGTATGGACGACGATCCAGTCGCCCGCGGCCAGGCCCGGGCAGTCGAGCCCCAGTGCGATCGTCGAGACGTTGGCCGATCGACCGTCGATCTCGACCAGCGCGTCGTACGTGGCCGGATCGTGGTCGACGATGCGGGCGACGTCGCTCAGGCACATGCGGTCGCCACCTCCTCGGCGGCTCGGCGGACCAACTCGTCGAATGCTGCCGCGACCGGAGCGGAGAGGTCCCCGCCGTCGCCGACGCAGGCCGGTTCCGTACCGAGCACGACGAGCCGTTCGGGGAGCCGGCCGAGGGCCCGACCGAGGGCGACGGCGGCGGCCACACCCGCCCCGTGGGTGCTCGGCGACGCGGCCACCGCGAGGTCGCCGCCGAGCGCGTCGACCCGATGGACGGTTCCGGGTGAGGCGCCACCGCGCACCGCATCGACGACCACGACCGAAGCACGCCCCGCCCACGCGTCGACGAGTCGCGCGGGCTCGCCGTCGAGTATCAGCAGCTCGACGTCGTCGCGGGCCTCGGCGGCCAGCGCGTCGATCGCCCGGGGGCCGACCCCGTCGTCGCAACGCCACCGGTTGCCGACACCGATCACGAGGGGCTTCACGTCCGCGCCTCCCCGCGCCGGTCGACGGTGACGTCGAGGAAGTGCGTGGCACACGAGATGCACGGGTCGTGGTTGCGGATCGTTACCTCGGCCGCCCGGGCCAGCTCGTCGTCGGGCAGGTCGATGTTGGCTTCAACGAAGTGGAACAGGTCGTGCTCGATCGACGGCTGGTTCTGCGCGGTCGGCGGCACGATGTCGGCGTCGACGATGATGCCGTGCTCGTCGAGCGTGTACCGGTGGTAGAGCAGGCCACGAGGTGCCTCGGTGGCGCCGTGTCCGGTGGCGGCGCGGGGTGGCACGTCGACGGAGCCGGGCGCGAACGGGACGTAACCGTCGACGACGCGCAACGCCTCCTCGCACGCGTGCACCACCTCGACGGCCCGGACGACGATGCTGCGGAACGGGTCTCGGCATTCGCCGCCCAGGCCCGCTCGGTCGGCGGCCTCGGTGGCGATCGGGCCCAGCTTCTCCCGCGCCAGTGTGAACCGGGCGAGCGGCCCGACGAGGTAATTGCCGCGGGCCAGCAGCCGCGCGTGCTTGGCGGTCGAGTGGGCGACATGGATCTCCTCGACGTGCTCCGGGAAGTCGGCGACGGCGATGTCGAGCCCCCGGTCGGAGACGATCCGGTCTCCGAACACCGGGTACCGGTCGCCGTCGGCGAGCGCGACGAGCTCGTGGTCAGTGCCGAGGACGGGGAAGTCGAACCCTGCGACCCACTGCGTGACGTCGACCGCCAGCTCCAGGGCCCGTTCGAGTCGCGGGCGGAACGTCCGCAGCGCGGCCGCATCGGGTGCCCGGTAGAAGCCGCCGATGCGGACGTTGACCGGGTGGATCGCACGACCTCCGACCAGTTCGAGCAGCTCGTTGCCGATCTTCTTGAGCTCCAGCCCACGTTCGACGGCGGGGCGGTCGAGCGCGGCCAGATCGACGACGCTGTCGACGCCGAAGAAGTCGGGGGCGTGCAGCATGTGGACGTGGAGCGTGTGGCTCTCGATCCACTCGCCGCAGTACAGCAGGCGGCGCAGCTCGGTGACCTCCGATGGGGTGGTGACGCCGCACGCGTCCTCGATCGCGAGGCACGCCGACATCTGGTACGCGACCGGGCAGATCCCGCAGATGCGGGCGGTGATGTCGGGCGGTTCGGTGTGGGCGCGGCCGCGTAGGAAGCCCTCGTAGAAGCGGGGCGGTTCGTAGATGTTCAGCTGCACGTCGACGACCTCGCCGTCGGCGATCTCGACGTGCATCGCACCCTCGCCCTCGACGCGCGGCAGGGCGTCACGGCTCAGTCGGCCGGCTCGGGCCTTGTGGGTCATGGTGTGCTCCTCACTGGCGCGGCGACCGGCGGGGCGGGCTGCTCACGGAAAGGTTCCGCCCAGGCGTTGAACGTGTGGAACAGGCGGTCGACCTCGTCCTCGTCCATGCCGGCCGCCCGCAGCGTGGCGACCAGCGGCTCTGGTCGGGCGGAGTCCATCGGGCCGAAGCACCCATAGCAGCCGCGACCGAACCGCGGGCAGAGCGCGCCGCATCCTGCGTGCGTGACCGGGCCGAGACACGGCGTGCCGTGAGCCACGAGCACGCACGGCAGCGCGGCCGCCTTGCACTCGAAGCACACGTCGTGGGTCGGGACCTCGGGGCGCCGGCCGACGAGGAACGCCGAGATCACCTCGAGCAGCTGGCGCTTGTCGATGGGGCAGCCGCGAAGCTCGAAGTCGACCGTCACGTGGTCCGAGATCGGGGTGACGGTGTCGAGCGTGGAGAGGAAGCCCGGCGTCGCGTAGACAATGCGCAGCAGTTCCTCGACGTCGCCGAAGTTGCGCAGCGCCTGGATCCCGCCGGCGATGGCGCAGGCGCCGATCGTAATTAGTGCGTGCGACTGCTCGCGGACCCGCTGGATGCGTTCGACATCGTCTGGCGTCGAGATGCTGCCCTCGACGATCGACAGGTCGAACGGGCCATCGCTCTCGGCCGATGTCGCTTCCAGGAAATAGGCGATGTCGATCAGTTCGGTGAGCGGCAGCAGCTCGTCCTCGCAGTCGAGCAGCGTGAGCTGGCAGCCGTCGCAGCTGGCGAACTTCCAGACTGCGACCCGGGGGCGAGCGTCAGCGCCGGTCACGGTGTCATCGCTCCCTCACGGCAAGGAGCGGACCGGCGACGTCCCACCCGACCACGGGGGCGTCGACACACGTAAACAGCGGTCCGAGCTGGCAGTGGCCGCAGTGCCCGACACCGCACTGCATGTTGCGTTCGAGCGAGACCTGGATGCGCTCGGGAGCCACACCGGCGCCGACCAACTGGCGGCTGATGACGCTCATCAGGATCTCCGGACCGCACACCAATGCGGCGAGATCGCCAGATCGATCGAGCGCGTCGCCGAGCGCGTCGCCGAGCACGACGCTGACCGGCCCGACCGCGCCGCGCCATGTGGCGTCGGCGTGATCGACCGACAGGCGTGGTTCCAGCGACGCCCAACGTCGGTCGAGGTCGTCGGCGTAGAGCATCCCGGCTGGCTCGCGGGCGCCGACGAACAGGCGGACCGAGCGAGCGACGATCCCTCCGGCGGCCGCGAGCTCGACGACCGGGCGCAACGGCGCGAGGCCGAGCCCGCCGGCGACGATCAACAGGTCGCGGTGTTCGAGACCGTCGAGCTGCCAGCCCCGACCGAATGGGCCCCGCACGCCGATCACGTCGCCGAGGCCGACCGCGGCGAGCGCGGCACTGGTCTGGCCGACGGCCCGCACGGTGTGCTCGACGCGCGGCCCCGGCCCAATGCCGCTGTACGAGATCGGGATCTCGCCGACGCCCGGCATCCACAGCATGGCGAACTGGCCCGGCTCGGGGATGGGCAGCTCGTCGGGCAGCGCCAGCGCGAGGGTAACCGTGTCGGTCAGGTCGCGGCGGACCGCATCCACGATCGCTGTCACCGGCGTCATCGTCGTGGACGCGGGTGCGGCTCTCACGCGCCCGGCCGGTAGATGTCGAGGAGCTGGAGACGCGTTGCGTGCAGCCGGTCGCGTAGACGGATGGCGAAGCGGCGGTACAGCTCGTGGCCAAGTTCGTGGTCCTGGTTGCACTTGGCCCGCAGGCACGCGGCGTCCACGACGATCGCACTGCCGCGCTCGACGGCGGTGGCGTCGAACTCGGTCAGGTAGGGCTCGGCGATCCAGGAGACGCCGAGCAGCTCGCCGGGGTCGAGGCGGTCGATCACGATCGTGCCCCTGGGTCCGCCGTCGATCTCGATGTCGACCCGGCCGTGGCGGATCAGCCAGAAGCGGTCAGCGGGTTGACCGGCCGACATGATTCGCTCGTCGGCCGTGAAGGCGATGTTGCGCGAACAGCCGGCGAGCAGGTCGAGGAACTCGCGGCGCAGGTCACCGAGCAGCGAGTTGGTCGCGAGCTCGTCGGCAAGCCCGCGGACCTCGGCGGTAGGTGCGTTTCTGTCGTTCATGTGATCACCGCTTCTGTGATGTCGATCCCGGTCGGGCACCAGGTGATGCACCGGCCGCAGCCGACGCATCCCGACTCGCCGAACTGGTCATGCCAAGTGACGAGCTTGTGCAGATACCACTGCCGGTAGCGCGAGGTGGCGCCGGGCCGGACGGGCCCCCCGTGGATGTACGAGAAGTCGAGGGAGAAACAGCTGTCCCAGCGCTGCCAGCGCTCGACGCTCTCACCGTCGAGCGGAGTGACGTCGTCGGTCGACGTGCAGAAGCAGGTCGGGCACTGGAACGTGCAGTTGCCGCACGTCAGGCATCGGGCGGCGACATCGGCCCAACCCGGATGGTCGGGCGTCGCCGCCGCAGCGTCGATCGCATGCTGGTCGAGCGCACGGGTCTGTGCGGCGGCGCAGTCGTCAACCATCTGCCCGACCAGGGCGACCCGAGCGCGGCTCGCGGCCTCGGTGGCGCCGGCCGCGTCGAGCAGTTCGGCTCCCCGGGCGGAGTGGGCGGTCGCCAACAGGGTGCCGTCGTCGAGCTCCCCGAGCACGATGTCGGCGCCGTCCCCGGGCATCGGGCCGGTGCCGGCCGACGCACAGAAGCAGGTCGACGCCGGGCTCGTGCAGGCGACGGCGACGATGAAGAGCCCCTCCCGGCGGCGATGGTAGGCCTCGTCGCGTTCGAGTACCGCGTCGAGGCGGGCGATGGCGGCGAGGTCGCACGACTGGATCCCGACGAATGCGAGCGGTTCCGGTTGGGCAGCGGCGGCTCTCGCATCGCCGCTCCCATCGATGCGGCTGCGCACGAGCAGTGTTCGGGGCTCGTGGAGGTACCGCTTCCACGGCTGGGCCGGCGCGGCGTGCCCGAACCGGAGCGGCCCGTCACCGGCCTCGGCCCGGTAGTGGCCGGGCTGCTGCGTGTCGCTCCACCCGGAGGGAATCTCGTCGGCGGACTCGACGATCGCGAGCGTGATGACGCTGTCGCTCACGACCGGGGCGACGACCCCGAAACCTCGGCGCCGCAGGGCGTCGACCAGCGAGTTCAGCCCGTCGCCGAGGATCCGAGCCGATGCGGCGAGCCCCGTCTCGGACGTTACGAGTCCCATCAATTCGACAATACGGACCGGCCCGAGCGATCCGTTAGGGACCTCCGTCGGTCAGCCGCGAGATCCGAATCTTGTGGGTATTACGGGCCCAACGTGCGCTCG
>JASJHI010000428.1:0-4066 GCA_033791105.1 Acidimicrobiia bacterium | reverse complement strand
GCGTTCCGGGGAGTGGCCACTACGCAGCGGCCAAGGCCGGTGTGAACTCGCTGACGAAAACGTTGGCGCTCGAGCTGGCGCCCCGGGTGCGGGTCAACTGCATCTGTCCGGGGTGGATCGAGACCGAGATCATGATGACGGCGATGAGTTTCACTCCGGAGGACCTGCAGAAGGTCGCCAAGCGCATTCCCATGCAGAAGATGGGCGAGCCCGAAGACGTCGGCATGGCCGCTCTCTACTTCGCGTCCCCGGCCGCGGCATGGGTGACGGGTCAGATCATCGACATCTCTGGTGGCCCTGTCTGAGTGCCGCACATGATCGTAGATGGCGAGCGCTCGCGCCATGAATCGATCGTTCCCTGGTTTCACTGACGACAGGTCATCGAGAGGTGCGTGCACCTCTCGAAACCGCAGCACGACCGCGACCATGACTGCGATCATCGCCGAAGGCACAGCGAGTTGACGCAGGCCGAGAAGCGTCCCCGGTTACGCGCCGCTCCAAGTACATCACTCCGAGCGGTCCAGATCAAGGCATCGGCGGAACGAAAGACGACCCACTCGGGGACCGCATCGAACCACGCGCAGTTGCCACATATCCGCTCGCCCGGTGAACGTTGCCGACGGTGGCCGAAGTGCCGATCGGGGACACCGAGAACGATGTCTGACACGTCCTTGAAGTATCGCCGACGCAACGGAGGCATCGTCGAGATCCTCGAACCCCACGACCATCCTGGTCGGCCGATTATCGTGGCGGTCATGGATGCCCTCGAAGCCCTCAGCCAAGCAAGCGAAGAGTTCGGAGTTCGCCTTCGCCAGGTGGGTGACGATCAGTGGGATCTGCCGACACCGTGCACCGAGTGGAACGTGCGCCAGCTCACCAACCACATGCTCTTGGGGACTCGGATGAGCGTGCAGCTCCTGGCGGGAGCGTCACAACAGGATGTAATCGCTGGGCTTGGTGATGACTTGATGGCCGACAGTCAGGATCCAATCGCCGACTTTGTCGACCTCGCTACCCAGATGCAAGAAGGGTTCGCCGCGCCGAACGGTCTCGAGGGCACGGTCGATCACCCGATGGGTGAGATACCACGCACGAGGTTTGTCGGCTTTCGCATCATGGACAACGGCACGCATGCCTGGGATCTCGCCCGCGCCATCGGTGCCGATGACAAGCTCGATCCCAACTTGGTGAGCCAGATGTGGGACGGAATCCAGCCCATGGCTGCGAGCCTGGGCGAGTTGGGGATGTTCGGGGAGAGCTCATCGGGACATGTCGCCGATGACGCGCCGTTGCAAACCCGCTTCCTCGACCTGGTGGGCCGTCGGCCATAACCGGCACGTGCGGAGTGGACATCGCGGCGGGGCACCTGCTGGGCGAGGACCACCGCCTTCCGACACCCGGTGGCAGAGGTGACGCGCTTCGACGGCGGCTCCGGGCCACGCGGTCGCCCGAGGCGCTCACGATTCGTTGACTGGCCCCGCGACGCTTGCTCCTCGGCGGTCCGTCCTCAGTGGCGTTTGGGCGCGATATGGCCGAACCTTGTGTTCCAGCCTGCGACGCGACGGGCATCACGGAAGTCGTACTCGGCGACGGCCTCTGCCAACGTCGGATCGAAGGACTGTTCCCGGTCCTCGGCGAGGGCGGTCATGCGCATCGTGTACCAAGCGGTGACTCCTCCGGGCGGTGGTGAGACGAATGCGGGGAACTCCGGATCAGAGGAGTCCGGACCAAGCCATGTCGAGGGGAGCTCAGGATCGAGGACCATCGCCCTCGCCAATCCGACCAGGTCAACACCACCATCTGCGATGAGCTCTGCGGCCTGGCGGCGTGTCTTGACACCGCCGGTCAACATCAGCGCCGACCCGGTCACCACGCGTGCTCTGCGGGCGAAGTCGGCGAAGTAGGGGCCAGCCGAGACGCGATCGGAACTCGAAGCGGCCCCTGGGAAATACGTCCCACCACTGATGTCGATCACATCAACCGACGTTTGGCCAAGGAGCTCGATGGCCGCAAGCGCGTCAACCTCAGTGAGGCCTCCCTCGAGTTGATCGGTGGCGTTGATCTTGACACCGATGGCGAAGCCCGCCCCGGTCTCGGCACGGATCCGATGCACGATGTCCACAAGAATCTGACATCTGCGCTCGATCGGACCGCCGTAGCGATCGATTCGACGATTGAACAGCGGCGACAGAAACTGACTCAGCAGAAACCCGTGCCCGGCGTGCACCTCCACGCCCGTGAAGCCGGCATCGAGTGCCCGACGCGCTGCGCTTGCATAGGTTGCCGGGAGTTCCTCGATGTCAACGCGAGAGAGCACCGAGCATGTCAACCCGTCTACGTTCAGCGCTGACGGGCCGAC
This sequence comes from Acidimicrobiia bacterium, assembly GCA_033791105.1. GTDB lineage: Bacteria > Actinomycetota > Acidimicrobiia > Acidimicrobiales > Ilumatobacteraceae > JASJHI01. The sequence continues at coordinate 1,707 of JASJHI010000428.1, read as the reverse complement.
AGGATGCGAGATCGGCTCATGCGCCAATGCACCCGCGTGACCGAGCTGGGGCCAGACGTATCCACGATCCACCCCGCTCAGCGCTGCCAGCCGACGAAGACCAAGCTTCGAGGCCGACGCATCCAAGACAAGATTCCCCGGCTTCTCCGGATACCGCGCGTCGACCTGTACCTCACCGACGATCGCGAGCGCCGCGCCTCCGTCCAACCATCGTTCGTACAAGCGGACCTGCGGGTCGGTGGGACTGCCCTGGCCATCGCCGAGCGAGTCGGACATTGCGGCCTTTACGAGCCGGTTCGGGAGCACGATCCCACAGGACAACTCCAGAGGCGCACCGAGGACCTCGATCTCGGCCGGATCTTCGCGAGTCACCATCATCGTGGGCCAACGTTAGGCACGTCCTCCGACTCGCAACTGGGGCCCCGGTCGTGTCGGATATCGGACGTCGACGTCTAGAACTTCCCGTTGTCGTTTTTCCACTCGCTTCGGGGCGGGATTGCGTCGACGGTGTCCCAGTGTTCGACGACCTTCCCGCGATCGAGACGATAGAGGTCGTAGAAGGAGCAGTGGATCTCACCAAGCATGCCTTCGCAGACGCTGAGCACGAAGTTGCCCTCCGCGAGCAGACGATGGATCTTGTCGTAGCTCCTCGGTCGCGGTTCGGAGGCAGTCCCCCTGAGCGCCGCGGGCAGATGCTCGAATCCGTCCGCCATCTGCGGGTTGTGCTCGGTGTAGCTCTCCCCGTCGACGTAGTTCCCGAGCTGCTCGAGCTGGCGATGTACAAGGACCTCGTCAACGAATGCGTGGACTGTTCGGCGATTGGATTCGGTTCGGTCGAGGTCGGTTGCTTCCGTCGGTCCGTCCGTCATTGTGTGGCCGGACGGGTTCGGCCCCATCCGGGACTGCAGGTTGTCCCAGTGTTCGACCGCTTGGTCGTTCTCGAACCGGAATACCTCGAAGCCGATGTTCTCATCGGCGAAGTCGTATTCGGTGTGAGCAAAGACGAAGTCACCATCCTCGAACGCTCGCACAATCTCGACGCGAGGAGATGTCTTGGACAACCGTAGAAACAGCTCGGCCAAACCTTCGCTTCCCTCGCTGTTGTGAGGGTTGTGCTGAATGTACTGATCTTCGTTCACCACTGCCACCGCGGCGGTCTCACCCGTCTCGATGCTCTTCAACAATGCTCGGATCTGGTCCTTCCTGTTGGCTCTCATGCGCAGAGAGTCCTTTCGCAAGCGGTGCGCGGGGCGCTCAACGCGTTGTTGATGGCGAGTTCGATCCGGTTGACCTTCGGTGAAGTACCTGTCGCCCGGGTCTACTTGTTGACGCTGGTGTCCAGTTCGATTCGCCCGTTCTCGGCGGCGGCCATGAACGCCTGATAGTCGCGCTCGGCCTGGTCCGCATAACGCACCCCGAAGTCAGCGATCGCCGTTTCGAACACATCGCCCTTCCCGAGGTATCGCGCGATGGCGATCCGGTCACCGGATCGCGCGTGCCCACGGGCGAGGGTCCAGCCGCAGATTGCTGCGTACTGGTGCATCGCGCGCTTGTCGGCCAGGGACGTGTCGAACGAGCCCTTCATGTCCCACAGCTGACGGAAGTAATAGTGGTTCTTCGCGACCGACGACCACCCGAGCATGATGTCAGATGTCGCTTGCATCAGTCGCTGGCCCTCGACCACCCGACGGCCGGGATCTCGTCGCC
>JASJHI010000427.1:0-3391 GCA_033791105.1 Acidimicrobiia bacterium | reverse complement strand
GTCGATGAGGGTCTGAGGGTTCAAGAGGTCGGGAATGCGGTCCCAGTGGATGGTCGCCACCGAGCAACGGCAGCAGCAACATCTGCAGGTCGTCCCTGGCGTCGTTGTCCGACGTGTAGTAGGCGTCGACGACGGTCTCCTCCGGTGTCAGGAGCACGCCGCGGAGCCCGTCGACCAGAAGGGCCAACGCCACCGTTTCGATCAGGCGCCGCGCCAGGAACTCGCCCGTCTCGGCGACGAAGACGGTGTCGATGAGGGTCTGAGGGTTCAAGAGGTCGGGAATGCGGTCCCAGTGGATGGTCGCCCTGACGTAGTCCACACGGCCGGCCTCGGCCGGGCTCACCTCTTCGTGTTCGATGATGCCGAGGAACACCAGGGGCACGGCCAGCGATGACTGGTGGGTCTCGAGGTACCCGACAAAGAGATCCTCGACGAGTTGACCCGGGAACTCCGACCAGAAGTCGGACTCGCTGAACGGGAACGGGGCCTGCTGATCGGCGATCACCCGCGTCATCTTCTGAATGTTGTCGACGACCGTCTTCAGCTCGTCGATGGCGTCGAGAACGAGTTGGACAGCCTGGACTGCGTCTGCGGAGGCGGCCTGCTCGTACAACTGCTCGAATGCCTCGAAGTGAGCATCCACGGCGAACAGGGCGCGGACATCGGCGATGTCGAACGATTCGGGCGGCGCCTCCCAGCCGTGGCTCTTCAGGAGATCGGAGAACTCGGGCTCACTTCCGAGCGCGACACGAAGCGGGTCGAGCGCTGCCCCGAATGCCGTACCCAGTGATCCGACGAAGTCGGTCGTCACGTGTACCTCCCCAGGGGCTCATGTTCGCGCGTAACGGCGCCCTCGCCAAGGGTCAATTCACCGCGTTCGTCCAGCTAGTTCAGGTCCGCAGCGGCGGGAATCGACCGGCCATGCCAGCGGCAGCAACCTGGAACAGTGCCACCTCGTCGGGAATCCCACGCAGGCGGTGGGTCCCGAGGGTCCGGATCCGGACCCCTTCCGGTCTCATTCCCGTCAGCGCCAGCTTCGTGTCGCCCGAGATCACGATCTGTCCGCCGTGGGCCGCATCACTGATTCGTGCGGTGGTGTGGACGGCCATCCCGACGTAGTTCGCGTCGTTGAGCGTTGGATACCCGGCGTGGATCCCCACCCTCACGCGCGTCGCGCAGTCACCCTCACCCCCGCGGGCCCTCAGATTTCGATGGATGGCGATCGCTGTCTCGACAGCCGACCGCGGGCTCTCGAACACGGCGAAGAAGTCGTCGGCCCGGGCCTCCACGACCACGCCGTCGAAGCTCTCGACAGCTGACCGCTGGATCTCGCGGACCTCACTCAGGAGCTCGACATACCGGTCACCGAGGCGATGGAGCAGTGCAGTGGACTGCTCGATGTCGGTCATCAACATCGTGACGAAGCCAGACGGCATCTCGACCGGCTCCCTCGCCTCCGCAGCTCCGAGCTCGCGCTCCGTTCGGAGTTGGCTGCAGATGAATCCGACCGGCACGATGCGGAACTTCTTCGCCGCGCGGAGCAGCCGAACGCGAGCACGCTCGCGTGCCTGCTCGCTCTCGAAGTCGACCTGGTTGAACCGGGCAAGCGCGTTGCGAACGTGGGCGGCGTCGGGAATCGGCAGTCGTCGCTTGCCCTGCGAGTCGATGTAGGCGAATGCACGGTCGGGCAGCTTGACCCGGTCGGCGGCACTGAGCTGCGCCATCACGCCATGATACTGACCGCCCCCGATGCCGGCTGGCCGTGCGAACGAGACGCCCAGCTGAAACCTGCAGCGCGCCAACCTGCAGCGTGTCTGACACCGTGGGAGAGACCGCGGGAGTAGCTATCTATCTGGCCTGGAGGCTCATCGGAGCGCCGTGAGGACCCTGCCCACCGTTTCGGGGCTGCGCCCCACGATGGCCTCGAAGTTGTCCGGATCGGTGGCACCCTCGGTCACCACGAGCAACACCGTGCTGCGTGAGAGGTCTCCGAGTTCCTTCCGCGCGTCGTCGTCGCGGAGCAGCTCGTCGAGCCCGGCCAGCGACGCCGCACCGGTCTCACCGGCGGCAACCGCGGCGTCGGCGAGATCGCGCATCGCCCGACGTGCCGCGTCGTCGTCCACCGAGACGAACCAATCGATTCCACTGGCGAGGCGCGGCCATGCCGTGAGTGAGGGTCGGCCGCAGTTCAGTCCGACCATGATCGACCGGTGAGGGCCCGGCACATGGGCGATCTCGCCGGCCAGCGCCGAGGCCTGGACACAGTTGGCGTCGAGCGGTTCCACACCCACGATCACAGGATGCTCCACACCCGAGCGGTAGTGCGTGACGGCGGCGGCCATGAAGGCACCGACCCCCATCGGGACGACCACCAGATCGGGTCGGTCGAGCCCACTCGCATCGAGTGCGCTGTCGACCTCGGCGAAGATCGTGGAGTACCCCTCGACGACTTGCGCCGGAATCGTCTCGTAGCCGGGCCATGACGTATCGGACACGATGAGGCAGGTCTCGCAGGCCTCGGCGGCCGCCGCGGCGACCGCATCGTCGTAGTCGCCGTCGATCACAGTGACGGTGGCGCCTTCTCGCTCCATCGGCTCGATCCGTGCTCGAACCATGCCGGCGGGCACGAAGACGTGGCATTCGAAGCCCAGCAGGCGGGCCATGAACGCGACTGCGCGGCCATGGTTGCCGTCGGTAGCGGTGACCAGCTTGAACGGTCGGAGGTATGCCAGCTTGGCTGCCAATTCGTTGATGTTCGACCAAGGTTCGGGCTCACGCCCGATGTGTTCGCAGATCGCCCGGTACGTCGCCCACGATGCACCGAGGATCTTGAAAGACGGCAGACCCATCCGCCGCGTCTCGGCCTTGATGACCACCCTGCCGAGACCGAGACGTTCGGCGAGATCGGGTGCGTCGAGCAGCAGGGTCGGCGAGTAGGCCGGCATGCGATGGTGAAAACCTGCCAGCTCCGACGGAGCCGATGGCCAATCACGGCCGTCGACGAGTGGGTTCTTGATGACCAGCGCCGTCATCGATCAGTCCAGCCTTTCGAGCGTCCGGTGGAGCCGTGTCGCCTGCTCGCCCGCCTTGGCGCGGATCTCGGCGGCATCGACGAGTGTCGCGTTCCCGTTCTGGAGGACCAACGTGTTGTCGATCTCGACGTCGATTGCCCGGACGGTCGGCGTGAAGGCAAGGTGCCACGGCTCGATCGGTTCGTACGACCAGGTCACACGATCGCGCCGCGCTTCCGGGAACAGCGTCCAGCCCGTGTTCAGCCAGGACCACGCTGTGTCGGGGCTCGCGCCGATGTCGACCTCACGCTGTTTGACGTAGGCAAGTCCGAACTCGGCCAGCATGTCGGCACCGATGCCGTCGGTACCGAGTGCGACAG